>CAZZBA010000338.1:0-4736 GCA_964652765.1 uncultured Victivallales bacterium | reverse complement strand
TATTCCTTTTCTCGGGTTGCCTGCGCCGGTTTCGAATGCGCCTGGCATGCTCTGGCAACGGACGCGGGTTCCGCTGCTGATGGTTGATTGCGTGGCGGATCGTCACGGCGTCTATACGGTAAGGGCAGGCGATATCTTTCCGTTGCCGGGCGAGGAACCGTCGGCATAGGCGTTGACGGCGCAAGTGGTTCAGGAGCTGGAGACGGTGATTCGCGCTCGCCCGGAGCACTGGCTCTGGTCCTACAAGCGCTGGCGTTATTACCGGGAGGATGATCCCAAAGAGAAGTATCCGTATTATGCAGGACTATACAAGAAGGGCAAGCGATGAAGACAGGTGTGATTGGCGGTAGCGGTTTCTATGAGATGGAGGGATTGGATGTGGTCGAGACCCTGACGGTGGATACGCCGTTCGGTGCTCCCTCCGATGCGCTGGTGCATGGCATGCTGGCGGGGCGCGATGTCTATTTCCTGCCCCGGCACGGTCGCGGGCACCGGATCCTGCCTTCCGAGATCAACCACCGCGCGAACATCTACGCGATGAAGCAACTGGGCGTCGATCATGTCATCTCGATCAGTGCGGTCGGCAGCCTGCGCGAGCATCTGCGCCCGCGCGACCTGGTGCTGCCGGACCAGTATTTCGACCGGACGAAGCAATCCGCGTCACACACGTTCTTCGGCGAGGGGCTGGTGGCGCATGTCGCCTTCGGCGAGCCCGCCTGCCCGGCGCTGCGCGCGGTCATCGCCGGGAAGGCGCGCGCCGTGATCGCGGCGATCAATCCGCCAAGCGACGTACGGGTCAACATCGGCGGCACCTATGCCTGCATGGAGGGCCCGGCATTCTCAACACGGGCGGAATCGAACATCAACCGTCAGCTCGGGTGTGACGTGATCAGCATGACCTCGCTGCCGGAAGCGAAGCTCTGCCGCGAGGCCGAGATCTGCTACCAGGCGATGGCGATGGTCACGGATTACGATTGCTGGCATGCAACCGAGGAGGATGTGTCGGTGGAGTTGATACTCGGGCATCTGTCGGCAAACTCCAGGCTGGCGCTCTCGATCCTGCGTGAGCTGATTCCGGCCATTCCCGATCAGCGCGCGTGCGGCTGTCGGTCGGCCCTGGCCTGCGCGATTGCGACCGATCGGAAAGTGGTGCCGGTGTCCGTGCGCCAGAAGCTGGCGCCGTTGATGGGTAAGTATCTGGGTGTGTGAGGGGAAAAGTCGAAAGTCGAAAAGAGAGTGAGTCATTAACATGATGGAGATGCAGGTCAAGCGGCTTTATACCGATGCGGTGGTGCCGTCGTATGCGCATCCGGGGGATGCCGGGCTGGATTTGTTCGCCTATGAGGCGATCACGCTGGCACCGGGGGCGAGCGCCGTGGTCAAGACCGGGGTGGCGATCGCCCTGCCGCCCGGGACCGAGGGGCAGGTGCGTCCGCGCAGCGGCCTGGCGGCGAAGCACCAGGTCTCGGTGCTGAACACGCCCGGCACGATCGACGAAGGCTACCGCGGGGAAGTCGGGGTGATCCTGGTGAACTTCGGCAAAGCGGCTTTCCCGGTCGAGAAGGGCATGAAGATCGCGCAACTGGTGGTGAAACCGGTCCTGCGGGTCTCGGTCAGGCCGGTCAATGAGCTTGATGAGACCTCGCGCGGGGCTGGCGGGTTCGGGTCGACGGGGATTTAGTGCCCTTGCCAGGCCGGTAGACCGCGACCTCATGGCGCGTTTATGCCTGCCACGGGTTGGCGGTGACGAGGCCGTCGAACTGCTGCTCGATGGTGGTGCGGTCGGCTTCCCGGAAAACCAGTTTCAGGTTCGGGCCGGCGTCCATCGTGAAGTACAGGGCCAGGCCGTCGGCGCGGGCGGCCCAGACGCGGTGCATGGCTTCTACGGATTCGGGCTGCCAGTAGAGCACAGCCGGTCGGGCGGCCATCATCGTGGCGTGCATCGCCAGCGCGTTGGCTTCCGCGGCGGCCCCTAGCGCCTGGAAATCGCGGTCGCGGATGGCCTGGCGGATGGCGGCCAGGTCGGTTGCCACCTGGCGGGGCCAGGCGTCGTAGAGCGCCGAGGTCTCGACCGTGCGGCGCATGGCCTCGGTTGATCCGGTCGCCTTGCGGCCGCGGTTCAGGATCAGGAGCCCTATCCGCAGGTCCGTCCATTGATCGGTCCCATGCTCTTGCAGCGGCTCGGCGAAGCTGTCCATGCCGTCGGCGTCGCTACCCGCGTGCCAATGGACAAACCCCTGCCAGAGCGAGCGGCTGGCGCTGCCGCTGCCGAGTCGCGCCAGGATCGAGAGCGAGCGTTCGGGAAGCTGCCAGCCGTGCAGGGCGTCAAGCGCCTTGACGATCGCGGCGAAGCCGGAGGCGGATGAGGCGAAGCCGGCGGCGGTGGGGATGGAGTTGACGGTCTCGATGCGGAAGCGGCATCCGGCGTGGCGGCGGAAGAGGTCGAGAAAGCCGGCCAGCCGGCAGACGAAGGGATGATCCGGGGGGAGATCAGTGCCGTTAAGCTGCACGAGGTCGGCGGGGCCGTTGTGGAACGCCATCCTGCAGTGCGAGCCGAGGGTTCCGAGCGAGAGCGACAGGCTGTCGGTGACGGGAAGGTTCAGCTCGGTATCGCGTTTGCCCCAGTATTTGCAGAGGGCGATGTTGGCGGGAGCGAAGACAGACGCTTCGCCTTGCCGTGATTCCGGGCAGTCAGCCAGGAGCCGGTTGACAATATCGGATTTCATGTATTCATCGCCGGTCAGACTGCCGTGTTGCGCGGGAGCACGCCGTTCTCGCAGATGTAGTCGAGGACGGGTTCCGGCAGGGGGCCATTCCCGGGCCAGGGGATGACGTAGCGTCCGCCCCATTCCTCGTCGACATGGAACTCGACCGGGTGTGCGGGCAGAGGCATGAACGGCGGCAGTTCACCGCCGTGGTGTTTCATCCAGTGCTCGACAGCCGGCGGATAATCGCCCTCTCCGGTGTACTGGACGTAGCGACCGGCACCCACGAAATACAACCGTTCTCCCTTGTGTTCATCCTCGAAGACGAACGGCGGCTCGTTCTCGGCATCATCGATCTCATCGGACTTCACGCGATTTTTTTTGTCGGTCATTTGATAAACCCTTGTTCATGTCATTTAGTTGTTCTTTTCTGGTGATTACGTGGCTATTGTAAAAAGATTCCGCGAAATGAGCAACGGAAAAGATTGAATCCTAAACGGAATCGTGCCAGACTGCCGGAATTTACGACAAGGAGAAGCATGAAGATATACATGAACGGGGTAATGGTGCCGGAGGCGGAGGCAAAGATTTCTGTATTTGATCACGGCTTGCTTTACGGGGACGGGGTCTTCGAGGGGATTCGCAGCTATAGTGGCCGTATTTTCGAGCTGGAGGCGCATGTCGGCCGGCTTTACGACTCGGCCAAGGCGATCGCGCTGGACATCCCGATGTCGCGCGCGGCGATGATGGAAGCGGTGGCGCTGACCTGCCAGGAGAACAACACGACCGATGGCTATGTCCGGCTGGTGGTCACGCGTGGCGTGGGAACGCTCGGGCTGAACCCTTACCTCTGCAAGACGCCGCAGGTGATCATCATCGCGGCGGATATCCAGCTCTACCCGAAGGAACTTTATGAGAAGGGCCTCGCGATCGTCACGGTCGGGACGATCCGCAACCTGTCGGAGGCGGTCAACCCCCGGATCAAGAGCCTGAACTACCTCAACAACATCCTGGCCAAGATCGAGGCGATCAATGCCGGCTGCATGGAGGCGGTGATGCTCAATGCCCAGGGGGCGGTCGCCGAGGCGACGGGGGACAATATCTTCGCGTTGCGCGGCAATGTCCTGAGAACCCCGCCGGTGAACGAGGGGATCCTGGAAGGGATCACGCGTGATGCCGTGATGAAACTGGCGGCGTCGGCCGGCTATACCGTACGGGAGGAGCGCCTGAGCCGCTATGACCTGTACACCGCGGACGAGGTGTTCCTGACCGGGACGGCCGCCGAGGTGATCGGGGTGGTGAACATCGACCGCCGCCAGATCGGCGAAGGCGTGCCAGGACCGGTCACATGCCGGCTGGAGCAGCTTTACCGCCAGTACGCGAACGCGAACGGTTACCCGATTGGTGAGTGAGCCTTTGAGTGGGTCGGGCACCCTTGCCCGACCTGCCGTTCAACGGTCCTTTAGTAGCCGGTCGACTTATGCTCAGCGGTCGGGCAAGGTGCCGCGACCTACTCTAAACCTAATCGGTATTTGTTGGTCTGTTGGTCTGCAGTCTGCGGTCCCGAAGGCAATGGAGCCTGTCCCGCAAACGGGGGCTGCCATCACCGCTTGACGCGGGCGTTGCCCTTCCAGATGCTCCAGACCTGGTCCTCGTCGGCGGGCTGGGCGTAGTCGGTCAGCAGCGTGGTCGCCAGGGCACCGGAGGCCCAGCCGAACTGCAGCCATTTTTCGGGGGTCCAGCCGCGGAGGATGCCATAGAGCATGCCGCCGACGAAACCGTCGCCGCCGCCGATGCGGTCGAGCACGCCGATCTCGCGCGGTTCGGCCACGTGCCAGTTCTCGCCATCGAGCATCAGCGCCCCCCACTGGTGGCAGTTGGCACTGACGACCTCGCGCAGCGTCGTGGCGAAGACCGAGGCGTTGGAATAGGTGTCGCGGACGGTGCGGATCATCACCTTGAAGGAATCGATCTTGGCGGCGAGATCCTTGCCGCCAGCCTCCGGGCCCTTGAGCCCGAGGCAGAGCTGGA
>CAZZBA010000337.1:0-4748 GCA_964652765.1 uncultured Victivallales bacterium | reverse complement strand
TCCTGCTAGGCGCGAGGAAGTCACGCCGCCGGACGTCAAAAGCCCAGGTTGGCCCTGCATTCGGGGAGGTTTCCTCACCCGCAGATCCTCCGTACATCGTCCGGCTGTAGGGGTAATCCTTTTTGCCTGCCCAGTGCGGAAGACCAAACGTATGTCCAAGCTCGTGAAGTAAAACCCCGTGCCGGTGCAGGTTTCCGCAGCTCCGATAGCCGCCTGCCTGTCCGCCCGAATAGAGTCCGGCAATGTTGATGTGATATGGACGCCACAGTCCGAATGTACCACCGGCAGCCTTCAGTGCTGCACACCATCTGAGCGCAATACTCTGTTCCCCTTCGAACTCCATTCCCGTCTTTGCCCTGAAATCTTCAAGACTGGTGTACAGGTCCGAAGGTTTGTCGTATATAGGCGGCATAACGATCTCGTTAAACATGATATTCTTGACCCTGTGAACAACCAGTTCGGCCACGGGCAGTTTCGCTTCGAGTTCGGTCTCCCACCCTTCTGGGAAATCAGCGCCCTTGCCGGACCCGAAATAGTGGATATCGAACATCTGCATCACTACTTTGGTTGGAGCCCCGATCTTCAGGTTTTCCAGCACTAGGCGATCCAATGTCGAAATGTTTGTCTCGGCAACGCAGTTCGTGTATACGCTGTCGTTAGCATCCACATTGCTGTAATCATACTCCTTCAATTCCACGGTCACCTTGAGGCCGGTCTTGACCCATTCCTTAGGGATCATCGCTGTAAAACTATCGTGGTAGGAATGCTCCATGAGCACCGGATCGCCTGCGGGCCGCTTCGGGAGTACTTCCGGCCCGGTCAGGGGAAGCTGCATCGTTTCCGAACCGAGTTCCAATGTAGCCAGCACGAATGGTGCCGGGGTGGGGGCCTCCGCATAGACCTGCACCTTTATGAGTGCAGGGAGGCCGCCTACCAGCCTGAAGAGGGCATTCGTCGGTTCAAGCACATGATGCTGGGCAAAAAACACCTTGTCGATTTTGCTGCCTTGCGTGAAGTCAGGCAGTGAAGGCGCGGGTTCCGCGCCACCCACCACGCTGGCAGTCCCGGAAAAGAGAATTACAATTGCCGCAATATGAATGACGGTTGCCCAGGCTCGGTTCATGATATATCCCTCGTTTTGCTAATCAAGACATTCAACTCCACTCTGTCTTATATACATAAACGCAGCGGATGTCACAGAAATACCGATGCAGCCTGGTCGTTTGACGACGTCCAGAAATGCCGCAATATAGCGTTTACAGGTTCGCTGATCATTTGTATCTTCCTAGGACAAGGGAATACACCGCATGATTAAACAACCGCATATCATCATATTCAACCCTGACCAATGGCGCGCCGATGTCATGGGACATCTTGGAAATCCAGCCGCCGTGACGCCTAATCTGGATCGGCTGGTCGCCAGTGAGGCGGTCTCCTTTTCTGCGGCTTTTTGCCAGAATACGGTGTGTACGCCCAGTCGATGCAGTTTCATGACCGGTTGGTATCCGCATGTCCGCGGGCACCGGACCATGTATCACATGCTGCATCCGGAATTGAACGAACCGAATCTGCTGAAGATGCTCAAGGACAATGGCTATTTCGTCTGGTGGGGCGGGAAGAATGATCTGACGCCCGGGCAGGACTCGCTCGAACCCTATTGCCATGAGCGTTTCCGGCCAACCGAAGCCGACTATCAGCGCTGGTGTTATAAGCCGCAGGAAGGCAATCATGGCAACCGGTCGGGGTGGCGTGGCGACCCCGATGGCGATAATTTCTTCAGTTTCTTCAAGGGCCGGCTCGACAAGGGCGACAAGGATATTTATTGCGATGGGGATTGGGCCATGGTGCTGGGGGCGATTGACCGTATCCGGAGTCATGAGGGCGATCAGCCCTTATGCCTATACCTGCCTCTCAGCTATCCGCACCCGCCCTATTGTGTAGAGGAGCCCTGGTATAGCCTGGTTGCCCGGGATAAGCTCCCGCCTCGCACAAAGGCTCCCGAAGGATGGGCAGGCAAGCCATCCATTCTCAAGGGAATCTATGAAGGACAACATCTGCAGGGCTGGACGGAGGAGCGCTGGACCGAGTTGCGGGCGGTGTATTACGGTATGTGCGCCCGGCTGGATCATCAGTTTGGAATGGTGATGGACGCCTTGCGGGAAAAAGGATTGTATGACGACAGTGCCGTTTTCCTGTTTTCCGATCATGGGGATTTCACTGGTGATTATGGTTTGGTCGAGAAGCCCCAGAATACGTTCGAGGATTGCTTGAGCAGAGTGCCTTTCGTGGTCAAGCCGCCTCTGGGAATCCCCGTCAAACCCGGGGTTAGCGCGGCACTGGTGGAATTGGTGGACTTCTCGGCCACCGTCTATGAACTGACGGGTATCGAGCCGGGCTATGATCATTTCGGGAAAAGTGTGCTGCCGGTTTTGGCCGGACAGCAGGACGAGCACCGCGATGCGGTTTTTACCGAAGGCGGGCGCCTGCGGGGCGAGCGGCAGGCGATGGAGCTGGAAAGTACCTCGAGCGGTGCCCCGAATCTTTATTGGCCGCGCATTTCCCTGCAGACGACTGATGAGGGGCCCTATCATACAAAGGCGGCCATGTGTCGTACGAAAACACATAAATACGTCCAGCGTCTCTATGAGCAGGATGAGCTTTACGATCTAGCCCGTGATCCGATGGAAGAACGAAATCTCATCAACGATCCGGCTCAACGTGAAGTGTTGATCGCCCTCCGGGAGCGTCTATTGCGCTGGTATATGGAAACCTGTGACGTCGTGCCGCGCCAAACCGACAAGAGGTGAACCCGATGGAAAGGAAAGGGTGTCCTACTTCTTCAGTCCCTCAATGGCAAAACCCACCGACTCGGAGGTCACATACGTTCCCCGGTATGAGCCCCAACGCCGCCTGTGGCGGGTTGCGATGGAGATCGTGTTCTCACCGTTCTTCAACTGCTTTGATCCGAAAGCGTTGAGCTCACCGGTGACCGTACCTCCGCCCGTGTCAATCTCGTCGACCTTTGCCACCAGTTCGCCGTTCAGGTAAACCAGCACATTCTGCTGCTGGAAAAACCTGCCGACAATACGCAGCCCATCGATCGCGCTCTTGTCTTCAACATTGAATTTACCCCTGAAGAGCGCCGTGTGATACATCGTCCAGGGTATCGGTAGCGTTGCCGTGTTCCAGCCGGAATCATCGAAGGTCGGCTCAGTCCATCCCTCTGGCACCTGTGCAACGTTCTCAATGACTTTCATCTGCCTGTTGTTCGAGGGAATGAGGTTCCTCCATGTTCCCTTTTCCGCGGCAAGACTGTCTTTGCCGGACTTGACGACTTTTGCCGGGTGCGCCTTCTGGATTGCCGAAAGATCCGCCTGGACCATGGACATACCATCCGGCGATTCCAGTGCCGCAACGATTGCCTCCAGACGGGAATCACTCGCGGCAACAACGCCTTTCAGCTGGGGAAGCTCGAGCGATGCGTAGTAGGCCTTGCCATCCTTTATCAGCTTTTCCGTGAAGGTAAGGTCATGCTCGATGCTGGATTGCAGGATCTGAACCGATTCGAGCATATTATTAACGACCGGCATATCCCCGGCGGGAATAATGCCACCCATCTCCTTGCGGATCAGCTCCTCGCATTTGGCGTAGTCGCGGTTCTTATGGGCTTCCAGCGCCGGTTTCAGGATGGTCGGGCAGTTCGTCCCGAATGCCGAGACCGGCGAGCCGAGTATGCGCAAACGCTTCCTGGGCGCAACATATGGAATACCGTAAGAAACCCCGATCCCGCCGCGTCCAGTCTGGTTGAACGAACCATCACTTTTGCGGTACAGCTCCCGCCACCAGGCCTGTCCTTTCATGAAATGCTTGAAGCCCTGCTCGCCTGCCGCCCACGCGCCGATTGGCGTCCAGAAGTTGTTGAACCACATGCCGCCGTGTCCGCTGCGTGTGTTGTTATAGGAATAAACGCAGTAGCGGGAACAGATCTCGACCGTATCGTTCAGTTTCACCAGATTGAATAGCGCTGCAGCCGTGCCGAGCTTGCCATTGTCACTGCCCATCATTCCGGCGGCCTCGACGGCAGGATTGATGGGTTTCGGACCTGGAATCCTGAGGTTGGTGATCCAGTAAAGAACAAACGCATACTCAGCGCGGCCCTTGTTGAAATGGTCCAGTCCGCAAGGAAAAATGGCGGAAGCTGTGCGCGTGAGGTTTTATTCGCTGTAGTCGTGCAGCACGCCCCACATCAGTTCGTTCATCAGGGCGTTTCGGGTCTTGCCTTCGCGCTGTGCGCGTTCGGTGATTGCGGCGGCTGTATGGCCGCGCGCCGTCAGCGCCGCGTATCCCGTCCGGACCAGTTCGTCATCGCCGAATGTCTGATCCCCGAAGGTAGGTCTCTCCTTCAGATCGATATTGTCGGCTGTATAAAACCCGGTCTCCCATCCCACCACGAGGCCCGCGAAGAGATGGGAGCGCCCCTCGGTCTCCCACCGCTTGAGGCGGAGCGCGATGGGGCCGGCTATCTCCTTCTCCAGCCTTTCCTGTGCGTACTCCCGGAACTTGCTGCTCTCGACATTCGGCGGCGGCCTGGCCACGAACCACGATCCCCAGTTGATCCACCGGCGCTTCACCGGCGGACCGAAGCGCTCGCCCGCCGCGGGAAAGGCGGTCCACTCGACGATCTCCGGATCCTTCCACTCCGGCGGCGTGAAATTCCAATCATCGACATGGATCAGGACCGGATAGCC
>CAZZBA010000336.1:0-4752 GCA_964652765.1 uncultured Victivallales bacterium | reverse complement strand
AGGATGGCGCACCGGCCGGTCTTCGGGTCCAGGCTCTTGAGAATGTGTTGGAAGAAAGCGTAATCGGCCCGGCCCTGTGGCGGGGTGCCGAGGAAGTTCCGACCCCACGGGTCGCTGGCCCATGCCTCGCGGTTCCATTTCTTGATCGAATAGGGCGGATTGGCCAGCACCACGTTGAACGTGCGCAACGTGTCCCGCTCGGTGAAGGCCGGATTACTCAGCGTATTACCGGCCACGATCTGGAAATCCTCCACGCCATGCAAAACCAGATTCATCCGGGCGATGGACGCCGTGATATTGATCAACTCCTGCCCGAATAACCCCAACGTGCGGGCATCGCCGCCGCGCCGCTTCACTTCGGCAAGACAGGATATCAACATGCCGCCCGTGCCGGCGGTCGGGTCATAGATGGTCTCCCCGGCTTTGGGCTCCAGCATTTGCGCCATCAGGTGAACCAGCGTGCGGTTGGTGTAGAACTCCTGCGCCGTGTGCCCGCTGTCATCGGCAAACTGCTTGATGAGGTACTCATACCCGTTACCGAGCTCGTCTTCGGGCACCGCCGCCAGGCTCAGGGAATGCTGCGAGAAATGCTCGATCAGGTTCTTGAGGGTCTCGTCGGGCATCTGCGCCTTGTCGGTCCACGAGGCATTGCCGAAAACACCGGCCAGCCGCTCCGGATTCGCCGCCTCAATGGCACGAAAGGCGGTCAATAGCGCCCGGCCTACGTCCCGTGACGCCGACCGCACATCCGACCAGTGCGCGCCGGCAGGAATAGCGAACCGGTCATTGGCTGTGGACCGGGCGTATTTCTTATCCTTGGTCTCAGCCAGGCCCGTCTCATATTCCTCTTCCCACACATCCGACATCCGCTTGAAGAACAGGAGCGGGAAGATGTACTGCTTGTAATCCCCGGCATCCACCAACCCCCTGAGAAGCTTCGCCGCCCCCCAGAGGTATGATTCAAGTTCTTGCTGTGTGAGGCGATTGCTCATCTGTCTGCACCTGAGTTGAGTTCTGTGATCTCAGTCAGAGAGATGTCATCCAATGTCAAACCGACCTTCTTGAAGTTCGGAGAAAGAGATGCCACGAGGTCTTGCCCGATCTGACTCCGCATCCCCCTTGCTTCCGACAGCGATCGCTTCTCCATCTGAGCGATGACTGATGAAAGGACCCTGCCGTCCAGACTGTTCCTAGCGTTCTCTTCTGTGCCACACGTGACCACGAGAGTTGAGGCATCGGTGTCTTCAATGTGTGTTGTCACGGTAAACCCGACAGTGGCTCGCCGCCCGTCTGCGAATGATACGGTCGGAGCGCGTCTCTTGACCGGAACCTCGTGCTGTGCCGTGGTCCGTGGCATGTCTATGGCAGGTGGCGACTTACGACCAGCAATCCACAACGGGACGGCAATCGATGCCACAGCCAGAACGACCGCCAGTGGAACAGACACGATGGAGGCAATAGAGCCCCAAGTACCCAAACGGTTCCAGATGGTTAGCCGCTGATAACGTTGCAGCAAGTTCATTTCAGCCATCCTCCAGTCGTCAAGACCTCACGCAGCCGGTCCTCCGCAGCGCGTGCCTCTGCAAGTGCCTCCTTGAAGGCGGCAACCGCCTCCGGCAACGGCGGTATATCATCCGAAACCGGCGGCAAAACGAACCGTGAAATGTTGAGGGTCCAGTCTTCCGCCTTGATCTCACTCAGACTGACAACCTTCGCCCGATCCTCGACACTCTTGAATGCCCGGACCCATGCCACAATCTGCTCGACGTGCTCGGTTTCCAGAAAGTTCTGGGCCCGACCTTCACGCACCAGGCTGGAAGCATCCACAATCAGAACCTTACCTTTGCGTGCCGACGGTTTCGTCCGCCGCAGGATCACGACGGCGGGCGCCAGACCCGTCCCGTAGAAAATGTTGGGGGCCAGTCCGATCACCGCCTCGATCATATCCTGTTCCAGGAGTTTCCGCCGAATCTCGCCCTCAGCCCCCTTGCGGAACAATGCGCCTTGCGGCAGAACCACGGCCATCCTACCTGTCCGCGCGGCCATCGACGCCACCATGTGCTGCACCCACGCGTAATCACCGTAACTGTCGGGGGGAATCCCAAAGACGGCACGGCCCCAGGGGTCAGATTCCCAGATTTCCCGGCCCCATTCCTTTAGCGAAAATGGGGGATTGGCAATGACGCAATCGAACGTGGAGAGCCCCCCGGTGCTGGAATCGGTGAACGCGGGGTTGCGGAGGGTATCCTCACGCACGATCTTGAAGTCCTCTATGCCGTGCAACACCAGGTTCATTCGGGCAATGGCCGCGGTCGTGAGGTTCTTCTCCTGGCCGTGGATCTTCCCGAAGAACGTGCGCGGATCGCCGCCGGCCTGCTTCACATGCTCAATAGCCCCAAGCAACATGCCGCCGGTCCCACAGGCCGGGTCGTAGATACTGTCGCCCGGTTTCGGGTCCAGGATGTCCACCATCATCCGCACCACGCTGCGCGGGGTGTAGAACTCCCCGGCCTTCTTCCGCTTGGTGATATCGGCAAACTTCCCGATCAGGTATTCATAAGCATCGCCGAGGATATCTGTACTGACCGCCGAGTTGCCCAACCCGACCTCTGAAAGCCCCTCAATGAGGTCCTTCAGAATCCCGTCAGTCAGCATCTCGCGATTGCCCCAGTCCGCCGCGCCAAAGACGCGGTATAGTGTGTCGGGATTCGCCCGTTCGATCTCACGCATGGCGCGCGAAAGGGCGGCACCGATGTTAGCCGGGGTCTCCCGTACGTCCCGCCAGTGACACCCGGACGGCACGGTAAAACGGTGTACTTCAGGAAAATCTACCGGGTCAACATCGCCGTAGAGTTTGGCGGCTTCGGACGTCTCCTCATCCCAAACGTCACAAATGCGCTTGAAGAACAGCAAAGGCAGGATATACGCCTTCCAGTCGGTGCGGTCCACGGCGCTCCCGCGCAGTATCTCCGCGCAGTTCCAAAGGTGGGACTTCAGTTCTTGAAGGGTCACATTCATGAATATTCACGTCAACTCACACCACACACCTGTTCCGGCCCGACCCCTACATTTTATCCACTCCAACATTGCAGGCATTAATCTCAATTCGCACTCGGCGAAAGTATCAGAACTTTCAGGCATCGACCACAATGAAAGCCAACGCAGCCATTCTCTCTGACGATTCCGTTGTCTCCAATTATGCGCAGAGTCACACAGTCAAATAACGTCCGTCTGTCATAAGTAATAACTCTCATTCTTGCCTCAAACCTTTCCGTCTAAGAGCGCCAACAGTCGTGCCTTATCCCGCTTCCATGTCTTCGGAGTAACGCGCTCGATGATCTCCCGCAACTGCTCATTACGCGATTTAGCCCCGTTCATCATCAGCTGTGGCATGGCCTTCTCGAATTCCCGACGAAACTCCTCACGGCCCGGTCTGAAGTAGTGACGACGCATGACGTCAACAGCCGTGTGGCCTGTCACGCGCCGGACCAATTCCTCCGGCATCCCGGCCCCCAGCGCCCGTGTGACAAATGCCGCGCGGAAGGAATGCCAGCCCCAGATTATGCCACACTTTAGCCGTTAACTGAGAGCGTTAACCGACTTTGAGTAAGCTAAATGGCCCTTCAAGCGAGCGATATCGGCATCTTTCACCTTCCCGGCTTCTATCAGGTGTTTGAACGCGCGAATCTTGTTCCGATAGCCTTTGGTAAGGCGAGGTGCGGATCCATGAACCAGCAGGCCATGCACTTTCAGGCGCCGCGGCAGAACATCCAGACGCTGCTTTTTGTCAGCAATCTGCCACCCGTGCCTTTCGATGATCGCTCTGACACGCTCGCTTAGTTCCGACGGAGGCTCTCCTGTGCCAGAGAAGACGACATCATCCGCGTACCGCGTGTAACTGGACCGCACCTCTCTCGCCAGGGCTTCAAGCTCTGCATCAGCGGCTCTGAAAACGAGATTTGACAGAACCGGGCTGGCTGGTGAGCCCTGAGCAAGACATTCCCTATAGCAGCAGAGTGATGCAGCTAGATCCGCCCCGTGATGCGAGTAGCCGAGATCGCAAAGTGCGGTCACAACAGCATGTCTGGAGGTGGTTGGGAAGAAATCCTTGATGTCAGATGAGAGAACCCAAGTGGCACCGCAGTGGATCTTGGCGGCTTGAGGTGCGGATCGTTCCGCCACGAACCCGTAGACGTAATCCGGTGGCTGGTAGACTAAGGCCAAGTGGTGACCAAACCACTTCTGGATGACTTTTAGAGCCACACGGGGAGCCTGTATGATACGCTTACTGCGACGCCCTTTCCGAATCGGGAATTCCCGGTAGTACCGGCCCGGTCGTCGAACCATTGCGCCAATAAACTCACTGCTGAACCCAAAGAGTGGGGCGAGGCACCGAATAGAGACAACAGGGGGTAACCCCTGTCTAGCGAGGTGGAGTATTTCGTCCCCGAATTGTGTGCGCAGTTGCGGAGACAATGCTTGGAGGTATGTATCCGGGCCAGAGAAAGAAATGAAGAGTGGTGGTGCGTTCATGGCTAAAGCAAAGCTAAAAGCTTTCGTTGAGGCCGGATGCCGAAAGGCCACCGGCGCGAAGAGACGGCGGCCTTTCGGCAGCCGAAACTTCTATGGCTGATCTGCGCAATTGGGTGTGATACACACCCGCGCGCCCTTGCCACCACCACTCCTCGGAGTACGTCTACCATTTGCGCTTCCCCAATGCAAGAGCGCGCTCCACATCCGAACTGCCTCTCA
>CAZZBA010000335.1:0-4757 GCA_964652765.1 uncultured Victivallales bacterium | reverse complement strand
CCTCGATCTGACAGGCGGCTTTGGCGGGGCCGTCGCGGTAAAGGGTCAGCTCCTTGCCGGAAACGTCCAGGCCGGAGAGATCCAGGTGCAAGGTGCGCTCTTCGGCGCGGCAGTTGAGCGCGGCCACGTACCATTCGGCGCCTTTGCGCCGGGCCATCAGCACGGTGTCACCGATGGCGGATCCGGGCAGGATGCGGGTTTCGTCCCATGTGACCGGCACGGTGCGCACGAACTGGAGCAACGGACTGTTCAGGTAGGCTTCAGGGTTGTCCGGCCAGCACAGAAACGGGGAACTGAACACCACGACGCAGGCCATCTGAAAGCCGACGGTGGTGTTCTTGAGGAAACGAGGCTGCACGTAGCCGGGAAGGAAATCGGCGTGGCCGACCGCCATGCGGGTGAACGGCAGCGCGCCATAGTGCGGCAGAGGCAGGGAACCCCAGAGGACATATTCCTGTTCGCGGATGCCTTCGCGAGTGATCTCGTTGGGCCAAGTGCGGGCTTCGCCGGTGGGCTTGTTGGCGCCGTGAAAGTTGATCGTCAACTGATACTTAGCGGCGCGGCGGGCCAGGTCCTCGTAGGCCTGGATGACCGCCTTGCTCTCGGAGTTGAAGAAATCAATCTTCACCCCCTTCACCCCGGCTTTCCGGCAATTGCGGAAGAGTTCTTCTCGCGCCTCGACGGTCGTCAATCCGGGGCCGTCGTCGCGTCCTTCAGGATAGGCGTGCCACAGGACAATCCCCACCTGTCGCTCGGCGGCGTAGCGGCACAGTTCGGTCGCCCGCGCCCACGGATCGCCGCCGTCCTTGAGCCAGCCCCACTTTTCCGTGCGCCAGCCGGCGTCCACCAACAGGTATTCACTGCCGGTGGCAGCCGCGGCATCGACAAACCACTTCTGACGGTCCCATTGGGCGCCGTCGTTCCCGTAGACCATCCAGGTGCAAGGAGCCTTGCCCGGTTTGATCCAATCCGTGTGAAGACCCGCAGGAAAGAGATTGGGATCGGGCGGATCGCACAAGGCCGCGATGACATCGCTGTTGACCAGGGCGTTGAGATCCCCGGCCAGCACGATGACCCGCCAGGGCGAAACCAGGGGACCGTCGTGCGACCAGCCATCCGGGTCGTCCTGAAAGGCCGCGAGAAACCGGGCGCCGCCCTCGGGACGCAGCGTCAGTCCGCTGTAGTTAACGAGACTGGCCTCGCTGATCAGGCCGAAGGTGCCGTCGGCGAAGACGGCGGTGAGAGGCGGGCCGAGATGGACGGCGCGCTTCTTCTTCCGCACTTCCTCCTCCAGCGGCACTTGGTCCGCACGGGCCGACTGGTACACGCCCTCGTAAGCGCCGGTGTCGGTCTGGAACCAGACCGTGGCTTCCGGAGGAAGCCGCCAGCGGGTGGATTCGCCCTGCACGCGGCGGGCGCCGGTACCGGGAATCCGGTAGCGGAAGGCTGCGCCATCATTGAAGACCCGCACCTCCAGGGTCCAGTTGCCGGCCGGAGACTGCACGGGAATTTCGGAAGCCCGGCAGTGGTTGGTGGCAAGGGTCTTGTTGCCCCGCCAGGGAAAAACCTCTGAGATGACACGGGTCTTTGGCGTTCCCAACGTGATGCCGGCGCCGAATTCGGCGTTGTCAATGATCACGCCCGCCGGCGCGAGTTCCAGCCGCGGTTGGCCGCGAGAGAGGACGGAATAGACCAGGTGGCCTTCCGCATCCGTGGTCAGGAGCAAGCGTGCCGAGCCATCCGGGCTGGGGCATTCCAGAGGGGCAGCGCAAGTTCTGGCGGCAATGCCGGCGATCAGGCCGAAGGCTAAGAGCAGAGTTGAGAAAAATCGCATAGTGGTTACCAGGTTCAGGTTGATGGTTGCCGATTTCGTTCGTTAGCGGTCCAACTTCCAACGGACGCCGGGAAACCAAGTCGAATACGGCTGCGAGTAGGTGTCCAGACGATGGCAGTCGCCGACGACAATGTGGCGGAACACGCGGCCGGTGCCGGATCCGAGCACGAGATGCCTGGCGGTGATCCCCAGCCGGGGGCGTGCCGCTGGTGATCTCCAAATGGCGGATCTCCCAGTACTCCTGGTTCGACAACTGGACCGCCGCGCCGGTGGCTGCCCCCATGTCAATAACTGGCAATGTCCCCTCGCCGTAGCGATCGATACGGATCGGACGGCCTTCGCTGCCGGAGCCCTGAGGCCGCAACTGGCCCTGCCAGCGGCAGCCCGCCTTGAACAGGATGACATCGCCAGGGGCGAATATCTGGCGATTGACCCGTTCCAGCGAGCGCCATGGCGCCGCCGCTCTCCCGTCGGCTGAATCATCCCCGCCAGCGAGTCCACATAGTAAGTCGTCCCCGCCGGTGTGGCTGGGGACATCTTACGCTGCGAGTCACCCGTGACTCCAATGCGGCCGCGGAGCGCGTCAAACCCCACGCTTTCTGGCCCCAGGATGACTGTCATGCCGGCTCCCGTCTTCAGCACGACCCGTTCGCCGTTGAGGGTCTCAATCTTCTTGCCGTCGCGATAGACATGAATCGCCTTGCCCGGCCACGGGTTGACCAGCGTGCAGTCCCGCCCCTTCTCGCTGTGGATCTTCACATACTTCACCTCGCCGCTTTTTAATTCCGCCGATACGAGAAAGGCGCCACGGGCGCGGAGGGTCCCGAAGCGGGCGTTTTGCTCCTTCGGCCAACAGGGAAAGAAACGGATGACGCCTTCGTGGCTTTGCAGGAGCATTTCCTGGATGGCGTTGGGAACAATGCTCTGGTGTTCCATGCCGTGGGGATTGCCGTCAATCATGCCGTTGGGCAGGGCCAGTTGTCCGAGCATGAAGCGCATTTCCTTGAGAATGACCGTTGGATCGTATCCGACTCGCGCCGCGGCGGCGTAGAAGCTGTTCATGCCGTTAACGTCAATCCACCGGTGCATCACCCTGACCTGGTTCCGGGCCCGCCGGAGGAGTTCCGGTTTGCTGTCGAGGCCAACACCGCCGGCAGGGTAAATGTGCTGGATGCCCATCGTATTAGCCTCGCACCATGGCATGCCTTTCTCCGTGTAGCGGAAGATCTGGAGATTCAGCGTCTCGTCCGTTTGCGGCATGTGTTTGGGCCAGAACTGCGCCGGCAGGTCGCGGACCGTGCAGGCCGGGTATTCGCTCAGGCGGTAGCGGATGTCCGCCCATTTTGCGCGGCGGTCGTCGTCCACGCCGAGTTCTGTGCTCATGTCGATGGCCAGGTTCATCACCTGCTTCACCAGCCCGATTGAGAGAATCGAGTTCACGTCCTCGCCGGAACGTTCCTCGATGGCGTCCTTGTAGATGACGTAGCGGGCGTTCCCGGGCCTGCAAAGCCCGTCGGACGGCTTTTCCTCCGCAGGCGAAGCAGGCTCCAGCTTGAGCCACTTCTCCCAGAACCGGGCGGTGTCGCGGATGAAGGGGTAGGCCCTGCGGGCGAAGTCCGGATCGTACGTGGCATACCAGCGGAACGCGAGCGGCACGCAGGAATAAGCGCTGTTGCTCTTCTGGTCGAGAAGCACCGCAAAGGCTATGCTGCCTTTCGGGCCGATGCCAACCGGCAGCAGTATCCCGTCCTTGATGCCGCAGTGCGTGAGGCTCCAGTCGTGACCCATGCCGATGGCGTCGAGAATCGGACCATGGCACGGATCAGCCTGCTCGATGTGGTTCGCGGCATAGAGGCCGTAGAACGGGGCAACGTGGTTATAGTTCAAATGGTAATCGCCGTACCATGAGGGAATTTCGGTTGTCACCCACCCGACTAGGCCCGGAGGGAAATCCAGCACGCGGCTGGCGCTGGCCATGACGTAGTGGGAAAGATAGTAGCGTTGCTCTAGCACCTTGTCAGGGATCTCGACGAACGACTTGCCCCAGAAATCACGCCACCAGGACTCATGTGATGCCGCCACTGCGAGCAGATCTTTGCCGGTGAACGCGGCCGCGCGGTTCACCGCGGCGGCCCGGAAATCCTCCCTGTCAAAGCGGCTGCATACCGCCGCGATGATGATGACCGGCTTGCCGGGAGTGACGGTGAATTCGCCATTGCCGCCGAGTACGCGCATCGCGCAGGCTGCGCCGGCCGGCGTCATGACGCCCTCCTCGAATCGCCGTTCGACCGCCTGTACTCCCGCCGCGTCCTCCGGTTTCGCGGCGGTTGTCTCGGCCACGTCTTGAGCCGGCAGAAAGAGGGTCGCCCGGCCTGTGATGGCGCCGCCCTCCGCGGATAGCGTTGCCCACAGCAGGTTTTCCGTCGCTGCAACGGCCGTCTCGACCGTAAGCGTCTTGCCGTCCTTTGCGAAGTTTCCCGTGGTCACGGCGCGGAGCAGATCCTGTTCGACCTTGTACGAGGCGCCCTGCAGGTCGGGCAGATCGAGGTCGAGCCGCGCCAGCGGCGCAGGGTGGGAGCGTCTCTCGCGATTCATGATCCAGAGGTCGTTCTTGTTTATATAGAACTGCAGCTTCGCCGGTCCGCCGGCGAACGCAACCAGAGTATCGCCGTTGCCCAGCAGGGGGGCGTCCACGGCGGAATTCGACGGAGTGTTCTTCGGCGGGGCGGTGAACACCGCCTTGTGCCTAGCCACGATAGCCTCTTGCCGTGCCGGCGTCAGGCCGAAGGCGTTGATCGTACCGGACTCGGCCATCAGCGTCCATGTCGCCAGGACCAATGCAGACATCACGATTCTTCGCATTTTCATCTCCTGGGGAAGAGTTCTCACTTTTACAGTTCGCCAACCTGCAGATTCTTTCCCG
>CAZZBA010000334.1:0-4794 GCA_964652765.1 uncultured Victivallales bacterium | reverse complement strand
ATCAGGCCGAGTTTCACCAGGCGGGAGGTGATGGCGCCGGGGGTGCGGCCGTGGGTGGCGGCGATCTCCGCGATCGGTTTCTTCTCCGTGTAGGCCACGATCACCTTGTCTTCCTCTTCCGCAGTCCATTTCGCGCCGGCCTGGGGCTTGTTTGGATCAACGGGACGAGGTTCGGCGGGTTCCTTCTTCGTTCGCGGCGTTTTGTTCAGCGCCTCCAGCGCAAGGAAGAGGGCGCGGACGGTGTCGGCCTGCTGGTAGGGGCTGTTCGGCGGGAAGGGCGTGCCTGTGACCGGATCCCGGCCGTCGGCCAGGGCGCGGATGATTTCGCGTGCTTGGGTGATTTCCATGTGGATCCTGATACCAGAGGGTGGGGTGGAAGTCAACGGGCGGGACGGAGAAACCTGTTTCTATCTTCTAAGGGCTGCCCCGCGATCGTCCTGTGGCACTTTCATCACAAGAGTCTCTGCAACAATATGTTGCCTATAACGTCCCCGTTCCATCCTCACGCAGTGAGGGTGACACTTGTTCTCCACACTTGTTCTCCAACGGTTGACGCGCCCGCCCCGTGGCGATCAGAACGACAGTCCGACCCGAGCCCCTAGGATCTTGGCAGTTGACTGGGGTTGGTAGATGGGGACTTTCCTCCCCGTGCTCGAGAGGATCATCTCGGTATCGGAGGGGTCAAAACGGAATTCCTCGTAGAACACGGCGATGTCGATGCGCTGGAACGCCACCCCAGCCTCGCCGAACCACGACACCTTGCCCTTCGGGCCAAGGGTGGTGTTCTGAAGATGCAGCCGGGTGAGATCCATTTTCTCGGCAGTCCAGGGAATCTGGACTCCGCCATGCACATATGCGGACGAGTTATTCGCCTTCCGAGTCAAATCCAGACCGCCGCGCGCAAAAAACATGCTCCATGACTCCTTGTATCCAACGGAGGTGTCGGTATCTTGAATGTCGCGGGTCGAGCCCCTAAATCTGAGGCCTACGAAAGGTGTCAAGGCGACCGGTTTCGAGAGTTGAACGCTCTTGATGCCGAGGTCGCCAACGCACTCTAGCCCCCAGTACTTTACCGTTGTTTCGGCAGGAGCACCGTCCATGGTCATTCCTTCATAGTCCGTCTCCCCCATGAAACCACCAATTTTGAGCCACATGAGCCATTGAGGAGACGCGACAGTCTGGAAGTAGACTCCATAAAGGTTGCCGCGCTCTTCTAGAATGCTGTTGCCCTCCAGGTACTCGTTCCAAGTCAGGTTTTCGACCTGGAAGGATAGCTCCGCCGACCCTTCGCGGGCGACGATTCCCACGATGAACAAGACTGACAGTAGAACCCTCCGAACCATGTAAGGCGCGCCTGTTGTACGCATTCGCATTGCCCCCTCTGTATGTAACTGCTCAGGTGACCGCAGCGGGCGGGCACCTGAGAGAATTGGCACCAGCCAATACTCTCAGCAAAAAGCGTAGTCTACCACCCCCCGAAGGGCAAACGAAAAAAGGTTCTTCCGGCTGAACGCGCTTGAACCTGTTGCCCTATTCGTGGCGCCATGACAGAGGGCACGGTTCTTCAAGTGGGCGAGGTGCCGGCGACGGATAGTGTCGCGTTGATCAGAAGCGTGAAATGTGAAGACGTGACACTTGTTCTCCTCGACCTGCTTAAGGACCTGTGCCGCTTGGCGCATGAGTCTCTGCTCGAATGAACTGGCATGGGGCACGCCTTTCCTTCAAAATGCTGCGATGTTTTCCGTACGACACGTTTTTTTGGGTGCGGTTACTTTAGCAGGATTTGTTTCTTTAGCTGCACTGGGAAGAGCCAATGGTTCCGCGCCGATACCCTTTCTTCCGGAAGAGCATTATTCCTATACGGCCTTTGATGCGAAACGACCGGACGTTATCCGCGAAACAATCGACGCACATCTGAGTACTTCGAACACGACAACCTTTTGTCGGTCAACAACGCATCGCCATTGTGAAACCGAAACAATGGTATTGGAACTGGCCGGCAACGGCTGGATTCGCCGGGCAGAAAAAAGTTCCATCTCCAGCAATGAAAGCGCCATAACCCGCTGGACGATTATCCCGCAGGGAGATAGTGTTTCCATGGAGCGGCGGATCGGCGATAAAATCAAAACCGTATCCGATGATTACCCAACCAATATGCCCCTTGTTGTCGACTCCTCCCTGGTTCTTGCAACCCGTCACATGCTGGCCGCCGGCATTAAAACCCAGGATGTTTTTGTCGCCGATTTCTCACAACACACCATTGGAGTTCACATCCAAACACTAACGAATGAATCCGTGACTGTGCCGGCAGGGACCTTTATCTGTACCAAAGTCATGGCCACCATCAAAATCCCCCTCTTCCGCCCCACCATTAATTTCTGGCTCACAAGCCAACCGCCCTATTTCCTCGTCAAACATATCGGACGGCGCGGACCTTTTATGCCGCTTCTCACTTCGGTCCTGACCTCCTGTTCTCCGGAAGGGGAAAAACCGTGAATGTCCTTCTCAATATCCCGATTTTCAAGCAGGCCTGCGAGGAGCAATGTGAAGCCATCCGGACGGTATGGAAAGGCGCCGAAAGGGTCTTTGCTGAAAAACCATTGAATGGATCGCCCGCGTTTTCCGTCGCGTTGGGGCCCCTTCCTGAAAATGCCTGCACCGTTGAAAACAATCTCTTTTCCAGCTTCTTTATCACCGTGTTGATCCTGCTCGATGTACCCCGGCCGCGCCGCCGCTTATACTGCGCCATCAATCACCTGTTCCGCACCTGGGTAACCAGTGCCGACAACCTTCTCGATGAAGAAGACAAGGCGACTCTTCCCCTCGTTATGAACGGTTCTTCCCGTGTCATGCGGCAGGTTATCGCCATCATGCTGGCCGATCGCATCCTCAAGGATCTGCTCGATGCCGCCATAATGGAAAACACTTTTTTTTTTTTATAAGCAAGCCGCCTAGCTCATGCCACATTGACCATCCTGTTCCCCAGCGCCGCCGAGGAAGGGATGGAAGAAGGCGGGTTAAAAGAGTGGCCGCTACCGAAAACGGTTCTGCGCGAACTCCACCCATTGAAGACCGGCTCACTGTTCCAGGTGGCATTCCTGGGGCCTGAACTTTTTGAACCACAAGTCAATCGTAACCGCCTGGCGGGATTGAAACAAGCCATGCTGGATTTTGGATTGGGATGCCAAATTCTCGATGATATCCGCGATATGGCCCGCGATTACCAGCAGCGCAAAGTAAATTATCTCCTTTCGCTTCTCTTTCATGCGCCCGATGCCGATGCCAATTTCAAACGCCTTGAATCCCTTGACGAAAAGTCGCCTGCACTTGATTCGCGTTGGTACAACCGCTTCCCGGAAATGACCTACTATGCCGCTCAACGCGCTTCCGATTATCTGCAGGAGTCATTTAGAAAGCTGGCGACTCACGGCCTCACCGGCATGGATGGCGCAACGACTCGTGCCATCGAACTCCTGATGCATCGCCTCGATCTCCACGACCTGGCCGATCCTTCCCGGAGAGCAATGCTATGACCACTCCGCGCCCGCGCCTTACCCGGGGTCGCACTCTCGATTATGCGGCCGGTGTGTACGATTTTCTTCAACCGTTCGTTCTGTTCGGCAGGGAAAAGATCTACAACCGGAAAATCATTGATACCTTGAACATTGCCCCCCATCATCACGTGCTCGACGTGGGATGCGGCACCGGCGTCTTAACGGCGCTTATCGGTCAATCACTCGATCCCACTCAAGGTGGTCACATCATTGGCATCGATGCCGCACCCGCCATGATCGACACAGCTCGCAAGAAGAGATCATCATCCAGTGTGTCTTTCGAGCTGGCAGCAGCAGAAAAGCTGCCCTTCCCCGATGCCTCTTTCGACAAAGCCTGCTCAGCGCTTTTCTTTCATCATGTCGACTTCGAGTTAAAAGTCCAAGCGGTTCGAGAAAGTTTCCGTATCCTCTGTCCTGGAGGAATGCTGGTGGTCCTGGATATGGACACGCCCACGACAGGATGGGGTCGATTTCTATCGCGTGGAGCGGAACTTTTCTTTCATCAACCTGAAATCGGCGAGAACCGCCACGGACTCCTGCGCCAGGCATTTCTAGAGGGCGGAATGGAAACGGCGGAGATTCTTGAACAGTGGCAGGGATACTTGACGCTTTTCCGGCTCATCAAGCCGTCCTGAACCTCTACGCGGCGAGCGGCTTATTAATACGCCGGGGGATGCAACCCCGGCCTACATCATTGGACGTTGTAGACCGCCCCTGTTTAGGGCGGTGTCTTATGGCGTGACCAGGATGAAAAAGACATTTTCCATCCTTTGCGCCCTTCGTGATTATCTTTTAGGGTGACGGCTTGACTCAAGGCATGTGCCGTTTCTTGAATTGGCGCCGGCGATAGATCAACCAATATCCACGCCAGGTAAAGGCCCATCGATCAAGCGCCGGCGCGAGAAGATTGGCCAATAGAAATGAAAACACGATCCCTTCCGAATAGAATGTATAGGTGCGGATCAAGGCATTAGCCACGCCGGCGATCACCCCCGCCATCCATCGTCCGCCTTTGCTCGCTGGTGTGGTGCGGGGGTCGCCAGCGATGAAAACAGCCGAGAAAACTACAGCCCCGGAAAAAAGATTGAAAACCACCGGTTGCCTGATCACGGCACACATGGCCACAAAAGTTGTCAGGAATGCCGTTCCCACCCTCCAATCGAGAATACCCCTCCACACCATGACAACGCCCATCAGGAGGATGACCCCGCCGACCATGAAAGTATGCCGGAAACCGATC
>CAZZBA010000333.1:4155-4800 GCA_964652765.1 uncultured Victivallales bacterium | reverse complement strand
GTAGCACGGCGGAATCGCAGTAGGGGTTGTTCTTCACCGCCAGATGCAGGGGGGTGTAGCCCATGGCGGTGGTTGCGGTGATGTCGGCGCCGGCCTCGATCAGGAGCGTCACGGCGGACGAGGCGTTCTTGGTGGCCGCCCAGTGCAAGGGGGTGATGTCGTTGCGTGCCTTGGCGTTGACGTCGGCCCCGCCAGCGATGATAACGCGCATGGTCTCGACGCCATCGCGGCTGGCGGCCCAGTGCAGCGGGGTGAAACCGAGGCTGTTGGTCGCGGCGGGGTTGGCCCCGCGAGCGATCAGCAGTGTTGCAATATCGGCCTGGTCGGTGGCGGCGGCCAGGTGCAGCGGAGTGACGCCATTGCCGACCACGGCGTCGAGGGCGCTGCCGACATGTGATTCCAGCAGCCCTTCGAGGGTTGCTATATCCCGGGCACTGACCGCCTGATGCAGCGGGGATGCACCGGACGGCAGGCAGACCCCGCCGAGCAACATGACCAATGACAAGTGTTTGAACATGCGCAGTAGTTTAGAGCGGAACGACGGATTGTCCAGTTGAAATCGCGAGGGCGTCTTGCGCGCTTGTCATCGGCATGATGTTCAGATAGGATGCGCGCCCATGAACTGGCATGTTTTACATTTGAGGC
>CAZZBA010000333.1:0-4145 GCA_964652765.1 uncultured Victivallales bacterium | reverse complement strand
CTGGCGAACGGGATTGAACATTACCTGCCGCTGCGGGAGGAAACCAAGATCTATCAGCGCCGCAAGGTGACGGTGCATAAGCCGCTGTTCAGCGGGTATCTGTTTGCCATGTACGAGCCGGATCAGCGGATCTTCCTGCAGCGGACAAATCACGTGATCCGGGTTCTGGACCCCGAGGATGAAGCGGGACTGGTGCGTGACCTCGAGCAGATCCGCATGGCGCTGGAGACGGATCCAAGGCTGGAGGCCGATGCCGCCTTCCGTGAGGGGCGGCGGGTCATCATCACGTCGGGGGCGTTTGCCGGTATCGAGGGGATCCTGGCGACCACGCGATGGAGGGCGCAGGTGCGCCTGAATGTGGAATTGATTGGACAGTCGGTCGCGTTGGATGTGGATCGTGACCTGATCGAATTCCTCGATGATTGAGAAATCGCCGGTAGCGTTGCAATAATGCGGGGTGTCGCCGCGTTCTTAGTGTCATGAGCTCGCGCAGGGTGCGGGGCGGGAAATGTTGAAACAGGAGGCTTGTGTATGAAGGCAGGAATCAGGATCGGGACGATGGGAATGCTCACGGCGGGGTTGCTGGTCGGGCAGATGGCGTTTGCAGAAGAGGGGCAGGACAAGGGGCAGTGCAAGGGTAAGGGGAAAGGCAAGCAGGAGCAGGGCGCCGGCGAGTGTGTCAGCCCGGGCGAAGGTGCTGGCGAGAAGAATCAGGAGCGCGAAAAGCACATGGAACAGATGAAGGCGCGCATGGAGAAGCACCAGGAAGCCCGCAAACAGCTCATGGAAGCCGTTGCCGCCGAGGAGGATGCTCAGAAGGCCCTGGTCATGGTGCGCGAGCATTGCGTCAAGCAGCATGAGGAACGCTCGGCGTTTCATGCCAGCGAGATGGAGAAACGGATGGAGATGCTAGGCGAGAGGCTGAAGAACAGCGAGATGGATGAGGCCAAGCGCGAGGAGATCCTGAAGAAGACGGTCAAGGACATGGAAGAGCGCAAGGCCAAGGCCGAAGCGCATTATGCCAAGCTGCTGGCGGATCTGGATGCGCTGAAGGGGAAAGAGTACCTGACGAAAAAGGACATCCTGGATACCTTGCGGGATGCCCGTCCTGAAGGGATGGGGATGCGCAAGCACGATGGCAAGCAGGGCAAGGAATGCGGTAAAAAGATGAATCAGAAGCCCAAAAAGACTGAAAGCGAGTCACCGGATGCCTGAGCCAGGTAACGGCCTTGGATAAGAAAGCGCCCGCGCGGATGAGAGTCCGGCGGGCGTTTTCATTACGCGTCGCGTTTCTTGTGCGGGCAGTCGTTCTGGCCTTCGTACAGAAGGCTGCATACCGGGATGTCCATGTACTGCGCAATGCTGTCCAGGTTCTTGACCGATGGGAACCGTAGTCCCCGTTCCCACTGGCTGACAACCGAAACCGACACATCCAGGTCATGGGCCACGCGTTTGAGCGGCAGTCCCTCGGCACGGCGCCAGAGGCGTAGCCGAGCCCCGAAACGCTCGGACGTCGATAGTTTAAGGCGTCCCGTGATCTTGCCGTCTTTTGTTTTTACCATTGCCATGAAAAGCCTCCCTCCTTTGCTTGATGTGTAAATATTACACATATGGTTTCGCTTGTCATTACATTTCTGGTAAAAAAATCACGCGGATTGAAGGGTGGGTTGCATATAGTCTTGCTCATTGGCTCCGGTTCGGCTTCAATAGGCGGACGTGTCAGGCAATAGAAAGGAAGCACGGATGAGACCGGTTGTATTGATCATACGGGACGGGTGGGGCATCAACGAGGATGCGCGGGGCAATGCTGTGATGGCGGCGGATACGCCGAACATCGACCGCTACAAGGCGCAGTATCCCTGGACAGCGCTGGATTGCTCGGGCGAGCCGGTCGGCCTGCCCGACGGCTACCAGGGGTCGAGCGAGGTCGGCCACCTGAACATCGGGGCGGGCCGGATCGTGATCCAGGAACTGAAGCGGATCGACGACGGGCTGCGCACCGGCAAGCTGTTTGAAGCGGGGAAATGGAAATCGCTGGTGGCCAACTGGAAGGCCAACGGCAGCCGGCTGCACCTGCTGGGACTGCTGCAGGACGAGGGAGTCCACGCGCATCAGGAGCATCTTTTCAAGATCATGCGCCGGGCGCGCCGCGAGTATCCCGGCGGCGCGATCGTGATCCATCCGTTCCTTGACGGGCGCGACACGCCGCCCCGCAGTTCGTTGGAATATATCGCCAAGCTTGAACTGGTGATGGCGGATGTCGGCGGATGCACGATCGGCACCGCGATGGGGCGCTACTACGCGATGGACCGCTCGCAGAACTGGCGGTTGACGGATATCGCCTACCATTGCCTGGTCAGCGGCGAGGGGCGTGTGGCGCCGTCGATCCGGCAGGCAGTCGAGGAATCGTATGCCGCCGACAAGACGCCGGACGGCGAGCCGATGGTCGATGAATACATCCTGCCGTACCGCATGGAGGGATACGAGGGGATGCGTGACGGCGATTGCGTGCTGCACACCAACTACCGCCAGGACCGTGCGATCCAGCTCGCGCTGGCCTTCACGGCCGATGATTATCCCGGCAAGCGCAAGGTCCGTCCGGCGGTCACGTTCCTTGGCCTGACCCGCTACTTCAACGAGTTCACCGAGTACATGATGGGGGCCATGGATGCCGAAGGCGGCATGGAGAACCTGCTCGGCGAGGTGGTGTCGGCGGCGGGGCTGCGGCAGTTGCGTATTGCCGAGACGCAGAAGTTCCGCCACGTCACCAGTTTCTTCAACGGCAAGTCGACCACGCCTTATGCGGGCGAGGACCAGGTGGATGTGCCTGGCCGCTTCGACCCTTCGGCGTTCGGCAGCCATCCCGAGATGGAGGCCTACAACCTGACCGATGCGATCCTGGCTCGGTTGCAGGACAATCCGTATGCGTTCATCGTCATCAACTATGCCAATGGCGACATGGTCGGCCATACCGGCCTGTTCGAGGCCGCGCGCAAGGCGATCGAGATCGTCGACGAGTGCGTGGGGCGGCTGGTCAAGCGTTGCCTGGAGCTGGATGCGCATGTGCTGATCACGGCCGATCACGGTAATTCCGAGGAGATGATCGACCTGGAGACCGGCATGGTCAAGACCAGCCATACGCTCAACCCCGTGGAGTTCATCTACGTGGCGAAGGATGCCGCCGGGCGGCGACTGGTCCCGCACGGCAAGCTGTCGGATATCGCGCCGACGGTGCTGGAATTGCTGGGGCTGCCGGTGCCGGCGGAGATGACGGCGATAAGCCTGCTGGTCAAATAGACGGGATTCGGGGGAGTGGGATGCGGTGGATGGCTGACAAGATGTCTGTGCGGGTGCTGCTGCCGTTGCTGCTGCTCGGCGTGCTGGTGGCGCAGACGGCCGTCGCGGCGCTGCAGTTCAAGGACCGCTACAGTCCGTGGAACACGAAGCGCGAGGCGCGGCGCGAGACGCGCTATATCCTGCTGCACACGACCGAGGGGCCGGGCAAGGGGTCGCTCGAGAAACTGTATCGCTATGGCGAGGCGCATTTCATGGTCGATACGGACGGTGTTGTCTATCGCCTGATTGAGCGCCGCCGCGTGGCCATGCACGCCGGGCGCAGCATGTGGGAGGGACTCACCGGCCTGGATGACTATGCGATCGGCGTTGAAGTGGCCGGTTATCACAACCGCGCGATTACCAGGGCGCAGATAACCGCCTTGCGCGAGCTGCTGGAGCAGTTGAAGGGGGCTTACGGGATCCCGGACCAGAACGTCATCCCGCACTCAATGGTGGCCTACGGGGCGCCGAACCGCTGGCATCGGCGTTCGCATCGCGGGCGCAAGCGCTGCGGGATGCAGTTTGCCGACCGCTCGTTGCGCGAGAAGCTGGGGCTCAAGCGGCAGCCCCTGTTCGATCCGGATGTCAAGGTGGGGCGGCTGGTCAATGCCGATCCCTACCTGGCGCTGGCGCTGTTCGGCACGGCGCGCGAGCAAACGAAGGCAGCCGCGCATTTCGACGGCAACGCAGCCATGATCATCGCCCCCGGGCGCAGCGCCTGGGATATCGCGCGCGACAAGTACCGCAATTCGAATACGCGCTATGTGTTCCCCGACGGCAGGGAACTGCGCGGCGACCAGGTGACCAAC
>CAZZBA010000332.1:0-4800 GCA_964652765.1 uncultured Victivallales bacterium | reverse complement strand
GGGTGATCAGCGAGGCTTTCGCCTTGACCCCCTCGAAGTCGACATCGCCGACCAGGCGGAAACCGCTCTTCCTGCTGGCGTCCTCGATCCGGTTGACGCCTACGTCGATCACCGCCGCGCCCTCCTTGACCATATCGGCGGTGATGGTGTTCGGACGGCCGGCGGCCACGATCAGGATATCGGCCTGGCGGGTGAAGGCGGCCATGTCGCGCGTGCCCGTGTGGCAGATCGTGACCGTGGCATTGGCGTGCTCCCGCTTCTGCAGCAGCATGTTGGCCACGGGCTTGCCGACGATGTTGCTGCGGCCGACCACGACCACATGCGCACCGCTGATCTTGACGCCGCTGCGGGCCAGCAGTTGCACGACGCCGTGCGGCGTGCAGGGCATGAAGCATTCCTGGCCGATCACGAGGCGTCCGACATTGGCCGGGGTGAAGCCGTCCACATCCTTCTCAGGGCGGATCGTGCCGATAACGGCATCCTCGTCGATGTGCTTCGGCAGCGGAAGCTGCACCAGGATGCCGTGGATACGCGGATCGCGGTTCATGCGCTCGACCAGCGCGATCAGTTCTGCCTGTGACGTTCCGGCCGGCAGGCGGTTGTCATCGGAGTAGATGCCGGCTTCCTCGCAGGCCTGCTCCTTGGCCGACACGTAGGAGGACGAGGCCGGATCCTGCCCGACCAGGATCACCCCGAGGCCCGGAACGATGCCCTTCGCGCGCAAGGCGGCGACTTCCTGTTTCAACTCCTCGCGCATCTGCGCGGCAACCTGCTTGCCATCAATGATCGTAGCTGACATATAAACATCCTTGCTTGCACACCGTTTTCAAATTCCCCATCATTACCATATTCGGTCGTTTTCGCAACGGTTATTTCAGGAAAACGCCAGTGGTAGGGACGGGCTGCCAGACCGTCCGCCGCGAAAGGAAAGGCCCCCGGCGCAGCCTCCCCCTGGATGGACGGGTGTCACCCCGTCCCTAGCAACGCGGTAGCCCGTAAGGGCCGCAAACAGTACGCCGTTCCTCGGGATGCACCAGGTGATTCGTCCCAACGGAACGTTTGCCTCCACCGACACAAGGTCGGTGGGCGGCTGGAGATCCCCCCGATCTCGTG
Organism: uncultured Victivallales bacterium; assembly: GCA_964652765.1. Classification (GTDB taxonomy): domain Bacteria; phylum Verrucomicrobiota; class Kiritimatiellia; order UBA8416; family UBA8416; genus UBA8416. Next base: position 3,687 of record CAZZBA010000332.1, on the reverse strand, counting down.
TCGGGGTGAATAAAGTTGAATGTCCGATATGGGTATAGTCAATGTCCGAAAAGTGCAGTTGAAATATTATTCAAAATAGATTACTATTAAGCTGAAGAGTGGGTATAGGCCTTGGACTCGTAAAAGCCAGAAGCGTCGGCTGATGCGTGGGCAGTTTGCCCGGCAGTGCGGATTGCAGAGAGAGCACACGCGATCATGAGGTGGCGATATGAGTCGGAGCGGGGGCGAGGTGAATCGGCGGTAGAACATCATGGCGTCCGATAAAGGGTGACGACGATCAGTAAGGAGGTTACAGCATGAGCTCAGCAAGACCGATCAGAGTCGCGGGGGCTTTCGCCGTGGCGTCAATGTGCCTGAACGCGGGCGCGCAGACGACCCTCGTCAGCGAGAATTGGCAGAGCCCCTTGCTCGCCAGCGGCACCCAATTCACCACTCAGTTCACCGGCTGGACGTTCAACGCTGGCGCCTATTCGAAGACAAAAGCCGTCACGGCAGACCTGCCCGGGGTCTCTGGAGAGACCGCCTCCGCGAATCAGGCCATCGAGCTCAACGGTGACGGCACCTACGGCGAGCGGAACATCACCCACAACTGGGCTGCCACAGACACCTACTACCTGCGAATCGAGGCAAGCCCGGCTTCATGGAGCGGGACTCTTCAGCGCTACATCCGACCGGAGCTTCGTGAGCAGGACGGCACGCTCCTCTGGCAGGCGCCGCAGGACGCGACCACGGCGGTGCCCCTTTACAACAGCTACATGAATGCCCTCACCGACTACCCATCCGAGCTGACGTACTTTTTCCAGATCAATGCCAGCGCCTTCTCGGGCGCCGGTGTGTTGGCAGGCTCGCCAATCCGCTTGCGGCTCGACGCAAGCGGACAGCGGAGCCTCTACATCAATAACGTCACACTCGTCCTCGGGCCCCTCCCGGCGGACACCACCGCTCCGGCACCCGACCCGTTGACATGGGACGTCCTGCCCACGGTTTCGAATTTCAGGGACATCAGCATGAGGATCCGCAGCGCCCGCGACGTTGGCGACCTCTATGGAGTTGAATACTATTTCGAGAACATCACCAGCGGCGCCAACAGCGGCTGGCAGGCCAGCAGGGCATGGGCGCAGACGGGCCTCGATTACAACACCACCTACACCTACCGCGTGAAGGCCCGCGACAAGTCCCCGAATGCGAACCAGTCCACCACATGGTCGGCCTCGCAGACTGCGACTACGCCTGTCCGGGACCTCACGCCTCCGACTCCCGATCCGCTGACCTGGGCCACGGTGCCAACGGTCGCCGACTACCGCTCCATCACTATGACGGCCAACACCGCCAGCGATACAAGCGGGGTCGAATACTATTTCGAGAACGTCACCAAAGGCACCAGCAGTGGTTGGATCGCCGCCCGCTCGTGGACGGAGAAAGACCTGAATCCCGCCACCCTCTACACCTACCGCGCCAAGGCCCGCGACAAATCCCTGGACCAGAATGTATCGACCACCTGGTCCGCCTCGCAGAGCGCGACCACGCCGACGGAACCAGCGAACACCCTCTTGATCACCCGTTTCCAGGATCCGCTCATCGCGAGCGGTACCGCCCTTAGCGCAGGCCTCCTCGGCAACTGGACGGTCTCCGGTGGCAAGATCCAGAAATACCCCGCAGACGGGATGCGCACCGACACCGCCCTCACCACCCCCACTGACAACCGGGTGGTCAATTTCGAGTACACAACCGAATATATCCACTACAACATCCCCCACAATTGGTCCTCGTTGGACACGTTCACCCTGACGCTCAACGCCTCGCCCCAGGCGTGGAGCGGGGAGTCGCAGCGCTACGTTCGTCCAAGCCTCCTCGAACAGGACGGCACCGTGCTCTGGGCGCCGGGCGAGAACATGAGTGCGCCGAATAAGACCTCAGTGCCGCTCTACTCCACGCTTGTGGGCACCAGCTATCAGGCTGATCCCAGGCTGACCTTCAGCTACACCATCCCCGCCAGCGCCTTTTCGGGTGCCGGAGTGACGCCAGGCAATCCAATCCGCTTGCGAATAGCATCGAGTGGGTCACGAGGGCTGTTCATCGATAACGTGCATCTCAGCCTGATTCCGCCCAGTACCGTTACCTACAACGGCAATGGCAGCGATGGCGGCGCTGTTCCGGTTGATTCCACGTCTTACGCCTCGGGCAGCACCGTAACCGTTCTGGGCGCCGGCACGCTCAGTCGCACTGGCTACAGCTTTGCGAGCTGGAACACGCAGGCGGATGGCAATGGAATCACCCGTAATCCGACCGCTACGTTCAACATTACCGCGGACACCACGCTCTATGCGCAGTGGACCCCGAACGAATACACGGTGACGTTTGATGCCAACGGCGGGACGACGCCTGTTCCTGAAACCAAGCCGGTGACGTACGATGCCGCCTACGGCGCGCTGGCGACCACGACAAAATCGGGCGATACCTTCCTGGGCTGGTTTACGGCTAGCGAGGGTGGCGTTGAGGTAACGGCTGCCACGATCGTATCCATAGCTGGCGCTCACACGCTGTATGCGCAGTGGGCAGGCGTGACCCTCTATTCCGTTACCTACAATGGCAATGGCAGTGATGGCGGCGCAGCGCCGGTTGATTCCACGTTATACGGCTCGGGCAGCCCGGTAACCGTTCCGGGTGCCGGCACGCTGAGTCTCACGGGCCACAACTTTGCGAGCTGGAACTCGCAGGCGGATGGCAACGGATCGAGCTACAATCCGGCCGGCACCTTTAATATCACGGGCGAGACCACGCTCTACGCGCAGTGGTCTCCCAGCGTGTACACGGTGACATTCGATGCTGGCAGCGGGACAACGCCGTCCCCGGAAACCACGCCGGTGACTTACGAATCGACATACGGTGCATTGGCGACGACGACGCGTGCCGGCCACACCTTCTCGGGGTGGTTCACGGCGGCCGAGGGCGGTACGGAGGTCACGTCCGGAACGACCGTTACCGCGCTCGCAGACCATACGCTCCACGCGCAATGGTCGGCGAACACGTATACGGTGGCGTTCAATGCCAACGGCGGGGATGCACCCGTTCCGGGAACCAAGGATGTTGTGTTTGGCTCCACCTATGGTGCGCTGGCGACGACGACAAAAGCGGCCGATACCTTCAATGGCTGGTTTACGGCGGCCGAGGGTGGCGTTGAGGTAGCGGCTGCCACGATCGTGTCCACCGCTGGCGCTCACACTCTGTATGCGCATTGGTTGGGCTATCCCACTTATTCTGTCACCTACAACGGCAATGGCAGCGATGGCGGCGAAGCTCCGGTTGATCCTGCGCTTTACGCCGCGGACGCCGAGGCAACCGTTCTGGGTGCCGGTACGCTGAGTCGTCCTGCTTACACCTTTGCGAGCTGGAACACGCAGGCGGATGGCAGTGGCGACAGCTACGTTGAGAATGATACCCTTACCATCAGCGGAGACACCACGCTCTATGCGCAGTGGACGGTTTATATTGTGACCCTCGTCAACGAGAATTGGCAGAGCCCCTTGCTCACCAGCGGCACCCAATTCACTACCCAGTTCTCCGGCTGGACGTTCAACGCTGGCGCCTATTCGAGGACAAAAGCCGCCACGGCAGACCTGCCCGGGGTCTCTGGAGAGACCGCCTCCGCGAATCAGGCCATCGAGCTCAACGGTGACGGCACCTACG
>CAZZBA010000331.1:0-4902 GCA_964652765.1 uncultured Victivallales bacterium | reverse complement strand
TACCGTCTTCCCGTAGTTTTCCCCGCCATACGAACCGACGGGAGCAACGTTAACAACGCGCCCGGGTCGCGAAGGGATGGTGATTTAAGCAGTGATTCAAATCAAGTTGAAGAAGGGGGAAGCCGTCGAACGCGCCCTTCGTCGTCTGAAGAAGATCATGGACAAGGAGGGCATGATGAAGCAGTTGCGTGCCACCCGCTACTATGAGAAACCCAGCGAGAAAAAACGGCGGAAGTCGGCACGCGCACGGTCGCGCATGATGTCCGGTCGTTCAATGGTGTAAGCATTCACAGCAGGCTTCCCGATTCTGATCGGGGAGCCTGCTGTCTTTCATAACCGGCAGGTGCCATTCCCATGATTGTCCTTATTACCGGCATTGGTGGCTTTGTCGGTCACTTCCTGACCCGCGAGTTGCTGGCTGCCGGCCATCAGGTGGCCGGGTACGATATCGCGGCAGGCAACACCCCCGATGGCGTCAAGCAGATGGTGATCGGCAGCATCACCGATGGCGCCGCCGTCATGGAAGCGGTGGAATCCATCGCTCCCGATGCCTGCATCCATCTGGCTGGCATCGCCTCTCCCCCCGTCGGGCGCCTGCATCCCGAGCTCATGCTCAATACGAACATCCTGGGCACCGCCCATATCCTGGAGGCACTGCGCGAAAAGGCACCCTGCGCCCGTTTCCTGCTCGCCTCGACCGCCTATGTCTACGGCAATCCGCCTGCGGACACGCCGTTGGGCGAAAGCGCACCTCTGCGCCCCAACGGCATCTATGCCGTGTCCAAGGCGGCCGCCGACCTGATGACGCTGGCCTATGCGCAGGACTACCGCATGCATGCCATGACCGCGCGCGCAGCCAACCACACCGGCCCCGGACAGAACACGGATTTTGTCGTGCCCGCCTTTGCCAGGCAGATCGCCTCCCTCGCCGCCGGCGTGGAGCATACGATCCACGTCGGCAATCTGGAAAGTGAACGATCCTTCATGGATGTGCGTGATGTGGTGCGCGCCTATCGCCTGCTGATCGAATCCGGCGAGGCGGGCAAGGCCTATAACGTGGCCGCCCCCGACCGCGTCCGGGTGCGCTGGATCCTGGAGACGCTCGCCGAGATCGCCGGCGTGTCCCCGCACATCGAGGTGGACCCCGCCAAATTCCGTCCCACTGACCGGACCCCCCTGCTGGATACGGCATTGATCAACCGGGATACCGGCTGGCAGCAGCAATTCGATTTGCGCGAGACGCTGCGGGAGGTCCTGCATGCCGCCCGGACGTAGCCGCCGCCTCTGGTTGCCGCTGCTGCAACTTGCACTGGCCGGCGGATTGATTGCCTTCCTGTTCCTGAAAATGGAAAACCGCGCGGATATGCTCGAGGCCCTGCGCGCCATCGCCCGCCGCTGGCCGTTCGGTGTCGCCGCCGCGCTTTGCTTCCTCGGCTGCATCACGATTACCACGCGGCGCTGGCAGCGTCGACAAAAAATACCCCCCTTTTTCTATTGTCGGCGACCCGCCTTTGCGATAAGCTGCCGGCAACATTTTCAGGAGGTTCCACCATGCCATCGTCTGCCCCCGCCCTCAAATACAAGCGTATCCTGCTCAAACTCAGCGGCGAGACCCTCCAGAGCGCCGATAAGCGCCTGGCCATCGACCCCACCGCCCTCGCCGCCGTGGCGCAGCGGATCAAGAGCGTGACCGAACTGGGCGTCCAGGTGGCCATCGTGGTCGGCGGCGGCAACCTGTTCCGCGGTCTCAGCGGTGCCCAGCGCGGGATCGACCGCTCCTGCGGCGACTACATGGGTATGCTGGCCACCATCATGAACGCCCTCGCCCTCCAGAACGCCATGGAGCATATCGGTCTCGAGACGCGCGTGCAGACATCCATCACCATGACCAGCGTGGCCGAGCCGTTCATCCTGCGCCGCACGCTGCGCCACCTCGAGAAGGGCCGCGTGGTGATCTTCGGCGGCGGTACCGGCAACCCGTTCTTCAGCACGGACACCGCCTCCGCCCTGCGCGCCAGCGAGATCGGTGCCGACGCCCTGCTCAAGGCCACCAAGGTCGACGGCATCTATACTGCCGACCCCAAGACAAACCCCGATGCCAAACGCTTCGACACCATTACCTACAGCGAGGCGCTGACGCGCTCGCTCAAGGTCATGGACGCCTCGGCCTTCTCGCTCTGCATGGAGAACCGCATCCCGATCATCGTCTTTGATTTCTTTGAGGAACGCACTATCGAACGTGTCGTCTGCGGCGAGCATGTCGGCACACTGGTTACAGCATAGAAGGGGAATACCATGGAAAACACGCAGGAAATCCTGTTTGAGGCGGAAGAAAAGATGGAGAAGTCGCTTGAGTTCGTACGCGAGCAGTTCTCCGGGCTGCGCACCGGCAAGGCATCACCGGCGCTGGTCGAGAATATCCAGGTCCATTACTACGGCACCATGACGCGTCTGCGCGAACTGGCAGGCATCTCGACCCCCGAGTCGCGGCTGCTCGTCATCAACGCCTACGATCCCACCGCCCTCGGCGCGATCGAGAAGGCCATCCTGGGTGCCAATCTCGGTGTGACGCCGATGAACGACGGGCGCGTGATCCGCATACCGATCCCGGAGCTTAACCAGGAGCGCCGCACGGAAATGACCAAGCTTTCCAAGCGCATGGCCGAGGATGGCCGCATCGCCGTCCGCAGCGTGCGCCGCGACTCGAACGAGCACATCAAGACCCTGGAGAAGAACGGCAAGGCCACGGAGGATGATCGCGACGAGACACTCAAGGCCATCCAGAAGCTGACCGACGACTACATCCGCAAGATCGACGACGCAGCCAAGGCCAAGGAAACCGAGATGATGTCGGTCTGACCGGAATGGCGCGATGATTGATTTCCAGAATGTCAGCAAGCGTTTCGGCACACAGGTCGTGCTACAGAACGCCAGCTTCCGGATCAACACCGGAGAGCATGCCGGTGTCGTCGGCCCCAACGGTACCGGCAAATCCACCGTGGCCACGATCGTCTCGGGGGAATGCAGTCCCGATGCCGGCAGCGTCATCCTGCCCAACGGGGCATCGATCGGCTTCCTGCACCAGCAGGTTGCCGAGTCGCACAGCGCCACCCCGCTGCTGATGTTCGCCGAGGGCGGCGTCCCGGCGCTCCACCGCATCGAGACCGAGATCAATGCCATCGAGGCCGCCCTGCCTGCTGCCGACGATGCCGCGCGCGCACGCATGCTCGCCTCGCTCGGCGAGCTGCAGACCGCCTTCGAGCATGCCGGCGGCTACAACCTGCGGCATCTCACCGAGGCGGCCCTCAGCGGCCTGGGGTTCAACGAGAGCGATTTCACCCGCACGATCGGCGAGTTCAGCGGCGGCTGGCAGATGCGCGCCGCCCTCACACGTGCCCTGGTGGCCAATCCGGACATCCTGCTGCTCGACGAACCCTCCAACTACCTCGACCTGCCAGCCGTGGAATGGCTGCAGCGCTACCTGCGCGATTTCAAAGGTACGCTACTGCTCATCTCCCATGACCGCTACCTGCTCAACTCCCTCACCCAGGTCACCATCGAGGTGGCCAACGGCTGCACGGAACGCTACACCGGCAACTACGACCACTATGTGCAGCAGCGTGTCAGCCGCTATGAGACGCGCATGGCCGCGCAGAAGAACCAGGACCGCAAGATCGAGAAAGCCGAACGCTTCGTTGAACGCTTCCGCTACAAGGCCACCAAGTCGGCCCAGGTAAAGAGCCGGATGAAGATGATCGACCGGATGGAGACCGTGGACGTGCCGCTGCGCATTGTCAGCCGGGGCACCATCCGCATCCCCGCGCCGGCGCGCTGCGGCCAGGAGGTCGTGCGTCTCGAGGAGGCCGGCATGACCTACGACGGCCAGCGCTGGGTGCTCAAGGATGTCAACCTGCGTATCGAGCGCGGCGAGAAGCTGGCGCTTGTCGGGCATAACGGGCTGGGCAAGACAACCCTGCTGCGGTTGCTGGCAGGCATCCTGCCGCCCAGCAGCGGACGGCGCGTGCTCGGGCATAACGTGGTCCAGGGCTACCAGTCGCAGGAATTCACCGACACCATGAACCCCGATAGCACCGTCTTCGAGACCGTCAAATCGATGGTCCCCGAGATGCGCGAACAGGCCGTGCGCGGACTGCTGGGCGGATTCGGGTTCTCCGGCGACGCCGTGGATAAACGCGTCTCGGTGCTCAGCGGCGGCGAGAAGGTGCGCCTGGCGTTCGCCCGCCTGCTGGCCAAGCCCCCGAATTTCCTGCTGCTGGATGAACCGACCACCCATCTCGACATTTCCGCGCGCGAGACCCTTGAGGACGCGCTGCGCGGTTATGAGGGGACGCTTTGCATCGTCAGCCACGACGTGACCTTCGTCGAGAATGTCGCCACCGGCATCATCGCCATGCGCCCGCCGGGGATTACGCGCTATCCCGGCAACTACGCCGACTACCGTGATCGCTTGGCGGCCAATAGCGGCCCCGCCCCGGCACCGTCCGGGCGCACCGCGGCACCCGCCCCCGCCGCAGCCGGCGCGGCCCCGACCGACAAGAAGGAATTGCGCCGCCAGCGCGCCAACGAGCGACAGGCGGCCAACACGCAAGAGCGCGAATTGAAACGTACCCTGTCCCGTGCGGAAAAGCAGATCGAGATCTTCGAGGCCGAACAGGCCCGCATCCTGGAGACCATGGCCGCCCCCGATGCCAACATCGACTTCGCCGGGACCAACAAGCGCCTGCAGCTCATCCAGAGCGAGATCGCGGAATACACCCGCCGCTGGGAACAAGCCGCCGAAGCACTCGGCGAACTGACCGAAAACGCCTGATTTATTGAATTATTGACCAGGGCAAACGCATCTTAATTCTGGCATAATCCGTATTTACGGTACTGGAGGCC
>CAZZBA010000330.1:0-4905 GCA_964652765.1 uncultured Victivallales bacterium | reverse complement strand
AGCGTTTTCAAATATGGGGGGCGAGCGTCCTCGCGAGCCTACGGAGCAAAGGCATGCGGACCGCCAGTGTCAGGTCGCGAAAATAGCCGTTCTCCAGGAGCGGACGGCGTGGAATCCGTCCCTACATGGGAGTGCAAACGGAGGGGGAGCTTTCCTGCTCCCCCAGCGGGCGCAAGATGCTCCCGCCACTTTCAGGAGTTGCCGGATGGCGGCAGGTGCGGCTCGAATTTCGTGCGTTTCGCCTGGCGCAGGGACAGTACGTCGCGACAAGCTGTCTGGTAGAGTTTTTCCTGGGAGCGGGAGGCTGGCACCGGATGCTCGCTGCGGGCGTAGGTTCCGTCCGGCAGCATGTGGCGTCCCTTGCAGGTGTCGGCCAGGCAGGTGTTGAGGATCTCGATCAGCCGGTCGCGGCACTTGCGGTCCTCGACGGGGATCATCAGTTCAATGCGCCGGCTGAGGTTGCGCGGCATCCAGTCGGCACTGGAGATGAACACCTGCCGGGCACCCCCGTGGTAGAAGGAGAATATACGGCTGTGTTCAAGGAACCGGTCGATGATGCTAATGACGCGGATATTCTCGCTCATGCCCGGCACGCCGGGACGCAGGCAGCAGGTGCCGCGCACGACCAGGTCGATGCGGACGCCCGCGCAGGACGCCCGGTAGAGCGCCTCTATGATCTCGGGGTCGACCAGGGCATTCATCTTCGCCATGATGCCGGCCTTGTGGCCCTGCTCGCGCTGCAGGGTCTCGTGGTTGATCAGGTCAAGCAGCCGCTCGCGCAGGTCGATCGGCGCCTGTGCCAGCTTGCGCTGCGGCTGCGGCTCGCTGAAGCCGCAGACGGCGTTGAAGAAGGCGGAGGCATCGATGCCGAGATCGTCATTCCGGGTAAACAGGCCGACATCGGTGTAGAGAGCCGCCGTTTTCGGATTGTAGTTGCCTGTGCCGAAATGCATGTAGCGCACGATGCCCTCCGCCTCGCGGCGCACGATCATGCAGATCTTGGCGTGGGTCTTGAGATCCTTGATCCCGTACACGACCTGCACGCCGTTGCGTTCGAGCCGTGCGGCCCATTCGATGTTGTTGGCCTCGTCGAAACGGGCTTTCAGCTCGATCAGCGCGAGAACGGACTTGCCGCGCTGTGCCGCCCGGCGCAACGCCTCGATGATCGGGCTGTCGGCGCTGGTGCGGTAGAGCACCTGCTTGATCGCCAGCACATCGGGATCGTCTGCCGCCTCCTCGATCAGGCGCACGACGGGATCGAAGCGTTCGTAGGGGACAGCGTGGATCACATCACGACTGGTGATGATGTCAAACATCCGGCGGGCGGGGTCCAGTTGCGGGTTCTGCTGCGGTGGCCAGGCCGGATAGCGCAGGTGGTCGAGGCCGTCACGGTTATAGAAACTGCGCAGATCCTGTATCTGCAGCGGGGCGTCGATCCGGATGACGTCCGTGTCCTCGATGGCGAGGTGGGTCTTCAGCCAGTCGATGATCTCAACGGAGGCGCTGGCGGCGGTCTCCAGGCGCACGCAGCCGCTGGTCTTGCGGCGACGGAGGACGTTGCGCATGGCGTGCGCCAGGTCGACCGCGTAGGTCTCGTCCACATGCACATCCGCGTTGCGGGTGGCGCGTACCGGCGCGCAGGCGAGGATTTCCTGCCCGGGAAAGAAGGCACCGGCAAACGTGGCGACCACATCCTCAAGCAGCAGGAATGTCTGGTGTGCGCCCGCATCCGGCAGCGGGACAAAGCGCGGCAGGCGGGACGGGATCGGGATGAAGGCGAAGCGCGGGGTGCGCTTGCGCGGGGCGGGGGCCAGCATCACCAGCAGGTACAGCATCAGGCTGTTGAGCAACGGGAACGGATGCTCGGGATGGACGGCAGTCGGGGTCAATACCGGAAAAATCTGGTTGCGGAACACGGCTTCGAGCGCCAGCCGCTGGGGCGGCGTCAGCGTGTCCGGCTTGACGGCGTGCAACCCGGCCTCCGCCGCCATGGCGGGGGCGATCCGGGTCCGGTACAGGGTCGCGATATCGGAAATCATCCGGCTGGTGCGCAGCTGGACGGCGGCGAGCTGCTCGGAAGGCCGCATGCCTGCCGGATCGGGCGTCGTGATGCCCGCCTCGCCCATCAGCTTGAGGCCGCCGATGCGCACCATGAAGAACTCGTCCAGGTTGGAGGCGGCAATCGCGAGGAAGTTGATCTGCTCGAGCAGTGGCACGGTGGGGTCGGCCGCCTCATCCAGCACGCGCTGGTTGAATTCAAGCCAACTGAGTTCGCGGTTGATGAAGCGGGCGGTGTCGCTCATGGCTGCGTATCCTTTGCGTTCTGGCGGATGGCAATCCGCAATCCGTACATCTGTTCGAAGAGGTCTGCCCGGCTGGCGGTGCGCTGCTGCATGATCGGCAGATGGGTGAAGGCGTCGGTCATCAGGATCAGCGAGCCGTCGTGCTCCCTGAGCTTGACCGGGATCCGGTTGCGCCCCTTCATGCAGTCCAGGGCATTGGCGACCCGCAGGATCGCCGCCAGCTTGCTGACGGTCAGCCGGTCGTCCCGCCGCAGTGCCATATAGGCCTCGTGCGTGGGTTGAGGGGAACTCCGGCGATGGTAGCGGGCGACCTGGGCGGCCAGCTCGACCTCCTGCGCGCCGAGACCGAAGATGTCGCTGTTGCGTATCAGGTACCAGGCGTGCTTGTGGTGGGCGTTGGTGCTTACAAACTGTCCTACCTCGTGAAGCAGCGCCGCCACGGTCAGGATCATCTCGTCGCGGGTGCTGAAGTCGTGCCGCCGGCCCAGGAACGAGAACAACTCCATGGCGTAGGCGCATACATGCTGGGCATGCACGAGGTTGACCTTGTAGCGGCGGGCGGTCTCGAGGGTCGAGCTGACAATCTGGCGCTTGAACTCGTCGGTCCAGTTGCCGCCCGCGTCCATCTCGGCCAGCAGCCCGCTGCGCAGGTTGACATCCGCGACAAAGAGGCGGCGCAGGTGGAAGGCCTGCGCCAGGCGCACGTAGATCAGCAGGGCGGGGCTGATCGTCTCGGCCTCCTCGTAGGAGAGGTGGTAGCGCTTGACCAGGTCCTCGTCGCTCATCTCCGCGAACTGGCTGACCAGGTTCTCGAGCTCCTCGGTGGCGACGGCGATCAGCGACTGCCGGTCCCATTCCGGATGGAGCAGGGAGACGGCGAAACGGGTGTCGCCACCCAGCGCCAGCATGACCAGTGGTTTGGTAACCGAGATGCCGCTGCGGATCCGCTCGACCTCCTGGTCGATCGTGTCCCTCAGGATATCCCACTCCCGGCGGCGCGAGACGGCCAGTCCCTCGACGGACTTGGTCAGGCGCAGCGAGCCGAGGCTGTGCATGTGGGAACGCGTGACGCGGCCGCGGTGGAACAGCAGCGTCTCGGTGCTGCCGCCGCCGACCTCGACGACCAGCGTGTCCGCCTTCTTGAAGAAATCCTGGCGCCCGAGAACCGGACGGACCGCGCGGTAGGTCAGCCGGTTGACTTCAGCCTCCTCGATAACCGTGACCTGGATCCCGGTCGCGATGAGGATGCGGTCGATGAACGATTCCCGGTTCGTCGCCTCGCGCACGGCACTGCTGGCGATGGCACGGAACTGACCGGGCTGCTCGATGCCGTATTCGCGCATGATGCGGCGGAAGCTGGTCAGGGCCGATACGCAGGCCTCGGTGGTCTTGCGCCCGATCGCGCCCGTCGTGAAGGTGTCGCGTCCGAGGGCGACGGTCTGCTGCAATGAATCGAGTATGCGGGCCTTGCCCTTGCCGTTCCGGCAGGGTTCGGCGATGACCATCCGGATGGATGTGGTGCCGATCTCGATAACGGCCACCGCCGGGTGCGGCTCGGCGGGATCGTTCGTGCTGGTCGCGGGCCTGATGTTGGGGCTGACGTCGTTCATGAACATGTTCCTAGCGGGCTTTCGTTAGATTATCGTGAGCGGCGATCGATTCCCTGCAGCGCTCCATGGTAGCATCGATTGCCGCAACATGCGGGGTAGACTGCCAGAGAGACGCGCATCCGGCAAGCGATTGTTGAATGCGGTCTTGCAAGATGGGGGCATGATGCTTAGAATTGCCCGCCTAAGCATCCATTGGAGACCGAAATCATGACAAAGCGGCATATGATATTCTTGTTGGTAGCGGTTCTGCTGTCCGGCAGCGTTCCCGTCCGGGGGGATATGGATATCGCGACACGACGCGACTTCGAGTCGATCGCGGCGCAGCTCGATCCGGGGGGCGAGCTTTTCCTCGTGCTGCACGCCGGTCGCTGGATCGACCGCATGCTCAAGACGCTTGCCGGGAAGGGGGGGGGGCTGCCAGCATCCGATGCGGACGAGCAGTCGGTGCTGGATGAATTGGAGCAGACGCGCCGATTCCTCAACCGTACGGGCATGAGTGCCTGGCGGGGCGTGGGGGTGAGTTCATCCACGCAGCGAGGCGGGAATCATGCGGTGAAGCTGTTCGTGCTGCGCGATGAGGTTGACTCCAACCTGCCGTTCTGGCGCGGTTTATTCGGGTGGCAGCCGCGCCGGCTAATGAGTCTGGATTTCGTTCCGGCGGGCTTCTCGATGGTACGGGCAGGCACGCTGGAACCCCTGACGTTATGGAGTATTCTAGCCGATGGCGCGAAAGAGACCGGTGTACCCTCCTTGCAGGTGCGTTTTGATGAGCAGCGGGCTGCGGTGACCACCTGGCTGGGCATTCCGCCCGAGGATCTGCTGGGCGGCCTTCGGGATGAAATGCTGGTCGCGGTCCGCTTCGGGAAGGAGGCGACGTTCGCGCTGCCGGTCGGCAATGGCAAGCTGACGCTGCCGGTGCCGGTGTTCCTGATCGTGGTCGCCACGGGCGAGGACGTGTTGCGCGGGGTGGTGGAGGCGCAACTGGCCCGTCT
>CAZZBA010000329.1:0-4912 GCA_964652765.1 uncultured Victivallales bacterium | reverse complement strand
GCATGGAGGTCATCAAGCTCGCGAGCTACATTCTCGAGGGGAAACTGGAAATCGCCAAGCGCTACCTGATCCCGAAACAACTGGAGGCGCACGGGCTCAGGAAGAGCCAGGCAACGATCACCATCAAGGCCCTGCACGAGATCATCGACGGCTATGCCCGCGAACCCGGCGTGCGCGGACTGGAGAACCATCTCAAGAAGATCATGCGCAAGATCGCGCGCAAGCGGGTCACCACCAGCAAGGATAACATCAAGGTGGATGCCGGCAATGTGGCCGATTATCTCGGCCAGCGGGAATTCCAGGATGAGAACGTCTTCGACGTCCCGCGCCCCGGCGTGGTCACCGGGCTGGCCTGGACCAGCATGGGCGGCGACACGCTGTTCATCGAGGCTGGCAAGATCAATACCGGAAAGAGCGGGTTCAAGCAGACCGGGCAGCTTGGCGACGTCATGGTCGAGTCTTCCGAGATCGCCTATGCCTATGTACGCAGCTACGTGGATGACAAGCCTGACTTGCACAAGTTCTTCGAGACCCACGCCGTCCACCTGCATGTACCAGCCGGAGCCACTCCGAAGGACGGCCCGTCGGCGGGTATCACCATGGCGACCGCGCTATACTCGCTGCTGTGCCAGAAGCCCGTGCGCCCGCACCTGGCCATGACCGGGGAGCTAACCCTGACCGGTCAGGTCATGCCGATCGGCGGCGTCAAGGAGAAGACCATTGCCGCCAAGCGCGCCAAGATCAGGGATATCATCTTCCCGGCCGCCAACCGCAAGGACTTCGAGGAACTCCCCGACCACATCCGCAAAGGCTTAACCCCGCACTTCGTGCGCACCTTCGAGGACGTGATCAAGGTCGCCTTCAAGTGAAAAATCAGGTCGCCGCGCCAGCTGCTGGCGGCGTGTAGACGCGGGCTGCCAGTTCGCGGTCGATCATGAACAGACCGCCGCCAACCGGTCCAGCCAGCTTAAGCTGATCGATGATACCACAGACGTTCTGCTCCTCTTCAACCTGCTCGTTGACAAACCACTGCAGGAACACTTCCGTGGCATGGTCGCGCTCCTTCACGGCAATGTCCACGAGGTTGTTGATCGATGCCGTCACCAGTTTCTCGTGCTCCAGAACCTGCTCGAACAATTCCAGCGCGGTTTCCCCCTTGAAAGACGGCTTGGCAATGGCTTCAAGCGCAACGGTCGAACCCTGGCGCAGGATATACTGGTAGAACTTGTGCACATGCGACAGTTCCTCTTGCGCCTGGACACCCAGCCAGTTGGCAATACCCGGCATGCCCTTTCGCTCGGCAAAGGCAGACATACCCACGTACAAGTAAGCCGAATACAACTCCTTGTTGATCTGGTCATTCAACGCCGCCGTCATCTTCTTGCTGATCATCTTCAACCTCACTTTCTTCCTACTCACAAACACACATACTCACGCACCCACAAACCGATTATTTCGTCTCTCACTTCCCCCAGAGCTTCTCGTAATTCTCCACCGCCTTGCGTGCCAGCATCCGTCCGGCAAAACGACATTCCTCGAGATCCTTGGCCTTGGGAACGAACTGCACATGCAACGCCGGACGCGTCAATTCCACTTTCATCTCGTTCAGGTAGGCCTCGACCTCGGTCGGTCCGCCATTCTTGGACCAGCCATACGAACCGAACGCGAAACCGACCTTGTTCATCGGCTTCAGCCCCTTCCAGTAAGTAAGCACGCAGGCAATCTGCGGCATCAGCGTCATATTCAGCGTCGGTGAGCCGACCGCCACCCCCGAGGCATCCAGGATCTCGGTGGCCAGTTCGGTGATATGCGAGGCATTCACATTGATGACCCTCACATCCACGCCTTCGTCGAGTACACCCTTGGCCACGGCATTTGCCATCATCTCGGTGCTCTTCCACATCGTGTCGAAGGCGATCAGCACCTTGCGGGACGGACGATGCTGCGTCCAGGCGTCATAGGCCTTGAGGATCGTGCCGATATGCTTGCGCCAGATCACGCCGTGGCTGGGGGCGATCATCTCGATAGACAGACCGCCAGCCGCCTCGAGCGTGGCCCGGATCGATCGCGCATAGAGCATGACGATATTGGCGTAGTAGGTCTTGGCCTCGGCCATGATCACGTTCAGATCCTCGGTGTCATCGAACCGCGTAGCCGAGGCGAAATGCTGCCCGAAGGCATCCATCGAGAACAGCAGCTTTTCTTCCGGCACATAGGTGAACATGGACTCGGGCCAATGAACCATGGGTGTCTCGAGGAATTGCACACTGCGCTTGCCAAGCGAGAAGCGATCCCCGGTTTTGACAATCTGGAAGCGCCAGCCTTCGGTCTCGTAATGCATCTCGAGTGCCTTGCGGCATTTCGCGTCACAGACCAGGGTCGCATTCGGACAGGCGGCCATGACCGCAGGCACGCTGCCGGAATGATCGGGTTCGGCGTGATTGACAATGAGGTAATCCACCTTCGCAAGCGGGATATGCGCCTGGATATTCTCGAGCAGATTGGCCGCGTAGGGTGCCTTGACCGAATCGATCACCGCGTTCTTCTCATCCAGCATCAGGTAGGCATTATAGGTTGACCCGCGACCGGTCTTGTAGCCGTGGAAGTCACGCACATTCCAATCGACGTAGCCAATCCAGAAAATCCCGTCCTTCAGTTTCGTATCCATCCAACATCTCCGCAAATATGGTAATACCCGTGATTCACAACAAGTCGAAAGATAAACCTAAACGGGAGCCTAGTCAAGCAAGCCATTGAGAGGCTCGATAAAGGTTTCATCCCGGTCATGCGTGCACCCGGTCCGCGCCTTTTCCTATTCTACTCACCTCATCGATTATACAGTTCATTTTCGGCCAGCCCCACATTTCCTTACACTCCATGTGTTTTTTCCTTTCATGCTGCGGTTGTTTCGCTAGAATACGAAACAAACCAAAAGCGAAAGAAACAACAATGAACGAACAGGATCCGCGAATCGATTACGAGGGGAGCTACGAGGCCGAGGACATCCTGCGCTGGGGCATCGGCAAGTTCCACCCGGATATCAAGCTTGCCTGCAGCTTCCAGAACCTGGTGCTGGTGCACATGGCGGTACAGATCCGCGACGATGTGAAGATCATCGCCATGGATACCGGACGACTGAACGAGGAAACGTACCAGTGTGCCGAGGACCTCTACCGTCAGCTCGGGGTCAAGATCGAGTGGTACTTCCCGCAGCATGACGCCGTCCAGGAGCTGGAACGAGGGAAGGGACTTTTCTCCTTCCGCCGCAGTATCGCCAACCGGCAGGAATGCTGCCACATCCGCAAGGTCGAGCCGTTGAAGCGTGCACTGACCGGGGCACAAGCCTGGATTACCGGCCTGCGCAGCGAGCAGAGCGGTGCCAGGGCGGCCGCCCGCAAGATCGAGGTGGATCATGTGCACGACAAGATCATCAAGCTCAACCCGATCGTGGACTGGTCCTGGGACGATGTGCAGGACTACGTCAGGAAGTACAATCTCCCTTACAACCGTCTTTTCGACTACGGCTATCTTTCCATCGGCTGCGCCCCCTGCACGCGTCCGGTCCAGGCAGGCGAGGACTCCCGCGCCGGGCGCTGGTGGTGGGAACAGGACGAACACAAGGAATGCGGTCTTCACAACCGGAACTGGAACATCTAGCACAGGATTCACATTATGAGCACTTACGCGAACAACGCCCTGTCCATCGGTAACACACCGCTGGTTCGTCTCAACCGAATCGCCGGCAGCCAAGCTACCGTGCTGGCCAAGATCGAAGGCCGTAACCCGGCCTATTCTGTCAAGTGCCGCATCGGCGCCTACATGGTGCAGCGCGCCGAGGAACAGGGGCTGCTGCGTCCGGGGATGGAAATCATCGAGCCCACCAGCGGCAATACCGGCATCGCGCTCGCCTTTGTCGGCGCCGCCAAAGGCTATCGAGTCACCCTGACCATGCCCTCGACGATGAGCATCGAGCGCCGCCGCGTGCTCAAGGCGCTCGGGGCGGATATCGTGTTGACCGAGGGACCGAAAGGAATGCCCGGTGCCATCCGGAAGGCCGAGCAAATTGCCGCCTCCAATCCAAAATGCTACTTCATGCCCCAGCAATTCAAGAACCCCGCCAATCCTGAAGTCCACTTCCTGACCACCGGTCCGGAGATCTGGAACGATACCGACGGCAAGGTGGATGTGCTGGTTGCGGGCGTCGGCACCGGCGGAACGATCACGGGCATCTCGCGCTATTTCAAGCAGCAGCGCGGGCGCGCCATCACTACAGTGGCGGTCGAACCTGACGGCAGTCCGGTCATATCCCAGGCGCTGGCAGGCCGTCCTTTGCAGCCGGGCCCGCACGGCATCCAGGGGATCGGTGCCGGTTTCATCCCCGATGTGCTGGATCTCGGAATAATCGACCGCGTCGAGGCGGTATCCACCGAAACGGCAATGATCTTCGCCCGCCGCCTGGCCAAGGAGGAGGGCATCCTCGCGGGCATTTCCTGCGGCGCGGCTGCTGCCGTCGCGGCGCGGCTGGCGCAGTCCCCCGAATTCGCGGGCAAGACGATTGTCGTGATCCTGCCTGATTCCGGCGAGCGTTACTTGTCGACCCCGTTGTTCGACGACTGAAACCGCCGGCACATCACGCCGGCCTCGTTTAGAAGTGCGCCGGTCTGCGCCGTGAACCGGTAATCCCCGTCGTAGATCACCTCGCGGATACCGGCATTGATGATCATCTTGGCACAAGTCAGGCATGGGCTGATCGTGACGTACATCACGCCATCCTTTACTGACGTCCCGTGATAGGCTGCCTGCGTGATCGCATTTTCCTCCGCATGGCAGCAGATGCACTCGCCTAGCGCGGTTCCCGACGGGGCATCGCTGGCGCAACGCTCGCAACCGCCTTCAAAGCAGTTGCGCACGC
>CAZZBA010000328.1:0-4931 GCA_964652765.1 uncultured Victivallales bacterium | reverse complement strand
GACGGGGCATCGCTGGCGCAACGCTCGCAACCGCCTTCAAAGCAGTTGCGCACGCCGCGCGGAGTCCCGTTATAGCCCGTGGAGATAATGCGGCGGTCCTTGACAATCACGGCGGCCACCTGCCGACGACAGCAGTTGCCGCGTGTCTTGACCACATGGGCGATATTCATGAAATACGTATCCCAGTCCGGACGCACCGCACCTGCCACGTCGCCTTTTGCCTGCATACTCGCCCTCCCGAATCGGAATCCCCTTGTCTACCAGAGTTCCACACTACGTGAAACTCACCCCGAAAGAAATGACAAAAATGGTGCTTTGCCAATAAAACGCAATTTCCCGAAATTTCCCGTTTTCTTTATCAGCCCGATTTGCTAGAGTTCGCCCGTTTTCGTTTCCTGCTGGCGCACAAGGAGGTCGTCACGATGCCCGGTTTCCTTCATTTTGAGAACATAACCAAGCGATTCGGCGATATTGTCGCACTCGAGCGGGTGTCCCTCGATGTCGAGCGTGGCGAGATATTCTCGCTGCTCGGGCCGAGCGGATGCGGCAAGACCACCCTGCTGAGAGTAGCCGCCGGCTTCGAGCAGCCGGACGAGGGCCGGGTTTATCTCGACGGGCAGGACATTACCGATCTTCCGCCGCACCACCGCAAGGTCAATACCATCTTCCAGAACTATGCCCTGTTCCCGCATCTGAGTGTGCGCGAGAACATCGCCTTCGGCTTGCGGGTCAAGGGGGTTGCCCGCCGCCAGATCCGCGAGGAGGTCGACCGTATGCTGGCGCTGGTCCAGATGGAGGACCGTGCCGACACGAAGCCGGGGCAGATCAGCGGCGGACAGAAACAGCGCGTGGCCATCGCCCGGGCCCTGATCAACCGTCCTGAAGTCCTGCTGCTGGACGAACCGCTTGCAGCGCTGGACCTCAAGCTGCGGCAGCGCATGCTGATCGAGCTTGACCGCATCCACGACGAGGTCGGCATCACATTCCTGTTTGTCACGCACGACCAGGGCGAAGCCATGAGCCTGAGCGACCGAATCGCGGTCATGAACCAGGCCCGAATCGAGCAGATCGGGACACCCAGCCGGATCTACGAGACGCCCGAGAGCAGCTTTACCGCCGCCTTCATCGGCGACACCAACTTTTTCGACGGCACCGTCAGTGCCTTGGTGGACAGCGACTACAGCCTCCTCCGCATCGAGGAATTCCCGGATGTCCTCTGCTACAATGACCGGCCTCGCAAGGCGGGTGACCTGGTGCACCTGAGCATCCGGCCCGAGAAGTTCGCCATCAGCCGCACCCCCCCTCCCCCGCGGGATCACCACAATGCCGCGCAGGGAATCGTCGAGAACATCATCTACCTGGGTGCCCTCACCCGCTACTGGGTGCGCGTGGATGCCTACCGTATCGCCGTCTCGCGCCAGCACAACCGCTACACGCTCGACGAGACACCCATCACATGGAACGATCCGGTCTGGTTGAGCTGGCATGCCGACGACGGATTCATGCTGCAGCGTTACCGTGCCGACGACGAGAACCTGCTCTCGCTGCCCCCCGAGACGGAGAGCACGCCAAGCGAGGAGACCGCCCGATGACCATGAAGCGGTGGAAAACAGAGTGGAGCGTCACCCTGCCATCGCTGCTCTGGCTGGCCGTTTTCTTCATGATCCCGACCCTGGTCGTGCTGGCCGTCGTGTTCCGGCCATCCGATCCCACCGGCGGCGTCGGCACCGGCTGGACGCTGGACACCCTCAGGAGCCTGGGCAACCCCAACTACCCTGCAATCATCTGGCGCACGTTCTGGATGAGCGTGGTCACGACCGCCGTATGCCTGCTCGTGGCGATTCCCACTGGATATGCAATCGCGCGCAGCGGCCAGCGCATGAAGGGGCTGCTCCTGCTGCTGGTCGTGATCCCCTTCTGGACGAATTTCCTGATCCGGATCTTTGCCTGGAAGGTCATGCTGCACCCGGAAGGCCTGGTCAAGACGGTACTCCTGTCGCTGAAACTGATCCGCCCCGACGCATTGCTGATGTACAACGAGACCGCCGTGCTGATCGTCCTCATCTACACCTACCTGCCGTTTGCCATCCTCCCGATCTATGCCGCCATCGAGAAGTTCGATTTCTCATTGTTCGAGGCGGCGCTGGATCTCGGCTGCAGCCGCCTGGGCGGATTCGTGCGCGTGCTGCTGCCCGGCATCAGCCGCGGGCTGCTGACGGCCTCGCTGGTCGTGTTCATCCCCGCACTCGGCTCGTATGTGATCCCGGATATCATGGGAGGCCCCACCAGCGAGATGATCGGCAACAAGATCGCCCAGCGGGTATTCGTCGACCGAAACCTGCCCCATGCCGCCGCACTGGCCAGCCTGCTTTCGCTGGTGGTCATGGCCCCGATGCTGGTCGTGCTGTTTGCCCGTCAGCAGTCGAATCATACCGTGCGCAAGCCCGTGAAGCGCCCCTCCATGCCGCGCACAACCGCGGAGGTGCCGCAGTGAAAAGAAGCCGCGTTCCCGCAATTGTCACCACGCTCTGCCTGGTCTTCCTTTACCTGCCGATCGTGATCCTGGTGGTGAACTCGTTCAACGGGTCGCGCTTCGGCAGCGTCTGGGGCGGGCTTTCGCTGCGCTGGTACGAACAGCTCTTCGCCAACCGTTCGATCTGGTTCGCGCTGCGCAATACGCTGTTGATCGGGGCGGGCAGCACGTTGCTTTCGATGGTCCTGGGAACGCTGGCCGCCTGGGCGCTCAACCGTTACCGCAGCCATCTCCAGAACATCCATTACGCGCTGGTCTACACCCCGCTGGTGGTGCCCGACATACTGATCGGCATCAGCCTGCTGCTGTTTTTCGTGGCGATCCGCATGCCACTCGGGCTTTTCACCATCTTCGTCGCCCACACCACGTTCTGTGTCAGCTATGTCGCGATGGTGGTGCTGGCCCGCCTGCAGGATTTCGACTTCTCGGTCATCGAGGCGGCCCAGGATCTCGGGGCCAACTGGCGCTCCATCGTGCTGCGGGTGATACTCCCCCAGCTCGCACCCGGGATCCTGGCCGGCGGCATGCTCGCCTTTACCCTGTCGATCGACGACTTCGTGATCACGTTCTTTGTCGCCGGTCCCGGATCGACGACACTCCCCGTGCAGATATACAGCATGATCAAGCACGGCTCCCCACCCATGATCAACGCCCTTTCAACCATACTGCTTTGCCTCACGTTCCTGATTGTCGCGGTCAGCCGGAGGCTTGGCGGTAAACAAACCATGTGACAAGACTAGACGGATAAACACAGAACAAGAAGGAGAACAGACCATGAAGAAAGTGACCCTCGCCCTCTGCGCCCTGCTGCTGGCTGCAACCGGATGCGCACGCAAACCAGCCCTGTACGTGTACAACTGGACCGATTACATGAACCCCGACCTGATCCAGCAGTTCGAGAAGGAGTTCAACTGCCGCATCGTGCGGGATTATTACGATTCCAACGAGGCCATGTACGCCAAGATCAAGGCTGGTGGCACCGGGTACGACGTGATCTTCCCCAGCGGCTACATGATCAGCATCATGCAGCAGCAGGACATGCTGCTGCCGCTGGACCTGTCGCTTATCCCCAACGTCAAGCACATGGATCCGCTGATTCTCGACATCACCCAGGATCGCGGAATGAAATACAGCGTCCCCTACATGGCCGGCAGCACCGGCATCGGCTACCAGAAGGGACGCGTCCCCGATTTCGAGCCGACCTGGGGCATGTTCGACCGTGAAGCCTACAAGGGCCGGATCACGATGCTCAATGATATGCGCGAGGGCATTGGCGCCGCACTCAAGTTCCTCGGCTACAGCTACAATTCCACCAACGATACGGAACTGGCCGCCGCACGCGACGTGGTCATCCGCTGGAAGCGCAACCTGGCCAAGTTCGAGTCCGACCAGTACAAGAACGGCCTGGTTTCTTCCGAGTTCCTGATCACCCACGGTTTCAGTGGCGATGTGCTGCAAGTCATGGCCGAGAGCGATGATATCGGTTTCGTCGTGCCCCGCGAGGGAACCTCGGTGGCCATCGATGCCATGGTCATTCCGACCACCGCCAGGCAGCCAGGGCTGGCCCACGCGTTCATCAACTTCATGCATCGTCCGGAAGTCGCCGCCGCCAACATCCTGTTCGTCCAATACCGCTGCCCTAACCTCGCCGCTTACGAACTGCTTGACGCGGAGGTCCGCGCTGACCAGTCGATCTTCCTGCCGGACGAAATCATGAAGCGCTGCGAAGTGATCCAGGACCTCGGCGAGAACAACGCCAAGTTCGTCAAAATCTGGGACGCGATCAGGGCCGCGGATTAGCCACCACTTCGTTTTTGCTTGCATTCGCGGGGGTACACCGTTAGAAAACTGACGGCAAATGCCCGTGCTTGGGCGTAAAGGAGTTTGACGATGCAAGAGAACACCTACGTTGCCGATTTCATGAAGCAGTTCGTCTTCGAGGGGCTGACTTTCGACGACGTGTCGCTGATCACCCAGTACGCGGATTTCCTGCCGGACCAGACCAGCATAAAAACCCGGTTGACATCCCGTATCGATATCAACATGCCGTTCGTCAGCGCCGCCATGGATACCGTCACGGAAAGCCGCATGGCCGCCGCCATGGCCATGATCGGCGGCATCGGGATCATCCACAAGAACCTGTCCGTCCAGGAGCAGGCAAAGCAGGTGGGAGTCGTCAAGCATTACCTGCACGGCCTGATCCGCGACCCGATCACGTTCCGTGATACCGACACGCTTGAAACCGTCCGGCAGCGCCGCGAGGAACGCGGTTTCTCGTTCAACGGCTTCCCGATCCTCGACGAGAACGGCCATGTCGTCGGCATCCTGACCTCAACCGACATACGCTACGCCGAGAACCGCAACGACAGCGTCCGCAAGGTGATGACCCGCAATGTGC
>CAZZBA010000327.1:0-4945 GCA_964652765.1 uncultured Victivallales bacterium | reverse complement strand
GCGGACATCCTCGTGCGATTCTGCGAGCAGATTCCTTATGCCTTTGTCGTGGTCTGGGCTATGAAAATCATTGCCCGCCCCGTCACGGCCTTTGAGTTCGGTGTCTTGACGACCGTGGAAATGACCGTCGCTGTGCTGGTGTACATCCCCGTGGCGTGGATGGCGGACCGCACAACCAAGAAACCCTTCGTGGCGATGACGTTTGTCTTCTTTACCCTTTTCCCGTTGGCGCTGTTGTTCTGCCAGTCATTCTGGACCCTGGCGGCTGTTTTCGTGCTGCGTGGTCTCAAGGAATTCGGCGAACCGACCCGCAAGGCCCTGATCATGGACCTGGCCCCGGAAGGCCGCAAGGCCGCCATGTTCGGTCTGTACTACCTGCTCCGCGACGTTGTCGTCTCGGTCGCCGCCTTCGGGGGTGCCTTCCTGTGGATCCTCAGCCCGACGGTCAACTTCCTGGCCGCCTTCGCCTTCGGCGCGGCGGGAACCGTCTGGTTTATCCTTTTCGGCAAGGACGATTCGCCAGGAAACACCACGTGCACGATTCATTTGCGATAAGGAAAACGGCCACGAAGATTCGAAAAAGGCAAAGCCAACGGTAATAAGGCGCTTGTTGATCTGTTTACCATGCACCTGACCAAACTCCGGTCAAGGCGCCGATGTCTTTCCCCAGACTGTGACTGCATCGCTGGCGCAGCCGTTTCCGCAGCCTGCACGGCGGAAGAGAAACAGGGTTTTCACGGGCTTCCGCTCACCTGCCACTTCCAGGTACGGATAGGCCAGGAAGTTGATCGGTCCGGACGCGGGACCCGGATCGAGCAGGAGATCCCGCCCTCGCGAGAACTCGAATCGGTTGGCGGGATGATGACCAAAATAATACATGCTTAGCGCGCTGAATTTATCGGCCTCGCTGATGTCAATGGGCCACCATTTACCCTCGGCATAAAACTCGGCCCAGCAGTGGTACCCATCCGTGCCGCCGTCATTCCGTTCGGAAGGAACGGCCACGCCGATCGCAAAACGGGCCGGAATGCCAATCGATCGAGCCAACGCGATGAAGTAGGAATGGTAATCCGTGCAGTTGCCATATAGCGCGTCACACACGTACATCGCATCGCCCTGCCCCCAGCCCTCGCCGAACTTCATGTAGCGCATCTGGTCCATGACGTGGTCATACAAGGCACGGGCACGCTGCAGATCGCCATCACGATCCACAACGGCTTTCTCGGCTTCAGCCTTTATCCGATCATTGAGCGGAACCATCCGTTCCGGCTTCAAATGGGCCTGTGCGGCCAGTACATCGCCCGGATAGGCCTGCTTCTCGATGCGCTCAACCTGGTAGACGATCTCAATGGTGCCGCCGCTGTCCGCCGCTCCTAATTCCAGGAAAAGTACCCGGTTGCCATGGGCACTGTCTGCAAGAATACGACGTTTGCCGGGCGTCTTGATCGACTTGATCTCGACCTTCTGAAAGTCGTCGGAATCCGCCAGTGGCAACCAGCATCTCGCAGTCCCCGCCATTTCAGGTAACACGGCCTGATAACGGAATTCAAATACATCCTTGCCTGTCAGTACGCCTAACAGCGCGTCCGAGGCATCATCCACTGGCGCACGAACCCAATGTTTGTCCTCGTTCTGTTTCCAAAGGTAATAAGGCCGGCCATTCAACTTGTGAACGGTCGTTTCGGTAACCTTCATCGAGCCGGGATCGCCTTCCATGAAAAAATCAATATCGTAGAACTGACCGTCCTCGCTGGCCATGTCCACACAGGCGAAATGACGCTGCGGGGCCAAGGAGGCCAGGTACTCGACATGGACCCGCACCAATCGGAGCCGGAGTTCCTTCCCCTCGAACGGAACCGTGAAATACCCATTGCCGCGCGCGACCTCCCCGGCGATGTGCTTCTCGATTCCGGCCTGGATATCCCCCGTGACAATCGTCGGAATATAGCGTCCGGATTCCGCCGCCTCCCTCGGTGACTGCAGCGGCAATTGGCGACAACCATTGGCAGCCAACAGGATGATCATGAAACAAGCACAGGGTAAGGAGAATCTGCGCTTCATAAGGGACTCCTTTCCGTGATTCGCGCGAAAGAACGAAAGCGGGTGCAGATGGCATCCCGCTTTCGCCCGCATGAACAACCGATGAACCGGTTATGCATCATGCTATCGATTGTCCGGATCAATGCGCAGGATGATCCTTGGGTTTGGCATCGGCGGGTTGCTCGGTTGTGGCTTCCGGTGCTGGTTGCGCTACCGCGGGATTCTCTACCTTCACATCTTCCGCCGCGGCTGGTGCTGCCGCTTTCATCGTGTTCTGGCATCCAACTAACCCAAAGGATAAGACTGCCATTGCGGTTGCCCCAAATAATACAACTCTCTTCTTCATGCTGACTCTCCCTCCCCTACTTTCTGTTGAGCGCAACGATGCAAGGCTACGGATACCTATCCGAAAACAAAACCATTTGCACGTAAACGCACTCAGTGTCTTTAGGGTGGCATATCCACAGAATACTGTCAAACCCTCAACAGGACCACCAGTCTTGACGTCTTGACGCTGATCACGACAATTATCCTGCTTACTGTAATGAGAGCGCCTCGGTATCGCTCTGGGCGGTGAACTGCTCCGCGACGAAAGACTCCGCGGGGGTTGCAGCCCCCGCGAGAAGCACCGTCGTGAACACACTGCACAAGACCAGGGCGAATCGCTTAGAACTCATAACCGAGACCAAGGTTGAAGCCGTCCTGTTCCTTGCCGTTCTGGTTGTCCTGCCACTGATAATCAGCCTTGACCACGACCTGCTCATGCGGCCACCAGTTCACGCCCGTATCAACCTGTGTCTTTCGGCTCGCCGTCGTGCTGCTGCCAGCCTGGTTGTCCCACTCGTTGTAGCGGACAAACACACCGACGGACTTGGTGATCCGGTACGAGGGCTCAATATACCATCCGTATTGCCGATCGGCGTCCATTGATTCGGGGCCATCGCCCTCAAGCGCCCACTCGGCATACAGCGCCCGCAACCCGAGCGGTCCGCGCTTGAGGTCGGCATGGACCTCGCCCAGCCAGGCACGACCCGCTTCGGGATCGCTACCCTGGGTGACATCATTCTGGTAGTTTACCGCACCGCCCAGGGTTACACCGGGAATGCTCCAGTTCAGCGCCAGCGTGGCCGCCGGATCGGATGCCTCCGCCTCGGCGACCTTCTGCCGACCGGAGCGTATCGCGTACGTGCTGCCAGTCGATGTGTTCAGTCCGGAATGGAGATATGCCTCATAGCGCCAGCCTGCCCCGAGATCACCGTGAATACCACCGCCAGCTTCCCACCATGTAGTCGGGATAATGCTTGATTCCACTGGGTTTCGCTCAACACCATAAAACCGCGGCGGCTCGTGAGTGGTATTCAACAAGCCGACGGGGATCAGAAACAGACCACCCCGTGCCGTATGGTTGTCGGTCAGATCAAAATCAATATACGCCTGCTCCAGTTCCACCTCGCCGGGTTCCCCGTCACCCGCAAGCGAGTGTTCAAGCTCAAATTCCGAGTTGAAGCGGATTCGGTCATTGAAGTCGTAGCCGAAAAACAGGACAAAACGATGAAAATCGATTTTGTCTTTGTCGGCGGCCCCTCCCTTGCCGGTAAGGTTGTTGTAATGCAGTTCCCCGTAGCCGTGGATCTGCGCCCCGTCCGCCAGGCCGCCCCATCCACTCTTCGCGCTCAAATCACTGACCTGTTGCTCGAGCTTGGCGATGCGGTCGGTCACCTCGTCCGCAGTCACCATTCCCGTCAGTCCGATAGCCACGGTGGCGGCCAGCAAACCGGTTGTCATGGTCGTCATTCTGTTCATGTCAATTCGCTTTCGTTTTTTTATGTATGATTGATCACACATTGTTAGCCATGCCAAACATAAGGGGCAAAAAAACACCGCTATCCACCTTTATAAATCCTCTGCGTCCTATCGCTCCTTTCTGTTCTGGTTCTTGACATCCCGCAGGCAGAGCGTGATGCAGCTCTCGCACGCACCGGGCTCAGGCCCGCCCTCGCTGCAATGGTAACCGAACCCGTGGATCCATTTGGCTCCAGCGCGCGGACAGGTCTCCACGAATTCCGCGAAATCCAGCAGGCGGTTGACGATATTCTTCGAGATCCCGTGCTCCATGCGACAGGCCGCCTCATCCGCCTCATCGTGATCGATCGAGAGCACATTGATAAAGAAATCGCGCAACGCCTCATGGCGACGCAGCACCTTGCTGGCGGCGGCAGTACCGGTCTCGGTCAGGGTAACATAGCCATAGGGCTCGTAATTCACCAGCCCGCGTTCCTTCAGCGCCTGGAGCGCCCCGGTGACCGACGCGCACGTCACCTTCAGCCGACCGGCAATATCCTTTGAGCGCGCCACCGTACTTTCCCGGATCAGTAAGAAGATTGCCTCCAGGTAATTCTCCATGCTCGCGCTGAGTACAGTTGCTGCCGCTGCCGCCATCGTTGCCGTCCTTTTGTTGTTAGGAGAGACTAACATAATGAATGCAGAGAATACTGTCAACAGCAAAAACCACAGAAATCTCATTAGGGCACGATTCGGCGATTTGCTGGTCGTCATGAATCACGACAAGGATCGTGACATTGAACAGGAAATTACGCTTGATTCTACAGATACTGGATTTCCAGATCGGGCGGGGTTTCGCAAAGCAGGCAGGCGAGCATGCCATCGGGGCTCAGGTGCCCGACGACCAGCCGAGTGCTTTTGGCGATGACGTAGTGGTTGCACCAAACCGCACGGCGGGCGCTGGGTGCCTCGATAGCGTCGTCGAAGGGCGAGAGGATAAGCAGGCGCCCTTCCGCGATGGCGGTCTGGATGGCGGCGGAATCGCCGCCTTGTGCCAACCCGAAGGGTTTTACCCAGATCATCGGCCGCCGGGCCGCGAGTCCGGCCCGGAATACGGCCCGCT
>CAZZBA010000326.1:4777-4985 GCA_964652765.1 uncultured Victivallales bacterium | reverse complement strand
ACCCTGCCCCTGGGAATCAGCTTCTACACCTTCCAGTCCATGAGTTACTCCATCGACCTCTACCGGGGGGATGCGCGCGCCATCCGGAATTTCGTCGACTTCGCCTGCTATGTGTCGATGTTCCCCCAGTTGGTCGCCGGGCCGATCATACGCTTCCAGGAAGTTGCCGATCAGCTCACGTTCCGGACCCATACATTCGAGAAGTTCG
>CAZZBA010000326.1:3593-4767 GCA_964652765.1 uncultured Victivallales bacterium | reverse complement strand
TGTGCATGGGCCTCGCCAAGAAGATCCTGCTGGCCAACACCTGCGGCAAAGTGGCCGATGTGGTCTTCGGTGCGTCCGGAGCGTCTGTCCTTGACGCCTGGTACGGCATCGTGGCCTATGCCTTTCAGATCTACTATGACTTCAGCGCGTATTCGGATATGGCCATCGGACTCGGACTCATGCTGGGGTTCGTCTTTCCAAAGAATTTCGACTCGCCTTATCGATCGCAGTCGATCACGGAATTCTGGCGCCGATGGCATATCTCGCTGTCCACCTGGCTGCGGGACTACCTCTATATCCCCCTGGGGGGGAATCGGAAGGGAGCACGCCGCACGTATGTGAATCTGGCCCTGGTCATGATCCTCGGCGGCCTGTGGCACGGGGCCGCATGGACGTTTCTGATCTGGGGGGCCATCCACGGCGGCATGCTCGCCCTGGAACGGGCCGGCGGGAAAACAAGCTTCTACAGCGGCTGGCCAAAGCCCCTCCGCATCGCGATCACCTTTGCCATTGTCTGCCTGGCCTGGGTCTTCTTCCGGGCCGATGACATTCCCCATGCCCTGCGCTATCTCTCCGCGCTCTTCGGGCTGGGCCAGGTTCCCGATGGTGCCCGCATGGCGGGTGCCATCATTTACCAGCCCTATTACCTGGCTGGCTTTTCCCTTGCCGGGCTCCTCGCCTGGTTCGGCCAGCCGACCTGGGATTTCACTCGAAGGATCACGGCGGCCAAGGCCGCACTGATTCTGGGACTGTTCCTGCTTTCGGTGGTTCTGTTGACTACGCAATCCTTCAACCCATTCATTTACTTCATCTTCTAGTTGCCGGGGGACCCCATGGAAACGCTTTCACGAGAAGATATCGCCAACCGCGAGATCGGGAGCACCGATATTTCCGCTCGTCTGGCGCGCAGCCTGACCCTGGTCTTCCTGTGCCTTATCGGTGCCGTGCCTGTGACCCAGATGGCGCTGGAACTCTCCAGTGAACAGGGACGCGTCCACAGCCTGACGATTTTCAAGGCGATCCCGGAGACCGGCGATGCCTTCCTCGCGGCTCAGGGCGGACTGTACCGCAAGACTTTGCAGGCCAATGCGCACCTCCTGCAGCGTATCCGCGACTACGAGTCGGAGATGGACAGCACATCGATCCTGTCCCGAATGCTCCTGGGCCGCTGCCA
>CAZZBA010000326.1:0-3583 GCA_964652765.1 uncultured Victivallales bacterium | reverse complement strand
AGGGCAACGAGAAGGCCTATCTCGGCCGCCGTGGCTGGCTCTTCTTCCGGCCGGATGCCGACCACGTGATGGGGCCGCCGTTTCTGGACGCGGCCCGGCTGCGGCGACGAAGCCTCACCGGCAACGAATTCACGCTGCGGCCCCAGCCCGATCCGCGCCTGGCGATCATCGACTTCCACCGGCAGTTGCTCGCCCGCGGAATCACGCTGGTCGTGGTCCCCACCCCGACCAAGGTGTCGATCCATCCCGACCTGTTCTCGCCACGCTTTGATATCGAGTCACCGCCGGTCGATAACGAATCGACCGCCACGCTTCTGCACGATCTTGAGGTCGCGGGGGTGCGTGTCTTCGATCCGACCGCCGTCCTGCGGGATGCAATCGCCTTTAATGGCATGCCGCAATACCTGAGGACGGACACGCACTGGACGCCATCCGCCATGGAGCATACCGCCTCCCGGCTGGCCGACTCCCTCAGGGCATGGGCGGTTTTCTCGCAGGCGGGCCGCGCGTATATCCGAACCCCCGTCCGTGTCACGCAGACGGGCGACATCGCCACGATGATGAAACTGCCGGCCGGGCAGACGCTGTTTCCGCCGGAATCGGCAAGCATCCTGCAGGTGAGCGAGGAACGGTCCGGGGCCCCGTGGCGGGCCGTGACCACGGCGGAGATTCTGCTCCTGGGCGACAGCTTCAGTAATATCTACTCGCTGGGGACCATGGGATGGGGCCAATCCGGTGGCTTCGCGGAACAGCTGAGCTATTATCTGCAGCAGCCGATCTACGCCATTGTCCAGAACGACGCTGGAGCCTATGCCACACGACAGGCACTCGCAGCCCGGCTGACCCGGGGCGATGACGTCCTGGCAGGAAAACGGGTGGTCATCTGGCAGTTTGCCGCACGCGAGCTCTCCCTGGGCGACTGGAAAACCATACCTCTGAGTTACGATCAATGAAGACAGGCATTGTTTTAATGTGGCTGATCGTGTTGCTGCTGCTGGCGGCGGTCTTGCCGATTGCCGGCGACCGCTCCGCGGCCGCCCTGTATCATTCCCCGGTCATGATCCTGCTGCTCGGGCTCCTCGCAGGCGCATGTGTGTGGTGCTGCCGCAGGAAGCGCAGCGGTTGGCGGTTGATCGGATTCCTGCTTGCCCATCTCGGGATTGCCATCGTACTCACCGGAGGCCTGCTCGGGTTCCTTTTCGGCATGCGCGCCATGGTCAGGATGCCGGTCAATGTCGAGACCCCGATTGATACGGTGACGGTCGACGGCCAGCGCCAGGTACCGCTCGGATTCAAGATCGCTGCCCGTGATTTCAGGGTTACCTTCTATTCGCCCACCTATGTCCGCTGGCACCCCATCCCGTCCGATCAAGTGGGCCCCGGAGAGGTCCCCTTCCGTTCCGGACAGGAGTTCGAAACCGGGAATACCAGCCAGTGGGATCTGGGCGAGGGACAGACCTTGACGGTATCCAACCTATGGAACGGGTTTCGCTCGGAGTGGGTCCCGCAGTACAGCCTGCCGGATGGATCGCTCCTGGCGATCGCGCGGCAGACACCCAGCTTCTTCGGTTTCACGCTGGTGGTTATCGATGGTGATGAGCGGCGGGAGATCCCTGTCGCGGTAAACAAGCCTGCAAGCTATGGCGGCTGGATCTTTTATCTGATGTCCTATGACGCGCAAGGCCGTTCCTATATCGACATTTCCGCCCGCCGCGATCCGGGCCGCGGGGCAGTGATCGCGGGTATATGGATGATTATCGCGGGTGTTTTCATCCTTTCCTTCCGGCGTACCGAGGAGTCTCCCGATGCAACTTGCTGAACTGGTTAATCCACTGTTGATCGGCGCCGCTGTGCCGTACTTGGCTTCGGGAACGCTGTTTGCGTTCAAGCGAATCAGGATCGCAAGCATTGCCCTGGGGGCAGGCTGGGCCGCGAACCTGGCGGTATTCGCCGTGAACGCGCTGATCGTGCAGGATATACCCATGGGTAACATGTATCAGGTACAGGTGGTCCTGGCGCTCTGCTTTCCGCCCCTGCTCCTCATGTTCACGCTGCGCGACCGGCTCGGCTGGACCGCGCATTATTTCGCCTATGGATCGGCCTTGCCGTTGATCGGGGCTGTCTTCATGGACCAGCAGGCCACTTGGCGACGCATGCCCGCACTGCAATCGGCATGGTTCGTGCCTCACGTCCTGTCGTACATGATTGCCTATGCCTTGTGCGCGGTCGCCTTCATCATGCTGATCCGGCTCTGGATCGGACGTACCCGGCAAACGGAATATCGCCGCGCGATCTACCAGATCCTGCGTACGGCCTTTCCCTTCATGACCTTCGGGATGCTCGGCGGGGCGCTGTGGGCCGAGGCAGCCTGGGGCCGGTATTGGAGCTGGGACGCAAAGGAGGTCTGGTCCCTGATCACCTGGGGCCTGTACGCCATCTACTTCCACACCCGCAGGAGCCCATGGCATAAATGGGCCGATCTGCCACACCTGCTGGCCTTCCTGGCGCTCCTGACGACATTCCTCCTCGTCAACTTGCTGCCAAAGCTGGGAAGCCTGCTGCACAGCTACGCCTGAGCGAAGACATCACCCTCTGGAACATCCCCTTGGAAAAGGGAAAAACGTCAACATCCGCGTGCAAGCTTGGAGACGGGGTCCACCCCGGCCGCATAGCTGCACGCCAAATGCAAAGGTCGAAACGCCTCCCCAAAGTGGTGGGAGCATCTTGCTCCCGCAGGGGAGGGTCCCCGACCTGAAATCTGGAGGGTGAGCGTTCTCCTGAAGCGCTCCGGCGCGTTGCGCCAGAATAAAATGTTACCGAAGCAAAAATGAGAACTGCAGGATGTTGCGCCATAATTATGTTACCGAAGCCTTGAGAGAATAGCCTTAAGTTTGGCATCGATTTGTTTTCGTAGTTTGAATGGATCAAGGTTGATGAGCACGTCTGTCAGGTGTGTTTTCTGAAGTTCGTTTATATGGTCCGACGCAAGGAGTCTTTCGCATGGGGTTGCGGGCTGATCATACCGCTTATAGTATTTCGCCCCTCGTCGTTCTTTAAAGACCAGCCTTGTGCTTGAGCAAAAGAAGTTATTGAACAGTCCCGTGGCCTCATAGAGGGCATTGATATCCTTGACGAGAGTTTCATCCTCGATTCGCTGATAGCCCAGCAGCAGGCGTACATGCGTCCAGTTCTTCTGCTCGACATGAGGGTTGTCATTCTTGCGTCCCGGCCGCCCACGGGTCATCAGAACGGGTGTAGCGCGCTCACGGTAGTAGCTATGGAGGTGGTGATTGATGAATTCGCCACCGTTGTCGGTGTGAAAGCCCTTAAGAGTAAATGGCAGTCTGTTTTCAATGGTCTGAAGCAGTTTGTAAACGCCATGCTGGCCCTTGTTCCATACAGCGCCATTTTCAGTCCAACCGCTCAGAATGTCAGTAAATGTGAGGCTCCAGACGAAACTGCCATCAAGCGAATTCCCGCAGTGCGCAACGGTGTCGGCCTGGACGAACCCAGGCTCGGAGACATCGGCATGGCTGATTTTAAGCGGTATGCTGCTCTTCAAATAGTTGCCGTGCTGCGTGCC
>CAZZBA010000325.1:0-4997 GCA_964652765.1 uncultured Victivallales bacterium | reverse complement strand
CCAGGAAATCCCTCCCGGCCCCGCGGCGCAAGGCCGTCACGGCCCGGATCATGGCAAGTGCGTAATCGTTGTTGCCGACCCTGGGCTCCCAATCGGCCCAGTTGTCGGTGTTCTTCGCCAGCAAACTGCTCCATCTTCGCCGCCATCCACTTTCCCGGCATGGGCGGATGCTCGTGATCCTTTTCCAGTTATGGCTCGTCACCCAGCGCGTGCCGTTGCAGAACGACCCCGCATGCCAACCACGCTGCCGCACGAGGCTGATGAAGTTGCGCATGGACTTCTGGCCGCCCACCGGCGGGAAGCAGTCCGGATAGACCCACGAACCCGCGCGTTCCCACCCCATGAGAATCACCGAGAGCGGCGCGTTCACGGCCTTGGCAATCTTCTCCAGCATGGGCAGACACTTCTCGTAGGGCAGGAATTCCTTCACCGGATGCACCGGGCCGGAGTCCAGAATCCCCTGCGGCCGGATCGTGATGTAGACAGGCGAGTCGGTCAGCCAAGTCGGCACCTTCTTTTGCGGCAGCGGCACGGCCCACTTCTGGCGCAGGCTCCATTCACGGTAAATGCCCGCCGCGTCCCACCAATCACCGGCGAATGAACCGAGCAGGACATCGTAGCCCAGCGCACGGCGGCCGTGTTGCGGCCAGTCGCCCACATGGGCGATGCCGAAGCGGATGCCCGGCTCGCGATGGATCGGCTTGAAGCGTTTCACATGGCCGGCCGTGTCGTCCATCGCCAGGTAGAGTCCGGCGCGATCGTTGTAGTAGGCCATGAACTGGGCAAAATAGACGCCCGGGTAGTGGTTCCAGCCGGTGTGCATGCCGCGCGGGCCGAAATCCCAGCAGGCCAGCCCGTCCGGCCCCAGCTTCTGCAGGGTCGGCTCCCGCATCAGATAGCCGAAGGACTGCGGCATCACGATGGTTTCGCTGCCCGCTTTACCACCAAGCTGGTACCTGGCCACCACAAACGGGAACTGGACATCCACGATCTCTACGCCGGCGCGGTTGGTCAGGGCGCAGGTCCAGCGGCTCATGGGGTCATCCGGCGAAACCGTTACCGTGCCGATCAGGTCGAGGTCCAGACCGCCCAGGCCGATGTATTCAATCGTCAGCCGCTGTCCTTTGCCGAACTTGGTGCAGCGGACCCGGATGCGGTGCGCGCTGTGCGAATCCATCCAGCGCGACTGGCGCTGCTTGTCCAGCCACTGGATCGCGCACACCGGATGCTCCGGCGACGGCTCGATGAACTCCTGTTCCGGCGCCGCCGCGCTCCGGAAAGAGAGCAGGCGGCCGGTGACGGCGTCGAACTTCAGGGTGCCGGTACGGGTACGAAGCGTGTGGGTGTTCGCAGTGCGCATGTGTTTCTCTTTTCCTGGCCATTGACGAGACGAGTGTTCAAGTGTCAGGTGTCAGAACAAATCCGCCTTAGTACACGGTTTCACAAATATGGCAACTTATTGGATGAGAACAGAGATCCTTCGCTTCGCTCAGGATGACAATCGTCGATGTGTCATTCCGAGCGAAGCGAGAGCCTGCCCTGAGCTTGCCGAAGGGAATCTCATGCATAGCCGAATACGTTGAACCATTCACGAAACTTCCACACGTCCTGCCCCCTCCCCTGCCTCCTGACCCATCTCCCTACCTCCCCATCAACTCCAGCTTCCGTTCCAGGTAATACATGAAATCGGCGTACGAAATGTCCGGTGGAATGGCGTGGTCCAGAAAGGGGATATAACCACCCTGAGCGAGCATCGGCGGGATCTTGGCTTCCAGTTCCGCATCAATCGCCTTGCGCCCCTTGGCGATCTCCATCTTGTCGATGCCGCCGGCGAGGATCAATTCCGGGCCGAAACGCTTGCGCAGCATCCGCGGATCCATGCCGGAGGCCTGTTCCAGCGGCCACAGGCAGTTGACGCCCACATCCATCCACAGCGGCACCAGCGGCAGCGGGTCGCCGTCGCAATCGAGCCAGATGATCCTCACGCCGCCCCGACGGAGCGCGCCAATGATGCGCGTGTAGGGCTTGCGGAAGAAGCGCTCGAAGATTTGCGGCCCATAGAGCGGACCGCCTTTGCCGGCGCAGTCCTCGAAGAAGTTGAAGTAGTCGAACTGCACCGTCTGCAGCGCGCGCGGCACAAGCTGCAGGAGGAACTCGGTGTGGAATTCGATCATCTCCTCAACCAGCGCCGGATCGTCATAGAACATGTATGAGATCTCCTCGGTGCCGACCCAGGAGCGCAGTTGTGAGTAGAGTCCGTATACACCATTGCCGATCAGGCAGACCGGGTAATCGCGATTCTGCCAGTTCCGCGCCATCTCATCCCAGAGCATCGGGTAGCGCACGGCGACCGTCGGGTCATAGCGGCGCTTGACATCCAGCCAACTGGCGCGGTCGGTAACGGGGTGGCGCAGGTACTGGTCCATGGACATGCGCGTGCCGCCCACCGTGCCGGCCTTGAGCGCCTTGGTCACGATTCCGTTCGTGTGCCGAGCGGTGAGGTAGTCCGCATCCTCTTCCAGCACCTGGTACTCGAACTCCGGAATCATCCCGGCATGCAGGTGCGCGTAGTCGTGCCGGTCGATCTTGAAGAACGGCTCGCCCTGCCAGAAGTTCCAGTAGATCCTGTCCGCCGGCGCGCCTTCCGCCAGCCAGCGCTGCGCCGTCTGTCCCCAGCAGCCCAATTCGTAGTTTGGAACCCACGGTGCGGTTCCGCCGGCCATGATCTGGTGAAAGCATTGCCGATGATTCAGATGGGTCATAGGTCAACCGCCTCGCATCTGCGCTTGTGTTGGTTTTCTAGGCATGTCAGGTATTGATTTCCTACCACTATGTCGAATACGATGCATTTTACCAGTGCGCTGATGTTTCTGATTAGCGTATTCTTGTTCAATTAATGAGCACGTCCAAAGCCAGACAGCGAAGGATAGAGTCCAATCCCGGCCCCATATTGTCCTATGGCCGGGCGATTCACCCGCCCGGCATGAGATCGGCGTCCTGGAGCCCGGGCAAGAACGAGTGGAATATCGCCTATACCCTTTCCGGCGATGTGCGGGAGATCCTGCCGCAGGGGGAAACCTGGGAGCACCCGCACGACTTCATGCTGTTGAAACCCGGCGGCAGCCATGCCTGGGAGGTGCCGCGCACCGCGAAGGAACCATGGCTCGTGGTCTGGTTCGTGTTCAAGCCCAAGCCGGACTGGCTGCCGCTGCTGGATCTCTCGGAGGAGTTGCCGCACTTCAGCCGCCTGCCGCTGGCTGGCAGGAA
This sequence comes from uncultured Victivallales bacterium, assembly GCA_964652765.1. GTDB lineage: Bacteria > Verrucomicrobiota > Kiritimatiellia > UBA8416 > UBA8416 > UBA8416. The sequence continues at coordinate 1,730 of CAZZBA010000325.1, read as the reverse complement.
ACACGCGGGCAGGATCCGGCGCGCCCTGCTGCAGGCACACCGCTTTGCCGGCATCCCCGCAGGCGGCGGGCAGGCCCTGGCCATGAACACCATTGAGCGCGCCCTGCTCTGGCTGCAAATCGAGTTCGGGGAAACCACCACGCGGCTTGACCCGCGGGTACGGACAGCCATGGAACTCTTCACCCGCCGGCTATCTGAACCGCCGGCGATTCCGGAGGCCGCGGCGGCCTGCGGCTTGTCGGCCTCACGCCTGAGCGGACTCTTTCGCGCCGCCACCGGGCAATCGCCGCGCGTCTGGGTGGAGCAGGCGCGCCTGCAGCATGCCCGCAGCCTTCTCGCGACCACCGGCCTGCCCGTCAAGCTCGTGGCCGCCGCCTGCGGTTACACGGACCAGCGCCACTTCGCCACCCGCTTCCGCCGCCACTTCGGCGCCACTCCCGGCCACTGCCGCAGGCAGGAATAAGGGCCCAACGGGGGCTTCGCCCGCAACCCGAGTGTGTGCGTATGTGAGTACGTGCGTGAAGGAAGCGAATTCAGTTCCTCCCGGCGTCAGGCGATGCGGCAATCGTAGGAACGGAAGGCTGTATCCTGCGTGAGAATCGGGAAGCCGGTCTCCAGGCTCTGCGAGATCAGCATCCGATCGAAAGGATCGCGATGATGGAACGGGAGCGATTTCAGCCGCAACGCATCGCGCCCGGTAAAGTCGAGCAGTTCGAATCCGGCCCGCGCGACCTGTTCACAGGGGTCGAAATCAAACGTGAGTTTGCCGATCGACGCCTTGATCGCAATCTCCGCAATGCTGATGGCACTGACGTAGACGGTGTTGGCCAGCGACTCCACCTTGCGTCTCTCGTCAGGAGAAAGGCGGCGCTGCCGTCACCCGGAAAGCCGCGGCACGTTCCCACGCAGTCAGTCCTGACGCATGCCACGATCCGGGTGCCGGGACCCGGCGTCACCGGGTAAATGTGACCAACAATAAGTCAGTCAGGATGGTCTGGCACGGGACGTTCCGCTTCTGCTGGATGTGCATCTCGTCCGCATACAATCCGTTCAGCCGGACGCCGGCGTCCGCGTCGCAGCCCAGGCGCCCTTTTCAGCAAATGCGATCATCGTTCATCCATCCCCAATCGTTAATTTCACCTTCCGCGACTCCTGCCGGCCATTGAACTACTCTTTCAGTCCCAGATCCTTGGCCTTGGGCATGTCCGGGTGATTCGGCCCGAAATGCTTGAGCATGACCAGCGGCTCATACTGGCTCTCGCAGGAGATCGTCACGCCGGCCCTGGCGGCGGGTTCGCTGACGAAGTATTCGTCGGCTGAGAGCTGGCCGTATCGCAGCATGCCGGCGGCTTCACAGCGGTAGGTGCCGATGCGGCCCTGCCCCTGGATCACGATGCAACCGTAGGCGGCTCCATCCTTGACACCGACCGTCTGACCGGGCTGAACCGTCAGTTCCTTGGCTCCGACGTACGGGTTGGCATAGGAGATCCACTTCTCCTCGTGCCGGGCATCCGAATGTGGGCAGCGGATCGGCGGCCGGGCGTAGTGCTTGCCGTAGTGTGGGTCAACGTTCTTCTCCCAGTCCATCAGCGAGAGGACATAGTCGAGATCGAGCTTCTTGTTCTTGGGGCAGTTCTCCACGAGAAAGTCGTAGGGGTAGACCTCGCCGGCGGCTATGTTCTCGTAGACCGAGTTGACGTCGGCATTCCACTGCGGCTCATAGGTCAGCA
>CAZZBA010000324.1:0-5019 GCA_964652765.1 uncultured Victivallales bacterium | reverse complement strand
GGTGGTAATCGCCACCCTGTAAAGCTAGCATGTGCATTTTCGAATCAGGCTTGGAGAGTGCCAATGAAAAACGCCAGTTACATGCTTCACTGCAAGATCAGGTGTCTGCTCAATCATGCGTTGTTTGGAACCGTCCGTAGCGGGTATTGCCGGGAGCCGCGACCGTGATCCATCGTGAAGCAAGGCTGGCGAATCTTGTTGCGCCGGGCTCAAGGTTAGAAGACGTGCATGCTGCCATGAATGCAGGTATGCCTGTTGCCGGGCGGCAGGTGCAATCCCATCAAACCGCTTTGACGCTGGCCTTCCCGCTCATGTCCTATATGCGCGCCATGTCGCAATATTGCCGTGAACATGAGATCCGCCGCGTGTATTTCCTGTCGAGGGAAGGTCTTTTTTTCAAACGAATATTTGATGTCATGGACCAATCGGGATTGAAAACGCACTATTTATGCGTGAGCAGAATGTCCCTCTTTATGTTGACCCTGGAAGAGCTTGACGAACTGGCGGTTGACCGAATGCTCGATCTGTTTGAGCACCACTCTCATCTGCCAAAGGTATCTATCAGGCAGTTGTTGTGTATCCTCAAGATCGATGACCGCGAGGTGTTCCGCATCGTCCGTCACCTTGGTCACGATGTGCATCGTCCCATGCCTTTCAAGGAAAATCGGGAGGCTTTCAAATCCGTGCTGCTGGACCATCGCATAGGCCTTTGTTTTGCCCGCAAGCGATCGGATTATCTTGGCCTGTTTGAACGCTATTTGCGTTCGTCCCGCCTGCCTTCTGCCGAGCGCGTCCTGTTATGCGACATGGGGTGGTCTGGCAGTATGCAAACCTATCTGGCTGGCGTTTTGCAAGAGCTGGGATGCTCAGTTCAGCTCCATGGGTTCTACTTTGGGTATGACAAGACGATTGACGCGAAAAAACACCCGGCCAGCGCGATCAATACGATAAAGACTGGCTATTATGTCTACGACGGTTCCCCTGAGCACATTCGCGAGCAACAGATCATCAATAACATTTCGCTTGAGATCATGGCGTCTGCCGAACATGGTACCGTTGTTTCTTACCGGGATAAGCAGGGGTGCGTATCACCGGTTTTCAAGCATGTGCCGGAAGAAATCTGGCAACACAGGCGATTCATTCGCCCGTTCCAGGACCTGATCGTGAATTACGCGCAACGTTACCAGTCCCTGTTCGATGAAATGGCGCGCGTATATGCCGAGAGCGAATTGTATGCTTACAATTTGCGAATCACCCATGCGCTGTTCTACGATCTAAGTCCTGAGTTCCGCCGTTTTCTCGCCTTTATTTTCCATGATGATTTTTTTGGCCGGAACGTGAGGATCCTCATTGCACCATATATGCCTTCCTGCTGGCGTCGGCGCATCCGGTTCGGGGTGCGCGGTGTCGCCTGTGGTGTTGCTCGGTTGCTGGTGCCACCCGGTCTGCTGGGCAGGCTGGCTGGGGTCGAGGTCGGGACGATCTGCCGCCGAAACGGCGACTCCGCTTATGTTGATACGACAAGGCTGACTTTATGAAATCGAACATCTGTGCCATTATTCCTGTTTATAACGGAAGACGCTACCTGCGCGAGGCCGTCGAGAGCGTGGTCAAGCAGACCCTTCGTCCGGATCAATTGATCATTATCGACGACGGTTCGACGGACGGTTCCCTCGATGTGCTGGAAGGATTGGCTTTGCCGATCCCGCTCAGGGTGCTTTCCCAGGCGAATCGCGGTCAAGCGGCATCACGGAACAAAGGTGTCAGTCTTGCGGAGCCGGAATTCATTGCATTCCTTGACCAGGATGACATCTGGTACCCGCGGCATTGCGAACATCTCCTTGCCATCCTACAGGCATCCTCTACGATGGGATGGACTTACAGTAATTGCGATTCGGTGGATCAAAACGGAACGTTGATAACGCCCCGCATGTTGGATACTTTTCCCATTACACACCCGAAACGGGATCTCCGGACCTGTCTGTCGGAGGATATGTTTATTTTGCCATCCGCATCGTTGATCCGAAAAAGTGCGTTCGATGCGGTCGGCGGCTTCGACGAGCAGCTCGTCGGCTACGAGGATGACGATCTCTTCCTGCGCCTGCTTGTCGCGGGGTGGGACAACTCGCATATTCCTGAATCGCTTTCCTTTTGGCGTATGCACGGGGGCAATACCATCCTTTCCCTCCGTATGATCCTCAGCCGGCGCAGCTATGCCGCCAAGCTCATGGCCGCCTATCCGGATCGCCCGGAACGCGGCGAGTATCTGGTCCGCGATTGCATCGCCCCCCGGTTCTATTCCTTGAACCTGAGCCAGTACAAATGGGGTCTGATGATCGGCAATCTTGGGCTTTGCCGCGAAGTGCTGGTCGACATGCGGAAGTTTGCAGTCCTGGCAGGGCGCGGTTGGCGCACCAAGGCCCTGTTGGCGTTCCTGAAGTATCCGGCCTTGGTGTGGGGCGCGTTAAAAACGAAAAACGCTTGTGCAGCCCTTGCTCGGTTGTCCCTTCGTTCGATGAAGCGGGGGTGCGGCAACAACAAAGCCGCCGCAAAGTGCCGATAGTTTTTCACTTCACGTCGCGACGTATCCAGCTCTCCCAGACCATGGGATAGCTCCATTCCACATCATGCGTTTTGGCCAATTGGCGAACAATGCGGCGGCGCATGGCGAAAGCGTTGGGTATCCAATCGTGAAATTGGATACGGATGATTTTGAACCGATTCACCAACCCTGTTTCAATGAGGCGCGGCAGCAACTCATATTCACCGCCCTCGATATTGATTTTGATCATATCTACTTCCGGCAGCTTCAGCTCCCCGAAAGCTTCCAGCACATCGCGGATTTGCACTTCGATCTTATCTGATTTATTGAAGTTGCGGCTGGCAGCAAAAACCGACGAACCCATGCCGTCGTTTGACAGCAGGCATGTTTGGTTGGAGCCCCCCAGGCCAAAGGGGAATATTTCGGCGCTTTTATCCTTGAATCGGTCCTGCAGCACGGCAACCGAATTCGGATTCGGTTCATATATCTTCAATCGCGGAGCGTACTTGTCATAAACCTGCATGGCCCATACCCCGGTTTCTCCTCCGACATCAATGACTACGGAGTCTTTATTGAAGCCTGGGCCGTTCGATAGGATAAGATCCCGCAACTCGATTTCCAGGAATTCAACAGAGGCTCGGGAGTAGCTTTGCTGACAGTACACCATCATGTATTTGTCAACGTCCGGATGCGTCCAGCGGTAGATTGTCCGGAGCAGGATGTAGTTGAGAATGCGGCGGATCGAGTAATGCAGTTTGTATGTTATGATCATGAGTTATTCCTCTGTGGGTGGTTGGCTCGATAGTGGGTTAACATGTTCTTTTTTTACCTGTGTGTCCACCCAAAAGAACAGGATAACAGCATTATAAGCCCCAGCCTTTAAAAAATCCCTTGCAGTTTCCGCGTACGGCGGCCCAGCGTCCTGTGAAGAGATCTGCGGTCAAACGGAAGAAAAAGGAGGGGAGCGCATTTACCAGTGGATGCTTCGAATACTTGCGGAGATAGCGGACATGACCGGCACGATACCCCTGTGCCAGCAATTCGCTGAAACAGCGCGCGGTTGAAGAGCCCCGGTGTTGTACCAGGACGCCGGAGGCCACAGCGAGCTTCCAGCCGCATTGCTTCACCCGCTGGCTGAAATCGGCGTCCTCCCAGTAGAAGAAGAAGCCTTCGTCGAATAGCCCGACCTCATCCAGAACGCCACGCTTGATCAACAGGCAGGTGCCAGAAAGATAATCGGGTTTTTCGTCTTCTTTTGCGGCGTAGGGAATGGCCCATCGACCTTTGATGTGTTTGCCGGGTTGAACCACCTTTCGTGCCGTGCCCTCACCTTCGAGCAGGGGGCAACCCGTTATTCCGTTTGCCGGATCGGCTTCCGAGGCGGCCAGCAGCTTTTCAAGCGTATCGGCGGGACAGCTCGTATCGTTGTTTAGGATTAGAATATGCGTAATGCTTTTGTTTTGCAGAGCTCTTCGGATGCCGATGTTAACGGCTCCGGCGAACCCCTTGTTTGTCTCGAGGCGCAGGATTAAGGCCACTGGGCAGGCGGTGGCTAGCTCCTGTTCCGTATGCACACTTGAGGCGTTGTCTATAATAACGACAAGGGCGGGAGGAATGGATTGTCTGGCGATCGATTCATAACAGGTTTGTGTTTCCCCGATCTTATTAAGATGGGGAATAATAACGGCTACCTGTCCGGCATCGGGCTTGGTTTTCATATTATCTTGCATCGGTATGCAGCGTAACGGAATTGCTGGCGCAAAGTAAAGCGGTTCCTGTGATTTGACCCTTGCCGGGCAGGAAAGCCCTTGCGGGATGCCGGGACTTGCGTTACGGTTAAAGCGAATTTCAGGATATTCTTATCAAGATCGCAAATCATCCGGAGGCATAGCATGGGAGTGTTGCAAGTGATCGGGGATAACGCAGGTAGGCCCAGAAGGTGAAAGTGGCCATCAATACACTGTTCCTGATCCCCGGCGAAGTTGGCGGTTCGGAAACCTACCTGCGAGAGACTTTGTCGGCCATTGCGCAAAACCACCCGTCTATCGAACTGGCACTGATCACGAACCGTGAAAACGATTCCTGGGCGCGCGATCTGTTCGGACCCTTCCCGCAGTGTTCATTTCGGCGTGCTCCGATCCACGCCACGAACCGCTCTGTCAGGATAGCCTTCGAGCAGACGGGACTGCCCTTGATCCTGAAACGGATGCGCCCGGATCTGTTATGGTCGCCGGGCTATACGATGCCATGGTCGGCCCCCTGTGCACAGGTCGTATCCATTCTGGATATGCAATATCGTACCCACCCGGAGGACATGAGTAGGCTCGCACGCGGGGTAACGCATGCGTTGATCCAGATGGCAGCTCGGCGGGCGGATAAGATCATCACCATTTCCCATTTTGCCCAAGACGAAATCAAACGCGCAACAGGCTGTCCCGTCGAACGAATCGAGGTCACCCATCTGGGCGTGGATCCCG
>CAZZBA010000323.1:0-5031 GCA_964652765.1 uncultured Victivallales bacterium | reverse complement strand
CGGACCCTCCCTACGTTGCGCAAAGCCGCATGATGCAAAAATCCGTCATGCACCCAAATTTCCTTTAACAGTTGACGCCCGGCCGCCCCTCCCGGATACTGGGCGTCCATTTTAAACACCCCGGATCCGGCAAAAGGACTTTGACGGACTCGGTGATCACGAACGGATGGCATGATGACGAAGACAGACAGTACCGGAGCACTCGGGCTGCTATCCGGGGGACTGGACAGCCAGCTGGCCGTGCGGGTTCTGCAGCAGCAGGGCATTGCGGTGCGGACCGTTGTGTTTGATAGTCCATTCTACAGCATCGATGCCGCCGTCAAGGCCGCGGCAGCGCTACAGGTGCCGCTGCGGATCTATGACTTTACCGAGGACATCATCGATCTGGTCGAGCATGCGCCCCACGGTTTCGGCAAATGCATGAATCCGTGCATCGACTGCCATGCGCGCATGCTCCGGCGAGCGGGGGAGCTGCTGGAGGAGGAAGGCTGCCGGTTCCTCTTCACCGGCGAAGTGCTCAACGAGCGCCCGATGTCGCAGACCCGCCGGGCGATGCTGCTGGTCGCGCAGGACTCCACCTATGCCGATCTGGTTCTGCGGCCGCTCAGCGCCCTAGCCCTGCCACCCGTCAAGCCCGAACGGGAAGGCTGGGTGGACCGGGCGCGGCTGCTGGAGCTGAACGGGCGGCGGCGCACCGCGCAGTTCGCGCTGGCGAAGGAATACGGGCTGCAGTCGTATCCCTCCCCGGCGGGGGGCTGCCTGCTTACGGAGCCGAACTTCTGCGTGCGGCTCAAGGAGCTGCGCGAACACGAAGGCTACAGCGACCGCCGGCTGGTGCGGCTGCTGCGGGTTGGCCGCCATTTCCGCCTGCCGTCGGGGGCCAAACTTGTGATCGGGCGGGATGAGGCGGATAATGCGCGAGTTTCGGCCATGGCAGCCGATGATTACGAGCTGGTGCTGACGCGCGACCGTCCCGGCCCGACCGGGCTGCTGCCAACCGGCGCCAGTCCGCAGGCGTTGCAGGAAGCGGCGGCAGTCGTCGCCTTTTATGCCAAATGCCCGCCGGAGAGCACCGAGACCATCGAGGTCCGCCGGGGGGGGGAATGCATGCCCCCACTGGAATCCGCCCCGTTGGCGGCGGAACAGATCGAAGCCTGCCGCATCAGCTGACCGAGGACCAGTCTTCGCATGGCTACGCCCGGCAAGCGGGTTCGCCCTACCCTCATCCCGGACGCCGACGCCGTCGTCCCTCCCGCTGGCGGCCGGTCGGTATTTGTTGGGCGTTGAGCCTTCAGTCTGCGGTCTGTAGTCTTCCCAAACGCTCACATCGGCGGGAATTGTGCGCAGAGGTCGGCGATCTCGCCCCGGACCCGCTTGGCCAGCGCCTCATCGTCGACATGCTTGAGCACATCAATGATCCAGCCGGCAATGCGGCGCATCTCGGCGGTCTTCATGCCGCGCGAGGTCACGCCCGGCGTGCCGATGCGGATGCCTGACGTGACGAACGGGCTCTTCGTGTCGAATGGGATCGAGTTCTTGTTCACGATGATGCCCGCCGTATCGAGCGCGGCGGCGGCGGCTTTGCCCGTCGTCCCGAGTCCGGTGACATCCAGCAGCATCAGGTGGTTGTCGGTCCCGCCGGAAACTAGGCGGATACCCGCCGACAGGAAGCACTCGGCCATCACCTGCGCATTGTCGACAATCTGCCTCGCGTACGTCTTGAACTCGGGTTGCAGCGCCTCGCGGAAGCAGACCGCCTTGGCGGCGATCACGTGCATCAGCGGTCCGCCCTGCAGTCCCGGGAACACGGTCTTGTCGAGCGAGGCGGCATACGCCTCGCGACAGAGCACCATCCCGCTGCGCGGTCCGCGCAGGGTCTTGTGCGTGGTGGTGGTGACGAACTCGGCATACGGCACCGGCGAGGGATGCACCCCGCCCGCCACCAGGCCAGCGATATGAGCCATATCCACCATCAGCTTGGCACCGACGCTGTCCGCCACCTCGCGGAAGCGGGCGAATTCCAGAGTGCGAGAATAGGCACTGGCGCCGGCCACGATCAACTTCGGCTTGTGCGCCTTCGCCAGCGCGGCCAGCCCGTCGTAATCAATCCGCTCGGTCCCGTGCGCGACGCCGTAGGGCACGATATTGAAAAGCTTGCCGGAGAAGTTCACCGGCGAGCCGTGCGTCAGATGCCCGCCATCGGCCAGACTCATCGCCAGGATTGTGTCGCCGGGCTCGAGCATGGAGAAATATACCGCCATGTTGGCGGAACTGCCACAGTGCGGCTGCACGTTGGCGTGGTCCGCGCCGAACAGTTGCTTCGCCCGCGCGATCGCCAGGTTCTCGGCCTGGTCGACAAAGTCGCAGCCACTGTACCAGCGCTTGCCGGGATAGCCCTCGGCATACTTGTTGGTCATCACCGACCCCTGCGCCTGGCGCACTGCCCGGCTGACTCCGTTTTCGGAGGCGATCAGATTGAGCGTCTGATGCTGCCGGCGATCCTCGCGCCAGATCGCGTCATGGATCTCCGGATCGGCCTCGCGGATGGCGGCGATATCCGAGGCCGCCGCCGCATTGGCGGAGATCTTCACCAGCCGACGCTGGTGACGCTCGACCGCGCTGAACGTGCCCGCCAGCCAGGCGTCAAGGATGGCCTTGGCATCCGCCGCGGGGGTGATGGCGGCCCCGAGCACAAGGACATTGGCGTCGTTGTGGTTGCGGGCCATTTCCGCCATGCGCGGCGTGGTGCAGAGCGCCGCCCGCAGGTGCGGGAAGCGGTTGGCCGACATCGACATGCCGATGCCGGTCGTGCAGACCAGGATGCCTTGATCAATTTCACCCTGTTCGATCGCCTCGGCCACCCGTGCCGCATAGTCCGGATAGTCCACCGAGGTCTTGTCCGCCGCCCCGTAGTCCGTGAATGCCACGCCGCGAGCCGCCAGTTGCGCGCACAATGCCGCCTTCAAATCAACGCCGCCATGATCCGCCGCCACTCCGATTTTCATAGCTATTCCTCTGTCTCTTTGTCTTGTAGAAAACGATCCAGCCCCCAGAGCGCACCGGCGATATCGTCCCGCACGTAGCGGTAGACATCCAGCGACAGCCCGATCGGATCCATCACATCCTCATCCTTGCGGTTCGGGTCGAATGTCTTGAGCAACACCACCTTGTCCGCCACATGCGGGTAGCGTTCCAACAGCGCCTCGCGATGACCGCCGGTCATCACGACCAGCAGCTCGGCCTCCTCGACCAGGTCGCGGGTCACCGGCTGGCTGCGATGCGCACTGATATCCACTCCCAGTTCGTTCATCGCCTTTACGGCGTAGCGGCTGGCTGGCGTGCCATACCCGGTCATCACACCGGCCGAGCACACCTTCACCTCCGGACGCGACATGATATGCGTCCGGAACAGGTACTCCGCCATCGGACTGCGGCAGATGTTGCCCGTGCAGACAAAAACAATCAAACGCTTCCCCGCCATCAGTGCCCTCTCTCCCTAGTCAATGGTCCGTAGTCAGTGGTCAGTAATTCCGAAATCCAAAATCCAGAATTTCCCATTCAAAGCGCCCGGTGCGCGATATCGCGGCGAAACCAGCCGCCTTCAAAGCGGATCTTGTCCGCCGCCGCATAAGCCCGGTCCACGGCAGCCCGCAGCGTGCCGCCCGTCGCCGTCACCCCCAGCACGCGGCCGCCCGACGACAGCACCTGCCCTCGCTCCAGGCGGGTCCCGGCATGGAATACGGTCACCCCCTCCATCGCGCCGGCCTCGGGCAGCCCGCTGATCGGCTTGCCTTTGGCATACGTGCCGGGATACCCGCCGGCGGCCATCACGATGGTCACGCATTGCTCATCCTTCCACGGCACCAGCGAGGCATCCAGCGTCCCGTCGATACAGGCCTCGAAGGCGGGGATCAGGTCACCGGCCATGCGCGGCAGGATCACCTGCGTCTCGGGGTCGCCGAAACGCGCATTGAACTCCAGTACTTTCGGACCTTCCGCCGTGATCATGATCCCGGCATACAGCACGCCTTTGAAAACAATCCCGCGCCTGCGCAATTCCGCCAGCGTGCGCTCGAACACCTGCTCGCGGATCAAGGGCCACATATCCCCCTTGACCACCGGCGCGGGCGAGTAGGCGCCCATGCCGCCGGTATTCGGACCGCGATCACCATCCAGCGCGCGCTTGTGATCCTGCGCCGAGGCCAGCATAACGACATGCTTGCCATCCACCAGCGCCAGGATCGAGGCTTCCTCGCCAACCAGGCATTCCTCGATCAGCACCCGTTCACCCGCCGCCCCGAAGACTTTCGAGAGCATCGCCTCGTCGATTGCCGCCAGCGCCTGGTCCACGGTCTCGCAGACGGTCACACCCTTGCCGGCCGCCAGCCCCTCGGCCTTGATGACGATCGGCGCGCCCTGCCGGCGCACGTACTCGCGGGCCTCCGCCGCCACGGTAAAGCTGGCCGCGCGGGCAGTCGGTACCCCCGCCGCCTCCATGACCTCCTTGGCGAAGAGCTTGCTGCCCTCCATCTGCGCGGCCGCCCTGGAGGGGCCGAACACGCGCAGTCCCTCCGCCTCCAGCAGGTCGGTCAGCCCGGCGCACAGCGGCCCTTCCGGACCGATCACCGTCAAGTCCGGCCGGTTCGCGCGCGCCCAGGCGACCAGCCCCGGCAAGTCGTCGGACTCGATCGGCAGGTTCCGGGCGCAGGACGCCGTTCCGGCATTGCCGGGCGCACAATAGACCGCCGGCTGCCGGCTGTCCGCCGCCAGTTTCCAGGCCAGCGCATGCTCGCGCCCGCCGCTTCCAACCACCAGAACCTTCATGCCGCACTCCTTCCCGGGAAAAACAAAGCGGCAAGTCTACCGAAATTCGCCAGTGAGTCAATCAAACGCGTAGGGGCGATTAGACTGCAGACTTGAATCGTTATCCGCTCTCGTCAACGGGCGGAATAGCTCAGCAAGTGTGATTTAGTTTCGTGGACATTCCCCATTTTTAGTTTCGGGTTTTGCGAGGTTGGCCAATGTTGACCG
>CAZZBA010000322.1:0-5054 GCA_964652765.1 uncultured Victivallales bacterium | reverse complement strand
GAGGACGGAGGACCTGGGAGACTTACAACGCGGCGGACGGGGTTGAACCCGTCCCTCCCGGGGCGCGGACCGGGTGGAACCGGGCACTCCAGGGGCGAACGCCCAACAGTCAACGTCCAACAATTGGAGCTTTTGGGGACTGATGCCCTGTGTTCATCATGCAAAGACAAGGCGGCGACCAATCGGGGAAGGTATGCGATCGCCGAATTCCTCGGCTGTTTCAAGCCAGAGCCTTTCAGCAGCTTTGGCGTTAAACAATGCTTCCTCCTGCGTGGCCCCATGCGCCATGCAGCCCGGAAGCTCAGGAATCTCTGCCACAAAAGCTTCGTCCTCTGCACTCCAGAAAATGATGACTTCGTACCTATCCATTAGATTTCATCTCCAAGCTTGTACCGTAAGATCACATCCCGAACCTGCCGCACCTGATAGACTTTCGCATGATTACCACTGCGCTGCAAGTTTGGCATTTCCATAATCCCCTCACGCCGGAATACGTTATGGCTGCCACGCGTTCTTTTCTCGAAGCCAAGGCGTTCAAGCAATCCGCAGAGATCATCAAACGGAATGCTGGCATCACTCGTCCCGCGCAGCACCCGTTCAACTAGCTTATCCCATTTACCCATGGCGATAGATTACGCCTCTATTACTGGAATCTCAATCATCTTTTTCCACGGAACGGCTGGTGCGCCCCTAATGAATTGAACAGATCTGAGTGTGTGTACATCAGATTCCGAGTTTTGCGAACATGTCGTCGGCGTCTTCGCAGACGACGAGGTCACGCTTGGATTCGGAAGCCTCGTATGCCCGTTTTGTGGTCGCATTGGGCACGACGACATCGAAAGGCAGGCCGTCACGAAGTTCAACTTGCCGATAAAAGATTGTGATTGCTTGTGTTGCGTTCAGCCCTAGACGATGGAATACGTTTTCGGCATGAACCTTAAGGTCCGGTTGCACTCTGGCTCTAACCATGGCTGTTTTACTCACGATGTCACCTCCATTTGTCGCCATAGTGTGGCACATATGGGATACGCGCGCAAGCCGGATCTTTTCGCAAGTCGGATTATATCGTAGTGATGTCGCGGGACTTGGTTTCGGGAGAAGACTGAAGACCTGGGAGACATCAACGGACGGCTCGCGGGGACGCTCGCCCTCCAGATGGGACGTACAATGCTGCGGACGGGGTTGAACCCGTCCCTCCCGGGGACTCGGACGGCGTAGAAGCCGTCCCTCCAGTGAACGGGGACTTACTGCTTCGACTTTCTAAATTTCCTCTTTGCCCTTCCGTGGCTTGGGTTTCAGGCCCAGGCGGGCTTCGGCTTCGGCGTAGCCGGGGATCTGTTCGCGGTAGCGGTGGACCATGCGCTTGAGGGCGGCCTGCTGGCGTTCGGACAAGTATTTGCGCTGCTCGTACTGGGCGTTGAGCGATTCGTAAAATGTCTTGTCGTTGAATTCACGCTTGCCTCGCTTGACCGGCTCGCTCCATTCCTGCACGTGCATCATCAGCTTCAGCACTTCCCCGCTCTCAGGGTCATCCTTCGGCGCGGCATGTCCCTCAAGTTCGAGTTCCGTCTTGAGCCCATCGAATCCCTCGATCTGCACGGCATTGGAAACGACCATCCGGTCGAGAGCGCCAAGCTGCGCGGGGGTCAGGCGGCGGCCCCGCTCGACCTGCTCGCGCAGCGAGTCGCTGAACTTGCGGGCCGAAGCATCCAGCTCGATTCCCTTGAGGATCTCGAGCTTGGCAATCGAGCTTTCGCGCGGGGGCTGCGGCGGGGGCTCATCCAGCAGGGCCTCCTGGCCGCACTGCTTGAGGGCCTCGATCAGGGCCGGGGACTCCTCGCGGTAGCGCGCGGCCATTTTCGCCAGAACCTCGAGCTGACGCGAGGAAATCGGCTTTTTGTCCTCGGCAAGCTGTTCGGCAATGGAGGCCACAAAGGCCTCGTCGCTGTAGGTGCGCTTGCCGCGCGTGACCGCCGGCGACCAACCCTTGACCTCCTTGAGGGCATCGAGCAGGGCGTTGACGTGCGCGGTGTCGGCGGGCGGTTCCTTGGCGGCATCCATCCAGCCGGAGAACTGCGTGTAGAAGAGGTCCAGCATCGCGATCCAGTCGACATTGCCGTCCTCGATCGTGTCGAGCTTGGCCTCCATGTCCGCCGTGAATGCCACGTCGAAGAGCTGCCCCAGCACCTCCGTCAGCAACGCGCTGGTCTTCATCCCCAGCTCGGACGGGAACAGGGTGCGGTTCTTGAGTTCGCAGTAGCTGCGCTGCTGCAGGGTGGTCAGGATCTGCGCATAGGTGCTCGGACGCCCGACGCCGTTGGCTTCCAGCGCCTTGACCAGCGAGGCCTCGCTGAAACGCGAGGGCGGCTGTGTCTCCTTCTGCTCGCTGAGCAGTTCCAGCAGAACCAGCGGCTCACCCTCGGCGACGACCGGCAGCGCATCCACCTGGTCGCTGTCGTCGTCCTTCTTGTCCTTCTCGCCAGTTACACGGCGGTAACCGTCGAACTTCACTTCCGACGCCGTGGCCGTGAACAGGTATTGACGCGCCCCTTCCGCTGCCGCGGGAATCGCGTCAACCTCGACGGTTCGCTGCTCGATGCGGGCGGGCGGCATCTGGCAGGCGACAAACCGCTCCCAGATCAGCCGGTAGAGCTTGAGCGAGGGTTCATCCAGTACGCCCTTGAGCTGTTCGGGCGTGACATTGACGTCCGTCGGACGGATGGCCTCGTGGGCCTCCTGCGCACCGCCGCGGCTGCGGTACACGTTGGGGTTTTCCGGGATATAGTCGGGGCCGTAGGTCTTCTCGATGAACTCGAGGCAGGCGGCGACCGCATCCTGGGAGAGATTGACCGAATCGGTACGCATGTAGGTGATCAGACCGGTCGGGCTGCCGCCGAGATTGACGCCCTCGTAGAGTTTCTGGGCAAGGCTCATCGTCCGGTTCGGCGAGAAACCGCAGAAGGTCGAAGCGGCCTGCTGCAGCGTACTGGTGATGAAAGGGGGATAGGCCTTGCGCGTGACCATGCGTGTGCGGATCGCGGCCACGGTCATCTTGCTGCCGTCCAGCTCGCGCTTGACGCGGGCGGCATCCTCCGCGCTGTGCACCGCCGCTTTCTCCCCGTCGATCTTCGCCAGCTTGATCGCGAAGGGGTCCATCGGAACAACCAGCTTGCGCACATTCGCGCCGAACACCCAGTAGGCCTCGGGAACGAAGGCGTTGATCTCCTGCTCGCGCTCGCACACCAGCCGCAGGGCCACCGACTGCACGCGTCCGGCGCTGAGGCCGCGCTGCACGCGCTTCCAGAGCAGCGGACTGACCTTGTAGCCCACGATCCGGTCCACCACCCGGCGCGCCTGCTGCGCATCGACCCGCGGCATGTTGATCTCGCCCGGATGCTCGAAGGCGGCCTTGACCGCGCGCGGGGTGATCTCGTTGTAGGTGATGCGGTAGAACGGCTTGCCCTCGTTGCCTTTCACGCCGGACAGGATCTCCTTCAGGTGCCAGGCAATCGCCTCCCCCTCGCGGTCGGGGTCGGGGGCCAGGTAGAAGGCGTCGCACTCCTTGGAGGCGGCCTTGAGTTCATCCACGACCTTCTTGCGGGTCGTGACGACCTCGTAGGTCATCTTGAACTGCTTCTTGACGTCCACCCCGAGTACCTTCACCGGCAGGTCCCGGACATGGCCCATCGAGGATTTGACGACATAGTCCTTACCCAGCATCTTATTTATGGTTTTCGCCTTGGCGGGCGATTCCACGATCACAAGTTTCTTTCCCATAATCCGTTCTCTCTCGTTACCGTATCAACGTTACGCTGCGCCCCGGCAGCATCTTTACAATCCGGCGCAGTTCCAGGCCGACCAGCAGCGATGCCATCACCGCCGGGCGGATGCCGGTTTCGCGTATCAACATATCCACACCCATCTCGCCACCGGCCAGCAGCGTGACCACCTTCTGCTCATCCGCGCTCAAATCCGGCAGGCAAGGCGGCGACGCCGTACTGGCCTCGCTGCCGGTATTCGCGGGAAAGAGCATCTCGAAATGCTCCAGGATATCGCGCGCCTCGGTCACCAGGCCCGCCCCGTCCTTGAGCAGGGCATTGGGGCCGACCGAGGCATATGAGTCGATCCGCCCCGGCACCGCGAACACGCTGCGCCCCTGCTGCATGGCCTGGTTCGCGGTGATCATGGCACCGCTGCGCATCCCCGCCTCGATCACCAGAACCCCCATGGACATACCGCTGACAATCCGGTTGCGCATGGGGAAGGTAGTCTTGTCCGGCTTGCGCGCGAAGGGGAATTCACTGATCAATGCACCTTGTTCGATGATCCGTGCCGCCAGCTCCGCATTCTCGGGCGGGTAAATGTTATCAAGACCGCTGCCGATCACCGCCAGGGTCCGTCCCCCTGCCCGCAGCGCCCCCTCGTGCGCGGCGGCATCGACCCCCGCGGCCAGCCCGCTGAGCACGCAGATCCCGGACTTCGCAAGCTGGTATGACAGTTTACGCGCGCAGTCCATGCCGTAATGGGTCGGATTCCGCGTTCCCACCACCGCGATGCCGTGCCGGTCCGTGGGACGTATCTGCCCGCGCACGTAAAGCGCCAGCGGCGGGTCATGGATCGTCTTCAGTGCCGCTGGATACTCGTCATCGAGGGCCGTGATCAGTCGCGTGCCGGTCTCCTCGGCCCGCCGCAGCTCCCCTTCGATATCGACCGAATCCCGCTGTCGCAGGATATGATCCGCCACCTGGGGGCCGATCCCGACGGCCTGCTGCAATTCCGCCGCCGTCGCGCTGAAGATCGCCGTGACCGATCCCAGTACCTCAACCAGCGCACGCACCCCGACCGGCCCGATCCGGTCCATCATGTTCAGGGCGATATATGCATCCCGTTCTGTCACCGTTACTCACTTTCCTTTAAGCAAGGTGCGGTGAGTAGCATACATTGCCCCGTCCCGTCAAGGATTCTGCGGAGACCCCTGCAACTATAGGTGAACCGATTATTTTTTATGACTATCGGGTTGAGTAAGGTGGCGTCAACATGTAGTATACCGCCTC
>CAZZBA010000321.1:0-5063 GCA_964652765.1 uncultured Victivallales bacterium | reverse complement strand
ACGAGAAGCATGCCTTTCTCAAGGCCGGTTTCGACGTCAATGTCTTTGCCGACCGTACCCGCCATGAGATTCAGTTCGGACATGCGTTCCGCGCCACGCACGCGAATCGCAGTACCGACCGCGCGCAGTTCGAATCAAGCAACCACCGCTGGACGGATCTTTCCGAGCCCGACTTCGGCGTGGCCCTGCTCAACGACTGCAAGTATGGCATCAGCGTCCACGACAGCGATATGCGCCTAAGTCTCCTCAAGGCCGGCACACACCCCGATCCCCGCGGCGATGCCGGTACGCATGTTTTCACGTATGCGTTCCTCCCGCATGACGGGGCATTTTCCGCTGAAACGGTGATTCGCCCCGGGTACGAACTCAACGTCCCTGTGATGGTGGCTCCCGTGTCGGCGCGGACCGAAGCTCGCCCCAGCCTGCTGCAGATCGACCAGCCGGCCGTGATTGTCGAGTCCGTGAAATGGGCGGAGGACGGGGAAGGCTTCGTCGTCAGGCTCTATGAAGCCGAAGGCAACCGCAGCACAGCAACTGTCCGGTTCGAGATGCCGGTGGAGGTCCGGGAAACGAACATGCTAGAAGAAGGATCGAAGGCGGTGCGTACGAAGCAGCGTGCCTGCACGCTCACCTTCGGGCCGTTCGAGATTAAGACTCTGCGCTGCATCCCGAAGGCGTCGGGATCCGTCACGGAAAACAGGAGAGCGTGAAGATGCAACCCAAACCGACTGCGATGAAACTGATCGGCAACAGGTTTCTGACGCTGTGTATCATGATTCGGACAACTCCCTGGGAGGTCTCAAGGGATGTGAGGCTCATCGATAGAGATGAATCACCCATTCACACCCTGGAGATTGTCCAACGGTTGAGCCGGACCGTTCGGCGTGCCGTGCCGAACGGCAGAATCACCTGGGGATTTACCTTGAACGCGCTTGAAGATACGCGCCCGAACTATGTCGATATCCGGAAATTTGTCGCGGACTGCCAGAAGGAATATGGCGATGAGGTGAGTTATTTTCCCGGCTATTTTCCTGCGCTCTACCTGCCCCGCCAACGGGTCAACACCGAGATCTCGGAAGCCCTGCAGATCATCTCGAATATGGTGGGCGGCGGGTATCGGCCAAAGGCGGTAATCGGCGGGTTCTTGTCAGCCGATAATATGCGGCACCTATCCGAGCAAGAGGACATTCACGTAGCCCACGGCGTCATCTGGAGCCAGCATGCGATTGACGCCGGCGGTGCCGATGGATCGCCTTCGTATCCCTTCTACCCATCACGGGAACACCTGTGCAAACCCGCGCAATCGGACGTGGACTTCATTGATTGCGTCAATCTAGACGGTTGGAGTGTGGATTTTCTTTGCGGCAAGATGAGCGGAGTGATCCGGCCGCGGGGCACGCCCTTCAATGGCGCGAACAGCCGACGCGGTGTCGGCCCCATCGAGACCTACTGCGAATTCGGTCTGGATCTCGGGCATCTGTCGGTCATGCACACGCAGTCCTTGCACTTCGATACGGGTTTTGAACTGAACGGCTTTGGCTGGATCCCGAATATCTGGGAAGCGGCGTTGGTCAAGCAGCAGGAACGAGGGTTTAGAGGGGAGGATTTCACCTATCACGCCTTGGAGAAATGGTTGAGCGAAACGGTCAAGCGATGGCCGGATGTGAGGGTCATTCCGTTCGGTGACTTTGGTGAGGCCTGGCGGTCGCATTACGCGAACAACGATGCATGGGACTATCGGTTCATTGAACGCGGACTGGGGTTCTCAAATTCGTGGGGCAATGAAGAAATCTGCTGGCTGATGAATCGGCGCTTCCGGTTGGCGCTGTTGCGGAACTGGCATAAGCAGACGCCACCGCAGGTCATTGATTTCACCCGGTACGATCTTCCGGCGCGTGAACCGGCGGACCCTTCTCCGGAGCGTCCGAATACAGACTGGAGCCTGATCAATCGCATCAACCAGAAAGGTTTGCGTCCAGAAGACACCCCGGTGCCAATCGGCGATCTGACCGGAGAGGAACTGAAGCTGATTACGGTTCGCTATCCCCATATCTTGGAGCACATCGATCAACTGAATGTTGCAGCGTTCTAGTCTGAATGATTAGCAGCGCCCCAGCGAAAGAAATACCTATGCGGACACCAAAAACGAGATGGCTGACAGCCCGCGCCAGGTTCTCTGTCGCGATCGCGCTCCCGTCCACGAATATACTCGAGGAGGAACCGAAAGCCGTGCGCACGAAACAGCAGGGCTGCGCAGTCACATTCCGGCCATTCGAGATTAAGACGCTCCGCTGCATCCCGAAACAGTCCGTGGTCTAGAAGGAAAACGCAACCATGCCTACAGACAGAAAAGCTCCTGTTGACTGGGTCGATCCGCTGATTGACACGGCCAATGCCCGGTTCTTTTTTCTCACCACCGCCGGCCGGCCGTTCGGCATGGTGAATCTCAGCCCGGATACACGGGTGGGCGGAGACGAATGGACCACCGGGTACCGCTACACGGACAAGCGCATTCACTGGTTCAGCCATGTGCATTGCTGGCAGTTATGTGGCATCCCCGTGATGCCGACCTTGGGCGAGATGGCCGGACCGCGGGGCAGCGCCGTGTACAGTTCGGCCTTCAGCCACGAGAGTGAGGTTGCGGAACCCGGCTATCATGCCGTGACCCTGGAGGACTACGGCATTCGCGCGGAGTTAACCGCAACGGTCCGCGTCGGTGTTCATCGCTACACGTTCAGCCGAGCGGGTCGGGCTTGGATTCTGGTTGATCTGCCCGCCGCGATCATGTTGCCGATGTCAGCCTGTTCGGTCAAGCAGACCGGCCCCTGCGAATTTACCGGCTATGTGGAAAATGACGCGACGCGGCGCCGGCCGAAACGCACGAAGATTTATTTCAGCATTCAATGCGAGCGCGCACCCCGGGAGTGCGTCAGCTGGGCGGGTAACGATGTCGCGCCGCTGGCGGGCGGGCGGGATGGTGCCGGCCTGGCGCTTGGTTATGATGTGGCGGCCGGCGATGTGTTGCAGTTGCGCGTCGGCATCTCGTACTGCGGTCCGGAATATGCGCAGCAGAACATCCGCGAGGAAACGGATCACTGGGATTTCGACAGGTTCCGTGCGGAAGCCCGGCAGGAATGGAATACTTGGCTGAGCCGGATCGAAGTCGAAGGCGGAACGGATGCGCAGAAAACCAAGTTCTACACCGACCTGTTCCACGCCTTGGCAGGCCGCTCCCGGATCAGCGATGCTGGCGGTACCTACATCGACATGACCGGACCGGCGCCACGGGTCCGGCAAATCCCCCTCGATGACAAAGGCGTGCCACTTTACGAACATAACAACTCCGATGCGTTCTGGGGCGCGGCCTGGACGCTCAATACGCTCTGGCCACTGGTCTGCCCCCGGGTTACTCACGATTTCTGCAACATGCTTTTGGACATGTATCGCAACGGCGGGCTTATTCCCCGTGGACCCTCAGGTGGAAACTACACCTTTGTGATGACGTCGCCCACGTCCACCACCTTCCTGGTTTCGGCATGGATGCAGGGCATCCGCACGTTCGATATTGAAACGGCCTATGCCGGCATGTTGAAGAATCATGGCCCCGGGGGGCTGATGAGCAAGGCCGGCTACGAACACAACACCTGCGTTGGCGGAGGCGTCGAGTACTACATCGAGCGCGGCTATGTACCGCAGGGGATCAAGGCCGATGCCTTTCATGTGCAAGGCGCGGCGACCATGACACTGGAGTATGCCTACCATGACTGGGCACTGGCCCAACTCGCCCGGGAGCTTGGTCGCCACGACGACTACGAGATGCTGATGCGGCGCTCACAGAATTACCGGAATCTTTGGGATCCCCAGACGCGTTTCATGCGGCCCAGGAGCATGGACGGCGAGTTCATCGCCGACTTCGATCCGATGGCCCTGAAGGGATGGGTCGAGGGCAATGCCCATCATTATCGCTGGTATGTGCCGCACGACGTCGCCGGATTGATTGCGCTGTTTGGCGGCCGGGAGGCATTTGTCCAGGAACTCGATGAGCTGTTCAGGAAGGCCGAGCCGCACGGCTTTATCGCGCCGCACGCCAAGCATGAAAAAGGCTATATCGACTACGGCAATCAGCCGTGCACCTACCTCGCGCATCTGTTCAACTACGCCGGTGCGCCCTGGTTGACCCAGAAGTGGGTGCGCCGCGTCATGCAGGCCGCCAAGAGCGACATCACCCCGTTCGGCGGCTATGGCGGAGATGAGGACCAGGGCATGATGGGGTCACTCAATGTGCTCATGGCGATCGGGCTTTTCAGCGTGAACGGCGGGTGCCTGCCTGAACCCCGCCTCGAACTTTCCAGTCCCATCTTCGACCGCATTACGATCCACCTCGATAAGGAGTATTACGGTGGCGCCGACTTTGTGATCGAGACGTCCGGTAATGGTCCGGGCGACCGCTATATCCAATCCGCGGATTTGAACGGGCAGTCCCTGGACAAGGCGTGGGTGTACCACCGCGACCTCGTCCGCGGCGGACATTTGAAACTAGTGCTCGGACCGGAGCCTAACACGAGCTGGGCTGACCAACTGAGTCCAGACTCGAAATAATCAACACAGGAGAAGAAAGGAATACAAATGAGAAAGAGAATACTAATGACGATGATTGTTGCCGGCTGCTGTTGCGCCGGTGTGGAAACGCGGGGCGACGACTGGGCTTCCGGTATCGCCATGACGAATGAAGCCGCCTTCTTTGATGCGATTGACCTCAACCGCAAAGAGCTGACGGCTGTGCGTGAGGCCGTGGCGAAGGCGGACTGGGCGGCGGCCAAGACCGCTTGGGGTGCGTATGTGGTGGAGCAGATTCTGCCGCGCTGGATTTGGAACTACCGTGATCTGGACAAGATCGAGGCGTACTTGAAAAAGCGCGGGGCCTGGAATGGTGATGTCGAGGTGGCTGATCAAAGACTGCGCGGCGAGTACATTCCCGCGTTTATCGGACATCAGACCTTTCTCGGCGATCTGGCAAAGGCCTGGATGGTCACCAAAGAGCCCAAGTATGCTGAAGGCTGGGC
>CAZZBA010000320.1:0-5092 GCA_964652765.1 uncultured Victivallales bacterium | reverse complement strand
ATTACGCTGTGAGCAATTCAACATTGTCGTATCGCCGCGAACTGAACGTGCGCTATGAGCCTGATGTGCTGGTGGTTGGCGGCGGATACGCTGGCATTGCGGCGGCTCTTGCGGCTGCCAGGCAGGGTACTTCTGTCCGGCTGGTGGATGCACACAATTGCCTCGGAGGCATGGGCACGGCGGGGATGATCCCCGCCTTCATGCAATTCACCGATGGCGTCAATTTCCTGGCTGGCGGGGTGGGGCAGCAGGTTCTTGACTCGCTGCGCGAGGCGGGCGGCACGGTTCCTGCCGAGGGCATGGGTATTCGGGCAGAAGTTCTCAAGCGAGTCTACGACGCACTGCTTGCAGACACAGGTATCCCCTTTACGCTGCACACGCAACTCGTGGATGTCGTGGCCGACCAGGGCCGCGTCCATGAAGCCATCTGCGCGGGCAAGTCGGGATTGTTCGCTATCCGGGCCAAGGTGTTTGTGGGGTATGTGGAGGGTGGGGGAGACCGTAGGCGGCGGCAATATCGGTCACACGTTCGAGGTGGATGGGACCGACGAGGAATCGCTGACCCGCGCCCTGCAGTGGGGTCGGAAATCCCTGCTGGAGTACGAGCGCTACTACAAGGGCTATCTCAAGGGCTTCGAGGCGATGGAACTGGTTGCCACCGGTTCCCTGCTGGGCGTGCGCGAGACGAGGCGCATCATCGGCGACTATGTCCTGAATGTGAACGATTTCAACCCGTCGTCGACCTTCGACGACGAGATCGGACGCTATTCCTATCCGATCGATATCCACATTGCCAGGCCGGACAAGGAAAGCTACGACGCGTTTCATAAGGAATTCACGTCGATGCGCCTGGGCAAGGGCGAGAGTTACGGGATACCCTATCGCATCCTGACCCCCAAGGGGCTGGATAATGCGCTTGTCGCCGGGCGTTGCGTAAGCACGGACCGGAGCATGCAGGCATCCATCCGTGTGATGCCTGGCTGCTACATCACGGGGCAGGCCGCCGGCGTTGCGGCGGCCATGGCGGCACGGGCCGGCACCAGTACGCGTCACATCAACGTCCGCGACCTGCAGGGCAGGCTGAACTCGTACTTCAGTCGCTCAAGGCGAAAAGGGTGTCCGGGTCCAATCCTGCGCAGGAAATCAGGGCATAGGCTGCATTTTTCGAATCTTCTGCAACTAAAATGATTTCCCTTGCGAGCGGATTTCCGGGCACGATATCTGTGGCTCTGCTAGCGAGTTCATCCCATTCTGCAACTAGCCACTCGCTGTCGCCTGTCATGTTCGATTTGAGACTGTTACGAAGAAGGAATAGGCTTGCGACAATCAGGCACACCATTATAGGTAGGAGCGCGAACGGTCTGCAATAAATAGGCACGTGTTCAAGTTTCACTGGTAATGCCCCCACGCATCCGGCACTCTTGGCGTCTTTGATGAGTCGTTGCGTGAGCGCGTGCGACATTGCGTGATACTGCTGGCAATCAGGACAGTCTTCAGCATGCCTTTGAGCAAAAGCAGGGGCCTCACGGTCTGAATCCATCGCATTTGAAATCAAGAAACGATTCAGTTTACAACGCATTATAGTGATACTCCTCCATTTGTCCGGTTTCTTACAATCTCCTCAAGCAGTGCAGTCCGTCCCCTGTGAAGCAGGACTTTGATATACACCTCTGAATTGCCCATCTGTTTCGAGATTTGCTTCACTGAAAGATTCTCGGCATAGCGAAGCCAGAGTGCGGTTGACTGATTCCGGGGCAGGAGTCTGCGGGTTCTGTCCCAAAGGTTCTGTTCCGCTTCCTGCTGCGCTAGCAAAGATGCCGGATCATTCGCGTCTATGATCTCGATATCCTCGACCGGAACATCGACATGATTGCGGTGGTAACTGCTTGCAAGACGGGCGGCTATGGTGAAGAGCCATGTCTTGAAACTGAACTTTTTGTCAAACAGATGAATTTTGGCATACGCCCTGATGAATGTATCCTGAACTAGGTCTTCCGCATCCTGCCGGTGGCGCACCCGCTGATTGACAAATGCCATTAGTGGTTTTGAATGGCGGCGGACAAGTTCATTGAAACAGTCCGAGGAGCCGGCTTCAGTCTTGGAAGCCAGCTCCTCGCAACTTAACTCATCGGTTTTCAATGCTTCTACTATACCACTGGTGTTCAAGAATGAATGCCCCGCTATTGAGCTGAAGGGGATTGCTTGTCATGGATGACGCGCCGTCGCTGCTCATGCATTTCCATTTGCTGCTTCATCAGGTCCATCAATTCCTTCGGATCCTTGCTGAAAGAGATTTTTACAATGGGTCCGTCTGTACTAACCTTTATCGCATTGACCATAACCGGTATGGCGGGATTCTCTGTCGCACCCAGCATGGCGAAAGAGAGCATGCCGGCAATCGCATTTTTGAGCAGGACGGCCTTTTCTGCGTTAGCCGCTTCCATCTCAGCCTCGATCATGATCACGCCGTCGGTTTCCGCTGCGGCGATTGTGAGACTGTCCGCGTTCTTGAATATCTGTGCTTTCGGGTTCTGCTCGCTGATATCGTTGAGGTTATCGGCATAAACCAGCATGATTGTATCGGCGGACACCTCCGGTAGGACGATTCCATCCTGTTTCGCTTTCAACGATGTTTTTTTGCCATTAAGGACGTCTATCGCGGCTTTGACGGCGGTTGTCGTTTTGCTGATAATGACGGTGCTATCGTTGTAGAATGCACAAGCATTATCCTTGCTGTGTCTGGGGCCTCGGTTGGCGGTCCAGATGTGTATCGTGTAGGTTCCATACGCTTCGGTTTTATGCGTTTTGTTCTTTTCGAGCAGGACCGTGGCCTTTTGCGGATCCAGGAGTCCCTTGATAATAACGGCACCAGTGCCTTGTTTATAGTCATTGCCGTAGGCTGTGATGCTATCGATATCCTCGAGCGGGTTGAATCCCAGCATCGCGGTGGCGACAGCGATCTTGGCTTCAGCCTTGGCTCGTGCCGGAGTTTCCCTGATCATGAGGTGCGTTTCCGTGGTGCGATACTTTTCCCAGTCGAAATGAAAGACCCATTTGGCGTCGGCACCGATATCGGCGGTATTTAGTGGGCTAGCCTGCACGGGACCGATGGCCAGAATTCCCATCAATGTTGAAACAAACAACTTGTTCATCTACTCCTCTTTCTAATTATTTGTCTTGTGGCCTTTAGTGAAGTGGTACTCGCTTGTAACCCATTATACGCAACGTCGCAGAAAAAGGTTACAGCAAATTCCGAAAATCGAAAAGAATCAAATGGCTTGCAGACTATCTGGCGTGGTCGTTCGTTATCAATCGATTGTCCGATCTAACATTCTCTTCGTCAGAATCTTGTCATCGAGTCGGTTGATTGATATAGTGACTTTAGCTGCTGTGCTTAATCCGTCTGTCCGGTTAATTCCTCTGTTCAAGGATCTTCGTGTCGTAGAAAATCATATGAATATGCATGATAAGAAAATTCTCATAACAGGCTCAACGCTGATTGCCACCGGTTTGTTGGCAAATCTGCCATCGCTAGCTCAAGAATCCGTCAAACGTCTGAATGTTCTCTTCATTGCGGTGGATGACCTGCGGCCCCAGCTGGGATGTTACGGGCAGGAGCAGATCAAATCGCCCAATATCGACCGGTTGGCTAAGCGAGGGGTTCTGTTTGAGCGCGCCTACTGTCAGATGGCCATCTGCATGGCCTCCCGCGCCAGCCTGTTGAGCGGGTACCGTCCTGACAAAGGCCAGATATATCAGAACAAGGCTTTGTTCACACATGTGCCGGACGCGCTTACACTCAATCAGCACTTCATCAACAACGGTTATGAAGCAGTGGCAATGGGCAAGATCTATCACCACGCCAGCGACTACGAGCAGGGGTGGAGCAGCCCGGCATTCAAAGCCAAGGGCGAATGGAAGGGACGGGGATACTTGAGCAAGGACTCCCAATCCCTGATACAAAAGAGCGATGATAACTCATCGGCCTCGAAACGCACCGGAATGGGTCCCGCCTTCGAGTCCCCCGATGTTCCTGACAACGCCTATGCCGATGGGCTCACGGCAGAACACGCTATTCAGGAGCTCAACCGCCTCAAGGATAAGCCTTTCTTCATGGCCGTTGGTTTCACCAGGCCGCACCTGCCGTTCAACGCCCCGAAAAAATACTGGGACCTGTACCCGGAGAATGAAATCAAGCTGTCAGATAACCCGCTGGTGCCAGACGGAGCGCCCAAAGAGGCGTTAACGGACTGGAGCGAGTTGCGGGGTTATGTCGGCATGCCGGTAAAGGGGCCAATGCCCGAGAATCTCACCCGCCAATTGATTCATGGCTGCTATGCCAGTGTTTCCTACACCGACGCCATGATCGGAAGGGTGCTGGATGAACTGGATCGTCTCGGTCTAGCGGAAAACACGATTGTCGTCCTCTGGGGCGATCACGGATGGAAGCTGGGCGATTACGGGATGTGGTGCAAGCATACGGCCTTCCAGGTATACAGCACCGTATGCTCTGGAGTTATGCCTTTCGCGATCACATCCGGTGTGAAGAGCAACTCCGCCTGCGTGATGTCGCCGTCCCTTGCTGGCAGGTTGATGGCACTCGCATTGAACGTTTGCATGGGATCATCATCCCGGCTGATCTTTGCCATCATTAGATAGCTCTTCACCTGGCCGCCTTGCGTAACGCGCAGGCAGACATTGCACGTCGCGTCCGTGTATCCGAACGCCTGAGCCTCCGCGCGGTCCTCGGGCGAATCGGCATTAAACCGGCGGATGAGCCCGGCTTTGTAGGGACCGATGGGCGGATAGATGATGTTCGCATCCGGTACGGCCACATTGGCGGAAGCCAGCAGGCTGATGACTTCTGCATCGCGTTCTAAAGGAAAAAGCATCCCGTCATTCTTGATGACCTTGTCATAGTTGCCCGTCTCCTGGTTCCATTGCGCATATTCACCGATTTCCTCATTCCAGTAGGCGGCTTGATTCTCAAAACGACTTTGCATTCTATTCATCGAATAGTCGGAGAAATGGGCGTACATATAGTCCTTCATGTTGCTGCGTCCGCCGCCGTGCATGGGGTCATGCGTCCATT
>CAZZBA010000319.1:0-5103 GCA_964652765.1 uncultured Victivallales bacterium | reverse complement strand
CAATCAGTTAGAACGCAATATGCCGCAAACGGCGGCTTGAAGTTATAGGCAAGCCGTGGCGGGTGCCGATGCCGCCGCCTTGCTCAGAGCAGGGCATTCTCCAGGACGGCAAGTCGCGCGTCGAGCGCCGCGATTTGTTCTTCCAGTATCGCGATCCGGTCCTCGGGGACTGCTTCTGGCGCGGGTGACCACGCTGGCTGGATTGCCGCCTCATCCCCTTCCGCGCCTGTCTCGCAGAACGTCTGGGCATACCTTTCCTCGCGCATCCCTGATGCCGCTGGAATGGTTTTGACAAAGGCGGATTCGCCCCAGTGCATCAGGCTGTTGAGGATGCTTTTGACGGTTGCCGGCGAATCAATGGCCACGATGCGCTGGGTGTGCGTGCGCAGTTCCCCGGCGGTCTGCGTACCGCGCAGCAGGAGTTCGCAAAGAACGGCGGTTTCCTCCGGGCTGAACTTGAAGTGCGTAAGCAGCTCGTGGCGGAACCGGACCACACGACTGCCGGCCAGGGTCACCTGGGCGACCAGCCGATGGTCGTAGCGCAGCGATTCGAGGGCATGCTCCACATCCGATTCCGTCAACATCATGACGGGATCGCGGTTTGATTTCTGGTTGCAGGCAGCCACGAGGCTGTTGCGGCTTATCGGATAATACTCCGGCGTCGTCAGTTCCTTTTCGATCAGGCATCCGAGAACACGCGCCTCAACGGGGTTGAGCTTGATATCCATACACGACCTCCTGTTTCCACTGATTAGACCATACCCCATGGTCGCATACAAGGCGCGAATCACAGCGGGAATCATTTTGACTTTGAGCACAACGCGGCTTATGCTCCGTCCTTTCTGTAAACGCGACAAGGGAGACGTGATGGACTGTATCTTCTGCAAGCTGGTGGCGGGAAAAATCCCCTCGACCCGGATCTACGAGGATGAGGAGACGCTGGCATTCCTCGATATCGCCCCGATCATCAACGGCCACACGCTCGTGATCCCGAAAACGCATTTCGATCCGTTGACCGCCACGCCGCCTGCCATCCTGGCTGCCTGCATGGCGACGGTGCAGCGCGTGGCACAGGCCCAGCTCACCGCCCTGGGGGCCGATGGCGTCAACGTGCACCAGGCCAACGGCAGTGCCGCCGGGCAGGTCGTGCCGCATCTGCATTTCCATGTGATCCCCCGGTTCGCCAACGACGGCCACCACTGGAACTGGCATGGCCATGCGTATGGGAGCATGGCGGAGATGCAGGAGCTGGGGAACAACCTGAAAACCGCAATGACAACATGCTAGAAAAACTGAAAGCCATCTGCCGGCAGGACCCGCGCTACGACATGGAGGCGTACGTCTTCTTGCGCGAGGCGCTCGAGTACACGGCCAAAGCACTGGACAAGCCCCGCAAAGGCCCCGCCCACCACGTCAGCGGGCGGGAATTGAGCGAGGGGTTCCGCGACCTGGCGTTGCAATCGTTCGGCCCGCTCGCGCTGCATGTTCTCCACGACTGGGGACTCTACCGTACCGAGGACATCGGCGAGCTTGTCTTCAACCTGGTCGAGGCTGGCGAACTGGGAAAGACCGACGAGGACAAGCGCGAGGATTTCGCCAACGGATACGACTTTGACGATGCTTTTGAAAAACCATTCCTACCGGAAAACAAGGAAACGATATGATGGAGAAAATCACTGCGATCTCGATGATGGCCCTGACCGCCGGCACGGTGGTCGGCGGAGGCGAGCCGGACGCCGTCGTGGACGTGCTGCGCCGCGAGAACGAACGGATCGAGCGGTTCACACTCGACAACGGGCTCGAATGCCTGCTCAAGGCGGATGCATCCGCGCCGGTGGTTTCCGTGCAGTTCCGTATCGGCTGCGGGTCCATGCACGAGGACCAGTACCTTGGCAGCGGCATTTCCCACGCCATCGAGCACATGCTCTTCAAGGGCACCCCGACCCGCGCCCCAGGCACGGTCACCCGCGAGATCTACGAGGCGGGAGGGCGGGTGAACGCCTACACGACCCTCGATCGCACCGTCTACTTTGCCGACCTGCCGTCCGCCCGTTGGAAAACCGGTTTCGATGTGCTGGCGGACGCGGTGATCAACGCCTCGTTCCCGGAGGAGGAATGGAAACTGGAGCGGGAGGTGATCCTGCGCGAGGTGGCCATGGGCGAGGACAGCCCGGAGCGCGTGCTGGGCAAGGCTCTCTGGCAGACCGCATTCCGCACGGATACGCGCCGCCACCCCGTCATCGGCTACCCCGATGTCTTCCGCACGGTGACGCGCGAGGATCTGGTCGCCAGCTACAACCGTCATTACACCCCGGACAATACGATCCTGGTGATGGTCGGCGACATCGACACCACCGAGGTCCGCACGTATATCACCGAAAAGCTGGACGCCTTCAAGCGCCGCCGGCGCGCCCCGGTCATCCTGCCGGACGAGCCGCCACAGGTCTCGCCCCGTTTT
Source organism: uncultured Victivallales bacterium (assembly GCA_964652765.1). Classification (GTDB taxonomy): domain Bacteria; phylum Verrucomicrobiota; class Kiritimatiellia; order UBA8416; family UBA8416; genus UBA8416. The sequence continues at coordinate 2,645 of CAZZBA010000319.1, read as the reverse complement.
GAGCGCCTGACCGGTGATTACGAGATCGGGCGCCTCACCGCCGCCTGGCCGACGGTCGACATCCGCCCTCCCGACGCCCCCGCCCTTGACATCCTGACCACCGTGGCGGGCCAGGGGCGTTCGTCGCGGTTGCACCGCTCGCTCGTCGAGGACCGCCGCCTGCTTCACAGTGTCTCGGTCTGGTCGTATACGCCGGGCCGTCCTGGATTGCTCGGACTGAGCGCGGAGTTCGACCCCGCACAGGAGGACGCAGCCGTCGCCGCCGTCCGGCAGGAACTCGAATACCTCAAGACCGTCCCTTTCACCGAAGCCGAGGTCGCCAAGGCCGTGCGTTCGGCACTGACCCAGCAAATCGGCGAACTGACCACGATGAACGGCCAGGCCGCCCGTTTCGGCAGTGACTTGGAATTGACCGGCGACCCGCGTTTCAGCGAGGGCTGGCTCGAGCAGCTTCGCACGGTGACGCCGGCCGATCTGACGCGTGTCGCCCGCGAATACCTGGTCCCTGCCAGGCAGTCGCTCGTGCTGCTGGTACCCAAAGCCGACGGTGACGCCGGTGAGCTCAACGTCACGGCGGACGCCCCTGCCAAGCCGGTGACACACACCATGACGCTAGACAGCGGGGCCTCACTGATCGTGCGGGAAGACAACCGCCTGCCGTTCGTCCATATCGCCGTGGCACTGCAGGGCGGCACCCGGGCCGAGTCCGCCACCAATAGCGGAATCACGACCCTGATGGCCGAACTGCTGCTGCGGGGGACGACCGCGCTTAGCCGGGAGCAGATCGCCCTGACGGTGGAGTCGCTCGGGGCCTCGCTGAACGCCTATGGCGGGTACAACGCCTTCGGCCTGACGGCCCACTGCCTCAGCGATGATGCCGGAACGCTGATCAGCCTGCTGTCCGACTGCCTTCTAAACCCGCTGTTCGAGGAGAGCGAGATCGACCGCCAGCGCGTGCTTCAGCTCGCCAGCATCCGGCAGCAGACCGAGCAGCCGATGGTCCTTGCCAGCCAGCAACTGAGGGAGCTGCTTTTTCCCGGCCACCCCTACCGCTTCGACCCCCAGGGCACAGCGGAAACCGTCAGTGCCCTGACGCGCGACGACCTGGTCGCGCATCACCGCCGATTGACCGTGGCGGGGAACCTGGCGATCTCCATTGCCGGTGCCATCAGTACCAACGAGGCCCGCCGCCTGGCCGAAAGCGCCTTTACCGGCGTCGTCGCCGGTGCGGCTCCCGCCCTGGCCCCGGACGCGCCAGCGCCGACCCTGCCGGCAAGGCTCGAGCAGGAAGTCCCGCGCGAGCAGGCCATCGTCATGGCCGGTTTCCCCGGCGTGACCGTCTTTGATGCGCGCCAGGACGCGTTGGATGTCCTGCAGACTGCCATGAGCGGGCTCTCATCCGATCTCGCGATCGAAATACGCGACAAGCGCGGGCTGGCCTATTTCACCGGCGCGATGCAACAGGTCGGGATCGATCCCGGCATGTTCGCCATCTACGCCGGCACCCGCCGCGAGGCCGCCGCCGAGGTCGAGGCCCTGTTCCTGGCTGAAATAGGCCGGTTGACCGGGGCGGGGCTGCGCGAGGACGAACTGGCCCGGGCCAAGGCACAGCTCACGGCCGATCACGCCATGCGCCTGCAGAACACCCTGTCCATCGCCCGCGACTGCGCGTTGAATGTCCGCTACGGGCTCGGTGCGGATTACCTCTTCACCCGTCCCGAGCGGATTGCCGCTGTGACGGCCGAGGATGTCCGCGACGCCGCACGCCTCGTTTTCGCCCCAGGGAAAATGGCCGTTTCGGTCATCCTTCCCTCCGGCGCGAAGCCATAATCAAGGTTTCCGCTGCGATCTGGCCGCTAACAGCAGCATCGGGCCGACAAAGAAGGCTTTCCCGATGAAGTAAAGCCCGATCCCCGTGGAGACGGCATCGTTTCCATGGTCGAGTCCGGTCTTGGCCAGGATCCACAGACCCGCGCCGAGACAGAACACAAACGCCAGGAAAGCCGAAACCGTGCATGCCTTCACCATTCTCTCATCCATGTCATCATCTCCTTTTGCGCCGCATAGGCAGCGGATAGCCATGTCCTGGACGCCGTATGGAATACAGTTTTGCTCATTCAGGTTGTTCCGGCAGGGTGGACTCTTCAGATGTTCCGTACGGCGTGCTCGATTCGGCGACGGCTAAGCACTTCTCCTTGACTGGCATGCGCCCTTCCAGAATATGCACCACTTCAATGTCCTCATCAATTTCGGGCCAGTGCAGCATCCGTCCACCGGCGTAAACCTCAAAATGTGCTCGCTGCCTGCTGCTCGCCCGCGCCAGCCGGGGAAAGCAACGGTATGGAACCGCCAGGCGGCGCCCATCGCACAGGCATACCACAAACTCTCGCTCGCCAATCACTACCCCTGCTGCAACGGCAGCACCATCATTGGGTTTATTGCTTAAAGTGTTCATACCACCTCTTTTCTATCAGTTCTGCATGTTCTTCCACAATACGCAAGACCGAGCGAGTATCCCGCGCATTAAACTCAGACCAAGCAATTCCCAAAGGAGAAAGCCAGACTTTTGCACTTTGATTATCCTTGCGCACATGGACATGAATAGGCTCTGTTCCGTCAAAGCTGACAAAGTACAGCCTATATCC
>CAZZBA010000318.1:0-5103 GCA_964652765.1 uncultured Victivallales bacterium | reverse complement strand
ATGAGGCGGTATACTACATGTTGACGCCACCTTACTCAACCCGATAGTCATATTGGGAAATGGAAGGGCGGGCGAGAGGCGAGGAAGCAAAACGGCCCATCAAAACAGATGATTTTACCCTGCTTCGAATTCACCTAGAAAAAATGGGGTATGTCCACATTTAGTTTCGCCTTGACGGAAACCGGCGGGCTGCGTCTAATGCTGCCCTTGTTTCGCGTTTCACCAAAAGGGAGCCGTCATGGGAAGAACACTCGCTCAGAAAATCTTTGATGCCCACCGCGTGGATACCCCCTGCGAGGGGATGAACGTACTGCGCCTCGACCGCGTGATGTGCCACGAGATCACCACCCCGATGGCGATCAACGACCTGATCGCGCGCGGCATGGATACGGTCTTCGACAAGGACAAGATCCTGGCGGTGGTCGACCACGTCACCCCCTCGAAGGACACCAAGAGCGCCGAACAGGCACGGGTGCTGCGCGAGTGGGCCCGCCGCCACAAGCTGCCCCACTGGTTCGATATCGGCCACAACGGTGTCTGCCACGCCATTTTTCCCGAAAAAGGACTGATCCGCCCTGGCTTCACCGTGATCATGGGCGACTCGCACACCTGCACCCACGGGGCCTTCGGGGCCTTTGCCGCTGGCGTCGGCACCACCGATCTCGAGGTCGGCATCCTCAAGGGTATCTGCTCCTTCCAGGATCCGGGCACGATCAAGGTCACCGTCAAGGGCAAGCTGCGAAAGCACGTCTACGCCAAGGACGTCATCCTGCGCATCATCAAGGAGCTGACGGTCAACGGCGCCACCGACCTGGTGATCGAGTTCCACGGTCCCGTGATCGAGGCCATGAGCATGGATGCCCGCATGACCGTCTGCAACATGGCCATCGAGGCGGGCGGCACAAGCGGCGTCTGCATGCCGGACATGACCACCGTCGAGTACCTGTGGCCCTTCATCAAGGGCGAGTACAAATCGAAAACCGCCGCGCTGAAGGATTTCTCCCAGTGGCAGAGCGATCCGGATGCGCACTACGAGAAGGAAATCGTCATCAATGCCTCCACGCTGGTGCCGCAGGTCACGGTCGGCTTCAAGCCCGACCAGGTGGTTAACGTCACAGAGGTGGCTGGCACCCCCGTCGACCAGGTCTACATCGGAAGCTGCACCAACGGGCGGCTCGAGGATCTGCGCGTGGCTGCCGCGCTGGTCAAGGGCCGCCATATTGCCGACCGTGTGCGCGGTATCGTCAGTCCGGCAACTCCGGACATCATGCGCGCCGCCAACCAGGAGGGGCTGCTGGACGTCTTCATGGCGGCCGGATTCTGCGTCACCAATCCCACCTGCGGGGCCTGTCTCGGCATGAGCAACGGCGTCCTGGCACCGGGCGAGGTCTGCGCCAGCACCACCAATCGCAATTTCAACGGCCGCATGGGCAAGGGCGGCATGGTGCACCTCATGAGCCCGGCCACCGCTGCCGCCACCGCCATTGCTGGATGCATCGCCGATCCGCGCCGACGCGCATGACCATCATAAACACCGACAAAAAACACTGGCTATATGGAAAAACCTATGCACTATACAGTAATACTGGCGATCACCCTGATGATTGCGATCACCCCCCGAGTGCACGCCGGGCAAGACGCCATGCATGATCCGCTCCTGGACGCGTTGACCACCCTGCAAAAGCACATCCGGGGAGAGGCGGAGCTGCAACCCGAGGCGATCGAGGCACTGACCAAGGAGATTACAGGGCACAAGCAGGAGCTGATCAAGAGCGAAGCCGCCATCCGGGTCGCCCAGGCCATCGTCTCCGATTTTGACCAGCGCCAGGGACCCCTGTGGCTTAAACACCCGCCCTTGCACCAGAAGGAGAAGAAACCGGAACAAGCAACCCAATGGGCAGTCTTCTGGGTGATGCAGCACCTGATGGACGAGCTGTACACGACAGACGGACTTACCCGGCATCACGCGCTACTCGATGGTTTCCGCTTTGGTTGCGCAGATCATTTTCCGGGGCGAGTCACCGCCCTCCCCGATTCCAATACCGTGTATACGGTCCGGATCAATGGCAGCTATCCCGAGACCTGGGGTGCGCCGGTCATGCACATGGAGCTTCCGGCCCGCAAACCAACCGGAACCTACCTGGCGCCAGGCACCATCGCAACCGTCACCGTCCCGGAATCGCTTGTCGGCAAAGGCTACCAGATCCGCGTCGGGGCGCATTCCTGGGACCACCAGAAAAAACCCCGTGTCCTGCGTCTCTTCCGCGTCAGCGCGCTCTACAACATCGATCAGGCCGATATCGAGGTTGCCAATCCCCTGGGCGGTGGTATCTACATCGAGGTCCCCTACAAGGCCGATGCCGGCATCGTGGAAGTATCTATACGCAATGCCGTGCGGTCCCCCTACTTTTCGTGGAAACCATTCCACCGGACCACACGCGAGGAATGGCAGACGGTTGAACGCCACCATCCGGCACCCTGGGCGGATTTCCAATCCGAACGCTACATGATGCAGGTGCCAACGAGCTGGGTATCCGCCCTCGAGGCACCGGACACGCTGATGGAAAACTGGGACAAGGCCCTGGACGTGTGCAGCGACCTGATGGGACGCCCGCGCGCGTTCGGACGGGAAGTCTTATACAACCAGGTCGATCTGCAGTTGCGAGGCAAGGCCTTCCATCCCGGCTACCCCGCCGGCAATCGCATGTACGATCCCACCGAGGAAACCGACGGTCTGAGCAAACACCATCTGGTGCAGGGTCCGCAAGTCGCGCATAACTATGAATTCCATGAGCTCGGCCATGGCTTCCTGTTCCCGAAATACGCGGGTGACCAGGAATCGGCCGTGAACCTGCCACACGTGGCGGTCATGAACCTGGCATTCGGCCTGAGCCTGGATGAAGCATTCCGCGGATCGCGTCATGCCGACAATGACCCGTTCAAGACCATCGAGACGGCAGCGGTCGAATGGATGATGAGCGACAACTTCGTGGCCGATGGCGTGATGCTTAATTTCGAGCGTGCTTACCAGCTCAAAGGCCACGCCAAGTTTGTCGACATCGCCCGCCTGTTCGGCTGGGAAACGATCGGTCGCTTCTTCCGCGCCTGTCATCAGGATTCCCTGGACGGGAAGCCCTGGCCACGCAACGCGGCCGGCGAGGAAGGCGACACCTACACCCTGCGTTTGTCACAGGCGGCAGGCGCCGACCTTCGACCGCTGATCCATTTCTGGGGCATTCCCATCATCAACCCGGGGAAGTCCGATGCCGAATTTCAAGCGGCCGGTCTCAAACCATCGGCCAGGATCTACGACCAATTGGTCCGCTACCAATCGGTCATCCCGGCTGACAATGCCGCCTTTCGTGCATACGCAGAAAAATGGTGGGGCAAGCAACCGAGTCCCGAAGGCTTTACCTCCGAACGCAATCACGCCGCCCGCTGGGAGTCCTACAACGAAGCCGGGGCCCGGAAGGTCCGCGACACCGTGCAGGCCATCCTCGACCGCTACTTTCCCGCAGGCCGGCCGGCAGACGCAGAAACAAGCCCACTCAACCGAGAATCATAGCCGCCGCGGCAGCGGGTTGCGTCGGCGGGATGCCATCCGGTTTACCCAGCAAGATCGCCGCAATACTATAATCCAGGCCGATTTCATTGAGAACCTGGCGAAGGCCGGTCGTTTCGCGGCCAGCAACCACCAGGGGGGCTCGCCGGTGTTCGCCCCTGAGCGCGTTGCGGAAGATGATCCCGCCACCTACTGGTCCGCGGATGACGGTCTTTGCACACCCGAACTGAGCATTGAATTTCCGCAGCCCGGTACTTTCAACACCATCAGCGTGGGGGAATTTCTGCCGTTGGGGCAGCGCATCACGCGGTTCGCCGTCGATACGCTGGAGGGGGGGGCGAATGGCGTGAATTGATTTTCTCGCAGAGACGCGGAGGCAACTCATAAATGCGGATGAGTGCGCTCAGTTATTGGTTACGGCATGACCTCGGGCGCGGGTTGATTGGTTTGTGTCCCCGGAGTCCCCTAGGGACCATTGACCATCGGATACGCCGCGTTAAGCGCTGCAAGTTTTGATTTCCGCTCCACGAGGACCTTCCGTATTGCCTGTATTCGAGCTAGGGACGGCCCGTCTGTGAATGAGCCTGTGGAAGTCACGATTGTCGCCGTATTTTCAATGGCACTGTTCGTTTCATAAAGTCGGTTAGTCTGTTGTGATGTTTGGATATCAAGATCCAATGGTTTTTTTCGTCGCCCTAAGCCGTCTGCACTTGCCCCCGCTATTCGCACGTGGGACGGCCCCTCAGTCTGCGTGCCGACAGAAGACATGGAAGAGGCCGTATTTGACACTGTTTTAGTTTGTGTCTGAAAAGTTCCGGTCCTCTGTGCTGCTTCCATGGCGATCAGACTGCTGGTTAACTCCTCAATGTCGCCCTCCAATGTAATTCGCTCGATTTCGGGATCGAAGAGAGCTTTGACAGTAGGCTGGTTTATTTTCAGATATCGTTGGTCCGCAAGGCTTAACGAGGACGTCTTCAAGTTGGCGGTTGTCGCATCTTTTTTGAGGATACAGATCCATACGCCGTCTCGGTACAAGGGCCAGCCCCCCTCTTTTTCAGACAGCCCTATTGTCCAAGTCCGGAACGGTGCCGCCACCTCCAGTTTGTCAGAATGGGGGCTAGAAAAAGCCAAGGATCCCATCATTAGGCAGGCGAACATAATCGCCGTCTTCATAGGTCGATTGAGGCCGATTTGAAACATCTTTTTCATTAAGGAATGATGAGGAAACCCAAGTGGAATGTCAAGATGCCTTGCAATTACAATTTAGGTGGCATAAACGACGACAGGATTTGCCGAAACGGGCCTTTTCCTCAACTTTATTCACCCCCGGCGCGAGGCCGGGGGGATCTATTCTGCTTCCCCCCAGATGCGGGCGAGGGTGGTTTGGATCTTTTGCTCGAAACGGGTGATCAGTTCGCGGTTGGCGGCGACTAACCGGCTGGCCACCTGCTGCCGCCTTCTTCTAGGGCATAAGGTCCACGCCAAACCGTTTTACAGCAATCGCCGTTATGACGAAACATACCGCGGTGAGGGCGGCACAT
>CAZZBA010000317.1:0-5109 GCA_964652765.1 uncultured Victivallales bacterium | reverse complement strand
TTGATAGCGCAACACAGCCAGCGCGCGTTCCCGATTCGTCATCTTACTCATAAATTTCCTATTCCTTTTTTACGTCCCTGCCGTCTCCAGGCGCAGAATCCTACGCGAACACCCTACACCACGAAACCCGCTCTTTGCGACAGCCACCATCATGAATTGCGGCACACTAAGCGTGCATGATCGCCATGCAGAACAGGCGATGGAACGAGCGGAACTCCTCAATTGAAGAACCGGTCTGGAGCATCATGATGATTTTCTTCCTTGTTTAGTCAGCAATGCCCTGCCAGGTCACGATCGGAACATATCCGACCTCGAGTCCCTTTGGTGGCGTCACGATGAGGGCGGAATCGATATCCGCCAATTTACCGGTCTGCGGAGGAGGCAGGTACTCAAGGTCCTTGCGCCATTGCCGGTGGATTTTTTCAACGCGGCACTGCAACTCCTCGCGCTCGGCATCCGACAAGTCCGCGTTCAGCAAGGCCGGCTGATCGGCAAAGCGGTACCAGTAATAGATGACCGTTGATCCGTCGCCCGGCTTCGCGGTGAACGGCCCTGCCACCGGTCCCGGTTTTTTCCAGCAGCTATCAGGTGCATCCGGCGTGACGTAGGGTTCATTTGGCGTGCGTCCCCGCGGCGCGAAATCGACTTCGGCCAAACCGGTTTCCGCTGGCACGTCGGCTGGCGACACGACCACCCACCGCGGCTTAGCACCCGCCTCGCCAACCAGCCGGTAATACTCCGGCAGCATGACCAACGGCCCCTGTCCGGCGGCTTTGCACAAAGCCTCGTTCCAACGGTAACCGAATGTGTCCTTGTCCAGCGCGGCACCGGTCGTGATGGACTTCCAATCCAGCAGCGGACGATCATCGCGCGGCGTGCCAGCCTCGAAGATGGCCCAGCACGCCAGGTTTTCACGGACCACAGGCTGCACGGCAGAACCCTCGACGTTTAGCGATCCACTAACGGGCGGGCCACTGCCATCCAGCCACGCCGCGACCGCATCCCAGAGTACCTGCCTGCTGTAGACCGTGGGCTGATGCAGCAAAGCGGATTCGCCCGGCGCCCCGCCGGGAAAGGAGGTGTGCGCAATCCGGGCATAGCGGTCACCCCGGCTGTCCGTAGCCTGCACAGCCGGGATGTACTGTGTCTCCATCTGGATTGAGCGATTGGGGCGGCTCGGTCGCGTGTCCAGGAACAGGCCGGCCAACGACGGATCCTCGGCGGTCACGCTGGAGAAGAAATACGGGGTGAAGAATGCCACCGGACCCTTGAAATTGGCGGTGTTCAGGAAAAGCGTCCAGCAGTTGCCGCCAGTAGGCACGGACTTGCCGTCCGTGGTGTCCTTGGGTTTGATCAGCGGCAATGCCAGATAGCCGTAGCCCCACAATTCGCCACAAGTTCCCTGCTTGAGATTCAGGCCATCCGGCGGCCACAGCACCCAGGGGCTGAGCTGCGCCACGCCATAGAGCCCGGTTGGATTGTCCCAGTCACGGCCCTTGCCGGCACCGGGCCCGTTGGCCCAGGCGACGAAGTTCAGGGCCACGCCACCCATGATGAACTTGGGCGTCTCGGTCGCGAACCGAGTGTCACGCCACCATCCAAGCCCGCCCTCGATATCGCTGTACAACCGGCGATCGGGTAGCGGCCCGTCGTTCTGGGCGAACATCCAGGTGCCGAACAGCCCGGTCTGGAAGCGCGCACCCGGATAGGTTTCCACAAGGGGCCAGGCTGCGACGTACATCGAGTAACCGGCATTGAAGGACTCCGGAACCTTCTCGACCTGGATGCCAAGATAACCGGCCAGCTGGCACTCCATCACCACCGCCGGCACGGCGGCCATTTCACTTTGCATATGTCGTCTCCCTTGAAGAACCCGCACTCACAGAAGGATTGACGCTAGCAGACGGAGCCATCAGACAGCAAGCCATTTGAGGGCTTATACTTAAAACATCATCCAGGAATCATCCATAAAAACTTGCCGTTCAGTCATGATTCATGCATCATTTGAGGTTTACTCTATTTTTTCGATTGGAGATACCGTGATATCGACTTCTAAACTGACTAAGCGTTTCGGGGCGGACATTCTTTTCGAGGATGTCAGCGTCCTGTTCACTCCCGGCAACTGCTACGGCCTGATCGGTGCCAACGGTTCCGGGAAATCCACTTTCGTCAAGATCCTTGCCGGAGTAATCCCGTCCTCCCATGGCGATGTCACCATCGGCAAGGGATGCACCCTGGGCTACCTGCGCCAGGATCATGCCGAATTCGACGATGTTGCCATCCTGGACACGGTCTACATGGGCAATCAGGCACTCTGGTCCCTGCACCAGGAGCGGGAACATCTCTATTCCAAGACTGATCTTACCGATGCCGAGAACGAACGCTGCGGCGAGGTGGAACATGCATTCGGCGAGGCGGGCGGATACACCATGGAGGCGGATGCCGCCAAGCTGCTCAACGGGCTGGGATTCACGGATGATGTCTTCTCGAGGCAGATGCGCACCCTCCAGGGAGGCTTCAAGTTGCGGGTACTGCTCGCACAGGTTCTCTTTGCGCATCCGGATGTCCTCCTGCTTGACGAGCCCACCAACCATCTGGACATGGATTCCATCGATTGGCTCGTTGAATTACTGAGGCGCTACGAGGGCACCGTCATCGTCATCTCGCACGACCGCTTTTTCCTGAACCAGGTCTGCACCCACATCGCCGATCTGGACTACCATGAGATCCGCATGTTCACGGGCAACTACGATGACTTCACAATCGCCAGCCTCGAGGCCCGCGAGCAGCGCGAGAAGGCCAACAAGAAGATGGAAAAGCAGATCCACGACTTGAAAACCTTCATCAGGCGCTTCAGCGCGAATGCGTCAAAGGCCCGGCAAGCGACCTCGCGCCAGAAACTGCTCGGGAAGATCGAGGTCCAGGAGGTCAAGCCCAGCTCCCGCGTGTCCCCCTTCATACGGTTTGCCCCGAGGAACCGGCTGGGCGACAAGGTGATCGAGGTCTCCGGCATTTCAAAAACGTACGATACAACCCTGTTTGCAGACTTTTCCTGTTCCATCGGCAAGAAGGAACGAATCGCGATTATCGGCAAGAACGGGGTTGGCAAAACCACGCTGCTCAAGATCATCGCCGGCCAGCTCGCCCCGGACTCCGGCAGCGTGATCGTGGGAGAGACGGTCGAACTGAGCGTGTTCCCGCAGGATCCGGGCGAGGTCTTGCAGCCACCGGAAACGCCAGCCATGGACTGGCTGAAATGCTATGCCGAGAACAAGGACATCAGCGAGACCGACCTGCGCTCGTTCATGGGGCGTATGCTGTTCAGCAGGGACGATGTTTTCAAGCCGCTCAAGGTGCTGAGCGGTGGTGAAAAGGCACGCCTCATCCTGGCCAGGATGATGCTGGAAGGCGGCAATGTGGCCATCCTTGACGAGCCGACCAACCATCTGGATCTGGAATCGATCGAAGCGCTAAACTTCGCCCTCGACCAGTTCGAGAACACGATCGTGTTCGTGTCGCATGACCATCGCCTGATCCGATCGATCGCCACGCGCATCCTGGAAATCAAGGATGGGGAGATCCACGACCGGACGGTCGATGACATCAGCGCATGATCTGCAGCTTGCCCCATCTTTAATAACCGTTCGATCCTTGCGTAAGCCATTGCCGCATCCAGGTATTACGCTTGACTAGACGATCGCCGAGTGCCCCGAAAACATCAAGGACCTTCTGCCGGTAAATTGGTCCGAGACGCCGGTCGATCTCGCTGCCAGCCAGGTTCACCAGTTCGGCGGGGTCCTCCTGAAGATCATAGAATTCATCCATATCGGTCGGGTTCCAGACGTACTTGTAACGCTCGTCACGGACCATGCGCATGTCGTACAGCCCGAACTGCTGACCGTGGTAGCTCGAAAACGCCACATCCCATTTTTCGGCCGCTGCCTGCCCCAGCAACTGCGGCAGGAATGACTTGCCTTGAAATGCTTCCGGAATGTCCACGCCGCACGCTGCAAGTAGCGTCGGCCCCAGATCAAGGCAACTGGAGATAAAGTCCGGGCATGTGGAGCCGGCAGCAACACGCCCCGGCCAGCGCACCAGCAAGGGGACGCGAACCTCCTCCTCGTACATCACGTAGTGCTTGTCCATCATCCGGTGACTGCCGGCGGCATCTCCGTGGTCGGCCGTGAAGATCACGATCGTATCGTCACCCTGCCCCGTCTGATCGAGGGCGTCGAGCACGCGGCCGATCGCATCGTCCACCTGGGAGATGATGCCAAGGTACAAGGCTATATACACCGACCATTCGTTCCAGGTCCAATCCTCGATGCACCAGTTCCTGAGCTGCTGTTTCTGGATGAACGGCTTATTCTCAAACGTCTCCCGGAAGTTCGGCCACTCCGCCACGTCTTCGGGCCTGTACATCGAGGCAAACGGCTCCGCCGGGAAGCAAGGCAAGTGAGGCTCGCTCAGATCGAACCGCACATGCCAGGGCGTCCCGTCGGCCTCGCGCCGGGCGGCGTAGGTCTTGATGGTGTCACACGCACGAGCTGCCAGTGCATGGGTCGGCGTCTCATCCAGCGGTACGCAGTTGATTTTTCCCGTATGCGGCCAAACCGGATTTCCAGGCATGGGATAGCGCTGGACGCATTCCGTGCGTCCCGCATTCTCGGGTTGGTAGAGGTCGTAGCCGAAGACGGTGGGATCGTGATCCGGCGAGACATGCCATTTTCCGAAATAGGCCATGTTGCAGCCCTGCTGCTTGAGCAGGGCGGTCCAGGTGGTGAATGCCGGGGAAAGCCCGGGAATGACCTGCTGATCGTAATTCCAGAGCCCGCCATGCATGCCAGGCATCACCCCGCTGAGCAGTGTCTGGCGGGCCGGACAGCAAAGCGGTATCGGCGTGAAGGCACCGGTGAACGACATCCCCTGCCCCCGCAGGCGGTCCAGATGCGGGGTCTTGACGAGAGGGTGGCCAGTGAATCCGAGGCAGTCATAGCGCTGCTGGTCCACATGGATGAGCAGAATGTTGGATATTATCCCAGGGCTCGCGTCTCGTGATATCGTCATAGTGCTCTCCGCATCAAGAGTATCAATCCGCAGCATCAGGCT
>CAZZBA010000316.1:0-5142 GCA_964652765.1 uncultured Victivallales bacterium | reverse complement strand
TCCGAACATTGATATCCGAACGCTAACCTCACCACCGCCGCCTGTCAATACCAAGAGGCAGGCCCAGCGATATTGACCTGCCCCCTCTCCGTGGCTATGATTGGCGCAATCCGCAAAATCCGGTCATGCTTATCAGGGGATATCTTATGGTTGCCATCTCGATCATGTTCTTCTTCTCCGGCCTTTCGGCGCTGGTCTACCAACTGCTCTGGATGCGGCACCTGGGCTTCATCTTCGGCAACACCATCTATGCCAGCGCCACGGTGCTGACGGCGTTCATGGGCGGGCTGGCGATTGGCTCCCACCTGTTCGGGCGCTATGCCGAACGGCTGAAGAACCCGCTCAAATGCTTTGCCTGGCTGGAATGGGGCGTCGCCGCCTATGCACTAGCCATGCCGCTGATGTTCGGCGGACTCCGCCTGGTCTACCGTTTTGCGTACCGCTACATCTCCGATGATCTATTTGTCCTGACCCCGATGCGGTTTGTACTGGCGTTCCTGCTGCTGCTGCTGCCCACGATCCTGATGGGCGGCACCCTGCCGGTGATCATCCGCGGGCTGGCGCGCGGCAACCAGGAATTCGGAAAGAGGCTGGGCTGGTTCTACGGCATCAACACCCTCGGGGCCGTTGCCGGTATCTTCGCCTGCGGCTTCTACCTGATTCCCGCCGTCGGCCTGACCTGGACCAACGTCATCGCCGTGGCGACCGATGCCATCGCCGGCACCGGGGCCTGGGTGCTGGCCTGCCGGGGATCGCTGCCCACCCCGGAGCGCGAACCGCTGCGCCCGCGCTTCCGGTTCCGCGACATGCCAGCCGCCTCGCGCTACGCGATCCTCGCCGCCATGCTTTGCGGGTTTGTCTCGCTCGCGCTGGAGGTGATCTGGTTCCGCGCCCTGATCCTGGTCTTCGGCTCGACCACCTACTCGTTCACCGTGATGCTAGGCGTCTTCCTGCTGGGTATCGGCCTTGGCTCGCTGATGGTCGCCCGCGTGCTCGACCGCCTGCGCGACGGACTGCTGCCATTGCTGGCCAGCTCGGTCGCCCTGATCGGAATCTGCACCCTGGCATCGCTGTATTATTTTGACCGCGGCCCCGAGTTTCTGCTGCGCCATCTGCTGGCCCATGATTTCTCCTGGCAGAGCATGAACCGCGCCCGCTTCCTGATTTCCGCGTCCCATCTGGCAATCCCTGCGCTGCTCTTTGGCGTTGCGTTCACGGTCGCCACTCGTCTGGTACGGCGCGATGAGCCCAGCTCCTCGGGGGCGGTCGGCATGGTCTACGCGCTTAACACCGTCGGCGCGATGGCAGGCTCATTCGCCGGCGGCTTCATCCTCCTGCCCCGACTCGGGATGGAGCGCTCGCTGCTGCTGCTGGGCGGGGTCATGGCCGCCGCCGGACTGCTGACTCTAATCATCGCCGGGCGGCGGCCCCTGCTGCGGGCGGGCAGTGGCTTAGTGGCGGCCGTGTTGCTGCTGATCCTGCTGATCTTCCCCCCGGCTTGGAACAAAGCCGTCCTCGCCTCGGGCGCTTTCTTCAGCCCGTTCAACTTCATCCGGGATGGGAAAATAATCCTGCGAGACAATATCATGAACGACCGGCTGCTTTACTACAAAGAAGCACTTTCTTCAACTGTTTCCGTTCATTTAAGCAGCAACGAACGCAAGTATTTCAGCATCGATGGCAAGGTTGAGGCAGATCAGTCGCCGCGCGGGATGATGCAACAGCGCATGGTTGCTCATTTACCGATGCTTTTTCATCCGAACCCAAAAAAGGCCATAAATATCGGGCTCGGCGCGGGTGTCAGTTTTGGCGCGCTTGGACAATATCCGCTGGACCACCTCGAAGTGGTCGAGATCGAACCATCCGTGAAACGGGCCGCAGCGGTCTGGGGGCGATTGAACCATAACATTCTCGACAATCCAGACGCTATTATCACTATCAATGACGGCCGCAACCACCTCTTTTCAACCACCAATCGCTACGATGTCATCACTGCCGATCCATTCGAGCCAGTGGTAGGCGGTGCATCCCACCTTTTTTCAGCCGATTATTTCAAACTCGCGCGGGAGTGTCTTGCCGACGATGGCATTATGTGCCAGTGGGTGCCAATGTACGAAATGTCATCGAAAGACTATCTTATTATTGTCCGTACCTTTGCAAGCGTGTTTCCAGAATCCGCTCTATTTTTCACGGGTTTTGATACCTTGCTGCTTGGGTTTAAGGACGAAATGCATCTTGATGCCGATATCTTGAAACGCAACTTTTCAATACCAGCAGTCAATGAATCACTTAGTTCAATCGGATTTTCATCACCGGAAGTGCTGCTGGGGATGTTCGTTGCTGATTTAAGACGTGAATTTAGAGGCAATGGATCTATTCATACCGACGAGCTTCCGATTATCGAATTTTCTGTGCCGAAAAACGCGCTGCGCTATACCACTGACGCCAACCAGAGCGCTCTGCTGCATGTATTCACGCCGATTCCGCCGGAATGGCTGGAAGGGCTGGAAACGGAAGCGGCGGCCCGTCTTCAGGCCGAACACGAAGCTGTGCGGCTGATGCTGGAGTCGGGCGTCCTGCGGGCGCAGGGGAACATGGAAGGAGCCTACGCACGGTTGATAAAGGCAAATGAAATCGCCCCCGATAATCCGGTCGTGAAGAACGAGCTGGTCGCCATGCTGGAGGGCTCGGCGGCCGGCCTGCGCGCCGCTGGCCAGCGTGACGAATCGGCAAAACAGTACCAGATCATTCTCAAGCTCGATCCGAATCATTTCTGGGCGATGCATAATCTGATTGATCTCGGTATGATCGCGAGAAAGAACGAATTTGCCGCCAAAGTGTTGGAACGGGCACTAGCCGCCTATCCGGAGTCGCCGCTGATGCTGGCGCAAAAAGGAAAATATCTTTACAGCACCGGTCAAAAGGCCGAAGGGCTAGCCTTCCTGCAACAGGCGGCAGAACGGCACCCGAATCATCCGGGCATCTGGATGGACCTATCCAATCTCGCTGCACTCGACGGAAACTTCGCAGCCAACCAACTCGCCGACAAAAACATCAAGCGCATTCAACGGTTCCTCGGGAAGCAGTAGTACAGGCAAGGGGTTCCGGGCAAATCCCCGGTTGAATGCACATCGGTTGAATGCATATCGGGAGGGACCGCGGCCTCGCGGTCCTCTCCTTGCACACGCCGAGGCTGGCTTCCCTCCCCGCGGCGGGCGCTTACCTCGTGCAGGCGCTACCAGACGGCCAGTGCGCAGTTCTCCTGAATATGCCGGTCCTTGGTCAGGAGCGGTACATTCCGCGCAATCGCCTGGGCGGTAATCAGCCGATCGAATGGATCCCGAGTCCATGCCTGCACGATGCTCTCGATCATAACGATCGGAAACGGCAGATCGCAGACGGTTAGCCCGATCCGCTGCGCGAGCGATTCGATGACGAGAGCAGACCCAACCGTTAGCCTGTCGATTTCCCGCAGATACTCAAGCTCTAGCTGTACCATGGGCGAAATGAGCAGATCCTCCGCCTCAATCCTTTCGACAGCGAGCGGCGAAAGCAGATCGCTTTTTCCGGCATACAGCCAGACTACGACATGCGTATCAAGGTAGATCATGCTGCCATTCGCTTTCCCAATCGAGATGCACTAGAGATTGCGGGTCACCCTTGATACAGTCGCGCTTTACCAGTCGGTCTAGCTTTGAAGACGGTTCGACGCGACAGATTTTAAGCACCCTGCTGCGGCGCGAGACCGTCAGGGGATGCCCATCTTCGGCGACCTGATCCAGTAGCCGATAAATATTGCCCCTCAGGGCTGACGCTGTAATCATCGCAAACCTCCATTCAAATTACGTACGTATAATTGCATAACAAACGTACGTTGTCAATGATTACAAACGAGGTTATATATCGGGTTGGTTGCCGCTTTGGAGGGACCGCGGGCGCGCGGTCCTTTCCTTGTGGACGCCGAGGCCGGCGTCCCTCCCGGCATCGGGCAAAAGCGGAATTGCAAAGCGCTTATTCCCATGCACAAAAAAAGGGAGCTTCCGAAGAAGCTCCCTTTTATCACACCAACAAGGAGAGGATGCTTATGCCTGCACGCCTTTGCGGCGGCGGCGCGAGGCGGCCAACGTAGCTATACCCAGCGCAAACATCGCCATCGTTCCCGGTTCGGGAACCGGCACCACCTGGGCGCCGAATGTAGCATCATCAATTGCATCACCGTTAATACCGCCTCGATTGAGTTGGTATGGCTGCGGTGTCACCAGAGGATTCGAAGAGTCAAGATTACTGGCCGCAATAACATTTCCCGTATAATACCAGTCGTTACCATCTACTGAATTATCTTGGAAAATTCGTGCATAAACGTATCCACTGCTAGGATTAACGCCGCTATCCGTAGTTGCCTCTGACGGAAACCAAGCGTACGAATCGAACGTGGTTCCATCATTATTGATGCCATCTTCCGTAATTAGGAGATCAGCCAACCAGACATCATTACCGGTCACATAATGTGTCGTTCCGGCATTAGCCGAACCCGCGACGTTATCACTTGACCAGATCAGCTGTGCCAAAGTGGAGTTACCAGTGCCGCTCCCTAGAATTCCAACACTCGGAGTTGCATTCCAGTAAAATCCACCAACCGCCTGCCAGGAAACATAAACATCAGCCACAACCACTTTAGCACAAGCCACCAGCATCAATACCGCTATTGAAAGTTTCTTCATCTCGTTGACTCCTCTATTCAGTCTTGTTTACAGATCGTAAGGGGTTACTTCTTCCCAGTTTAGTGGCGAAGCGCTCCGAATCCAGAAGCCTTGCCCCGCTTTAATCTTATATGATGCAGGTGTAGACCAACCAGCACGCCCCTTGCTAAAAATGTCATAACCCTGAGTCACTATATTCCAGACCAATAGTTCTGATGCTGCAGGTGCAGCAATAGAAAGCGCTGTGTTAGTCCAGTCAATATCGATCGGATATGAATATCCTACAGCATCAATTCCGGATATGTTATCAACCGTTGTGGTTCCTGCATTGTTGTAATCACCCGGCACTTCTCCCATGAACGTAATCGTATGCGGCCCAGTGCCTGCGGGCGGGCGCAGCCAGACTGCATCGCCGCGCAAAATGATGTTTGTTGCCGTCCAA
>CAZZBA010000315.1:0-5156 GCA_964652765.1 uncultured Victivallales bacterium | reverse complement strand
GCGTGACGCCCTGGTGGTGGCCGAGCATGTCTGCGACGCACTGGCCTACGCCTGTGACCACGCCAAGGTTATCCACAGCGACATCAAGCCGGACAACATCAGGATCGATGACGACGGCACGGTCAAAGTCATGGATCTGGGTCTGGCACGTACTCTCAACGCCATGTCCAGCTTTATCGAGGATGACGACTATGTCCTGGGAACCCCTTCCTACATGTCGCCCGAACAGGCCCGGGGCGATGCCCATCTCGATTTCCGTTCCGATATCTACTCCCTCGGCGCGATGCTTTACCATCTGGTAACCGGCAACCGGCTCTTCAGCGAAACCGATGAGAATACCGCGCTGGAAATGCAGATAACCGGCTGCGCACCAGACCCGATCGACCTGAACCCCGCCCTATCCCGGCCGCTCTGCGCACTGATCGAACGCATGCTGGCCAAGAATCCCGACCTTCGTGGCGAGTCGTGGCAGTCCGTGCATGCGGATCTGCGCCGGGTCTACAGCGGACTGACACCGAACCATACCCTGCAGACCGGTGAAATGAGCACCATACAGCGTAGCGAGCGACGTGCGGCGGTTGACACCGACCGACTACAGCGGCTGACGAAAAACAACACAGGCCTCTCGCTTTCCGGTGCCGCATGGGCAACCTTGTGGACCGCAATCGCCGCCGTAGCCGTCGCTGGAGCGGTCAGGTTCTATCTCGGAGTGACCAGCCACACGCCACCGCAGGCACCGAGCCCAGGGCCGCCCGCAGCGACATTGCAACAGGCACAGCAAGGCTCTGCCGCTGACTCGATGGGCGAAAGCAGCGAGTCACCGGAGGAAACGCTATTCCAGGCCGCGGTGGCATGGCAGCAAGCAAACCCGGCGGATCCCGATGGCGCCATCGCCCGCTACGAGAATGTGATACAGGCAGCCAGGGGCACATCCTACGAACGCCGCGCAGAGACCAGTATACGGCTGCTGAAAGCGGACAGACGCCAGACACGCCAGCAGGAGGTCGAGGCTTTGCAGCAGCGATTGAATGCCTACAAGGAGGCTGGCGAATATGCGCTAGCGGAAACGCTCGTCTCCACTTACGCGGGTGCGCTGCCGGAAGACATCGCCTTTCGCGAACGCATGCTGCAGGAGATCCACAGACATCGTCAAGCGCGCGAATCGCAGACCCGACTCGAGGATCGCAAACGGCAGGAACAGCTCGGCAAGGAGATCATGACGCCTGTCCTGCAACTTGCCGCCAATGCAGTTGTCCAGGGGAACCTGCAGAAGGCCCTTGACCTGACGCGACCCCTGCGAGAGCAGCAAGCTCTTTCCTTCTACCACGATTCACTATCGGAACTGGAAGCCGAACTGGAAGCCCTGATCAACCTTGACTCGTGGATCCTGGAGACATTCCGCCAGCAGGAGGGGCAGACGATCGAGGTTTCACTGAACAACCAGACCGTCCTCCTGACGATTGGCACCCTGCAGGACGGGCATATACAGTGTTTCCAACAAACCGGGGAAGGTGAATTCGAGGAGATCCATATCACCCTGCAGGACCTGACACCGCAGGAGCGGCTGGCACGGTTAAGCACCGAGCATCCTGGCACGGCCGCGATGGCCAGAGGCATGATGGAATGCAAGGCAGGCGCCTATCGTAACGCGTCTATGCACTTCAAGAACGCCCACTTCCTGATCGCCGCCCCGCTCTCGCAGGCTGCCGATGAGCTCGCGCAAGCACAATGAGTATAACAACGAAAAAGGATCGCGTATCATGCGAAAATCCATAGTCCTCGGTGCCAGCTTTTTGCTGGTTATCGGATCCTCCATCCCGGCCGGTGCTCTCCCTCGGGCGGATCTATCCCCGGCGGCACAGGCCCTCGTCCCCGACGAGGAATTTATCGTCGTGCATCTCAACGACGGAAAGCAGTTGAAAGGCGTTGTCGCCTCGAAGAGCGCGACGCAGGTGGTCCTCAAGATCCCGGTTTCGGAAAGCATCTCAACCAGCCGGCGGATATTGCGCACCGATATCAAATCCATCGAGGATTCGGATGTCACCCCCTTTCTGGCCGAGAAACTGCTGGAATTGAAACTTGATCCGAATGCCAGCTTCACGGCCGACGAGTACCGGCAGCGGATCGCGCTGTTCGATGAGTTCCTTGCCAAATGCGCCGGCGCGGACACCGCCGAGGAAATCACCGGGCGGCGCGACGCCTTTCGTGCGGAACTGGAAAATATCGTGCGCGGCCTTGAGCGGGTGGAGGAACGCTGGTTTCCGCCGGTGTCGGCCACGATTGAACGATTCAACCTCAAGACCAAACAGATCCTGCACCTGGAGGGACTCAAGGATTTCAAGACCAATCCGGATGCGGCAGCCGCCCACAAACAGCTCGTCGATGATCGGCGTGACATTGCCCGCCGCCTGCCCGAATTGATGCGCAGTCGCCTGGACACCCTGCTTGGCGAGCGCGATTTTCACAACGCGGCCTACGAAACCACACGATTCCTGCAGTTCTGGATCTCCCAGGTTGTACAGACCGAAGGCCCGGCACAGGACGTGCTCGGGCGTATGGATTTCATGTTCATACTCCGGATGATGGAGCAGATCATGACGACCTACCAGCCAACGGGCCGCGGCAACCGCCCGCCCGCCGGCAATATCACCGTCCCGAAGGACATGGCCTATGTCCCCGGGGGCTATTTCCTGATGGGAGCCAAGGGTGACGATCCCCGGCAGGATACATTCCCGATGCGCCTGGTCTATGTCAGCCCATTCCTGATCGACAAGTACGAAGTCACGAACCAGGACTACCGCCGTTTTGTCGAACACACCAAGACCACGGGCGAATCCTGGTTCGAGCATCCTGATGCCCCGCCGCTCAAGAAGCACGATGCCAGGGGCTGGAGCCATCGCCACCTGAGCGGAGACAAGCAGCCGGTTACCGGCGTGGACTGGTTCGACGCCTTCGCATTCGCACGCTGGGTGAAGGGCAAGGATGCCTTTGAGCGCGACGATATGAAACGCCTTCCAACCGAGGCTGAATGGGAGAAGGCCGCTCGCGGGCTGGAAGGCGCAACCTACCCGTGGGGCGAGGATAAACCGGACCTCTCGATGGTCAACTGGCCGGTCTTCCGCCAACAGGTCGCCGCCGAAATGGATCGCCAGAACCCGCCCGTGGCACCTGAACCGCCCCCCCGCGGATTCAGTTGCCGCCGCCGCGAACCCCCGCCCCCGCCCCCCCCTACCGTGTTGCCGGACGAAACATGGAACGTGGATGAACTGTTGCCAGCAAAGGCGCTTGAAGCCAAGGCCGACAGACTGCTGAATCCGCCTTGGAAACAGAAGGATGTCAGCCCCTACGGTGTCTACCACATGGCGGGCAATGCCGCCGAATGGGTTCATGATTACTATGCTCCGGCCTATTACCAGAAGGCGGAATTCAAGGATCCCAAGGGACCGGAACGCTCACCAGAGACCCAGACATCGCAGCGCCATGCCTACCGGGGCGGCGATTACCTTGCCAGCCTCGACGCACTGGCCGCATTCAGGCGGAACGACCCGGTCGATGCCGCCCAGCAGGCGGGGAGCAAATCGGGCGGCAAGCGTCGCGGCGAGGTCGGCGCCCCGTATATCGGCTTCCGCTGTGCACAGTCCCTTTACCTGACGGTCCCGACCGACCAGTACGGGGAACTCATGAAGCAGCTTGAAGAACTAGACAAGTGAAATGCGCCTACATTCGCCGGGCGGCGTCGCGCACCGCGTCGCGGGCAACCTCCGGCAAGGCCGGGTGGATGAAGATCATGCCCAGCAGGTCGTCCAGCGTACCGCTCATTTTCATCATCGCGATGAAGAGGTGGATCATGACCGAGGCCTCATCGCCGACAATGTGCGCCCCGAGCAACCGTCGGCTGGCGCGCTCGACCAGTACCTTCACGAAACCCAGCTCCGAAACCCGGGCCATGCCGGGAGTGCTGTCCGCATAGGTCGCTTTGCCGACAACGTAGTCGACTCCATCGCGTTCCAGTTCATTCTCGCTGGCCCCGACACCGGCAATCTGGGGCGTGGCAAAGACCGCGTAAGGCACGGGACCGTAATCCAATGCCGACGTAGGCCCTTTCGCGAAAGCCGTGCGCATCAGGTATTCTCCCTCGAAATTGACCGTGTGCCGGAACAGGTAGTTACCGACGCAATCGCCGAGCGCATATACCCCCGGCACCGCGGTCTGCAGATGATCGTCAACCTGGATAAACCCGCCTTGATTCCGCCGGATCGCTGTATGCTCAAGCCCGAGCCGGTCCGTTTGCGGCACCACGCCTGCCGCCACCAGCAGTGTGTCGCCCTTCACCACGTCGCCGCTGCCATCGGGATACCGTCCATGCACATGGAACTGGCCGCCATCGTGGCTGATCTTGTCCAGATGAAAGGGCTTGTGGACCTTGTGATGCGGCAGGAAACCTCGCTCGAACTCGGCCGTCACATCATCGTCAAGCCCACGCAGGAAACGGCTGCGGACCAGGAACTGCACATCGGAACCGTAGGCTCGGTACGCGCCGCCCAGTTCGACGGCGATATACCCTGCCCCCAGGACGAGCATCCGGGGAGGCACCGCCGAAAGCTGCAGCGCCTCGCGACTGGTGATGTAGGGGGTGCCGGCAAGCCCCTCGATCGGCGGCAACTCGGGCCGGCTGCCGGTGGCGATGAAGATCCTCTCGGCGGTCAGCATCTCCCCGTTCACCATGACGACCTTGTCCGACACGAACACCGCATGACCATTGTACACCGTGATGCCGGGATGCGTCTCATGCCGGGCGCGGCCCGCAGCGGACGTTTCCCCAACCTCCCTGGCAATACGCCGCATGATATCCGCAAACCGCAACCGCAACTCCCCTTCCAGATCAAGCCCCAGGCGATGGGCATGACGCGCATGCCCCGCCACCTCCGTCGGATGGATCAGCATCTTGGACGGTATGCATCCGCGGTTCAGGCAGGTGCCACCGAATGCATCCTCCTCGATCAACGCCACGCTCAAGCCCCGCTCCGCCGCCGGGACCGCGATCTTCGTCCCCCCGCCACTACCGATCACAATCACATCTGTCGTTTTCATGTTTTTACCCATAACATAGCGACAATGGTTTGAAAACCTATTTATCAAAGGTCTACCCATGTGGG
>CAZZBA010000314.1:0-5164 GCA_964652765.1 uncultured Victivallales bacterium | reverse complement strand
AACATCCGCGGTTCGGTCCCGGTCGGCAAGCAGGTGGTGGTGATCGGCGGAGGCAATGCCGCGATCGATGCCGCCCGTACGGCGTTGCGGCTCGGGGCGGACAAGGTGACGATCCTCTACCGGCGGACGCGCGAGGAGATGCCGGCCTATGCCGAGGAGATCGAGGCCGCGATCGAGGAAGGCGTCACGGTGGAATGCCTGATGTCGCCGGAAGCCTTTGAACGCAAGGATGGCAAGGTCACCGGTGTGCGCTGCGCGCCGATGCGGCTGGGCGATTTCGACCGTTCCGGGCGGCGCCGCCCCGAGGCGGATATGCAGCAGGCGAAGGTGATGCCGGCCGACCAGGTGATCCTGGCCGTCGGTCAGTCGCTCGATGCGCGTGGCCTGCTGGGCGGTGAGGTGGTTCTGACCGAATCCGGCTGGCTGAAGGCCGATCCGGTGACGGGCGCGACCTCGCACGAGTGGCTGTTCGCCGCTGGTGACGCGGTGACCGGCCCCTGGTCGGTGGTCGGCGCGATCGGCGACGGCGAGAAGGCCGCCGTGGGGATGGACCAGTTCCTGACCGGGGCGAAGCACGCCTTCTGGCGGCGCTACACCGAGGTCCAGACCGATTACGATCCGGATGCGGATCCGGTCGAGTACCCGCGCGCGAAGATGCCCGAGATGCCGGTCGACCGGCGGCGCAACAACTTCGACGAGGTGGAGCAGTCCTGGAACGAGAGCACGGCGGTACGGCAGGCGAAGCGCTGCCTGCGTTGTGATTTCGGCAAATGTCTATCGAATGCGGAATAGGAGCGTTGAATCATGGCAACATTGACAATCAATAACAGGACGCTGACGGTGCCGGACGACGCGACACTGCTGTCGGCGGCGTCGCTGGCCGGAATCAAGATCCCGACGCTGTGCAACCTGGAGGGCCGCGATGCGATCGGGGCCTGCCGGGTATGCGTGGTGGAGGTCGAGGGTGCCCGGACGCTGGCGGCCGCCTGCTCGACGCCGGTGGTGGATGGAATGGTGGTTCGCACGAACAGCCTGCGTGCCCGGGCGGCCCGGCGCAAGTCGGTCGAGCTGCTGCTCTCGGAGCACGACGGCAACTGCCAGACCTGCAACCGCAACCAGAACTGCGAGCTGCGCCAGGTGGCCGACGGGATGGGCATCGAGACCGTCTCCTACGAGGGGGCGAAGGCGGCGGCACGCATTGACGACAGCACGCCCGCGCTGGTGCGGGACAACTCGAAGTGCATCAAGTGCCGTCGCTGTGTGACGGTATGTGCCGGGACCCAGGGGGTGGGTGCCTTGTTCCCGCAGGGACGCGGTTTCGACACCGTGATCGGCCCGGCCTTCACCATGGACCTCGACGGCGTCGCCTGTGTGCAGTGCGGCCAGTGCGCGGCGGTCTGTCCGGTGGGGGCCATCACGGAACGCGATCATATCGAGGGCGTCTGGGCGGCGCTGGACGATCCGACCAAGTTCGTGGTCGTGCAGACCGCGCCGGCGATCCGTGCTGCGCTGGGCGAGGAGTTCGGCTACGAGCCCGGCACGTTGGTGACCGGCAAGATGAGCGCCGGTTTGCGCCGGCTCGGGTTCGACCGCGTGTTCGACACCAATTTCACCGCTGACCTGACGATCATGGAGGAGGGGACCGAGTTCCTGACCCGCCTGAAACGCGCACTGGTGGACAAGGAGGACGTTGCGCTGCCGATGTTCACGAGCTGCTCGCCGGGGTGGATCAAGTTCACGGAATATTACTATCCGCAGTTCCTGCCGAACCTGTCCACCTGCAAATCGCCGCAGCAGATGTTCGGTGCACTGGCCAAGACCTACTACGCCAAGCATGTCAACAAGAAGCCCCAGGAAATGGTCGTGGTCTCGATCATGCCCTGCACAGCCAAGAAGTTCGAGTGCCAGCGTCCTGAGATGAATTCCAGCGGGGTCCAGGATGTGGACTATGTTCTGACGACCCGTGAGCTGGGGCGGATGCTGCGGCAGGCGGGTATCGACCTGGCGTTGCTGGACGACGAGCCGATGGACAGCCTGATGGGCATCGGCAGCGGTGCC
The DNA here is from genome assembly GCA_964652765.1 of uncultured Victivallales bacterium. GTDB lineage: Bacteria > Verrucomicrobiota > Kiritimatiellia > UBA8416 > UBA8416 > UBA8416. Next base: position 3,106 of record CAZZBA010000314.1, on the reverse strand, counting down.
GCCGATATCTTCGCCAACACCGGCGGGGTGATGGAGGCGGCCCTGCGCACGGTCTACGAGCTGGTGACGGGGCGCGAACTGCCGATGGAGAACCTGCACGTCAAGCCGGTCGAGGGGCTCGAGGGGGTCAAGGAGGCATCGCTGACGATCACGGGCACCGTGGAGGAATGGAAGTTCCTGGAAGGGGTTACGGCGAACGTGGCGGTGGCGCACGGCCTGCAGAACGCGCGCAAGGTGCTGGAGGCGATCAAGCGGGGCGAGAAGCAGTATCACTTCGTCGAGATCATGACCTGTCCCGGCGGCTGCATCGGCGGTGGCGGGCAGCCCCGCTACACCGATGACAGTGTCCGTCTCAAACGCATCGCGGCCATCTACAAGGAGGACGAGGGCAAGCAGCTTCGCAAGTCGCATGAGAATCCCGAGGTACAGCAACTGTACAAGGAATTCCTGAAGACGCCGCTGGGCGAGAAATCCCACCACCTGCTGCATACACATTACACGGCGCGGGACCTGGTCGAGAAGAAGTCGTCATAATGCGGGTGTCGCCATGGGTTTGAGGGTTTGCGTACTGGCGAGTGGCAGTACAGGCAACTGCATATATGTAGGCAGCGAGTCCACGCGGGTGCTGATCGATGCGGGCGTGAGCTGCAGGGAGACTGCCTCGCGCCTACAGTCGATCGGCGTGGAGCCGGAGACGATTACCGCCGTGTGCGTGACGCACGAGCACGACGACCACAAGTCGTCGCTCAGTGTGCTGCACCGGCGTCTTGGGGCGACCCTTTACGGTAATGCCGGCACGATACAGGCGCTGGAGCGGGGCGTGAAGACTGCCGGGCTCGCCTGGCAGACGTTCATTACCGGTCATGCCTTCATGATCGGGACCCTGCGCGTCGAGCCTTTCCGGGTGCCGCATGACTCATACGACCCCGTCGGGTTCGTCATTTCGGAAGGCGAGACCCGGATCGGTGTCGTCACGGACCTGGGAATCCCGACGGAACTGATCCGGCAGCGCCTGAAGGACTGCAACGTCCTCGTGCTGGAGGCGAACCATGACGAGGACATGCTGCGGGACTCCAACCGCCCCTGGCCTCTGAAACAGCGTATTGCCGGACGCCAGGGGCATCTTTCCAACCTCAAGGCGGGGGAGCTGCTATGCGACGTGGTATCGCCGCGCCTGCACACGGTGCTGCTGGCGCACCTGAGCAGTGACTGCAACCGCCCCGCACTGGCGCGCCACACTGTCAGCGAGACGCTACGCAAGCGCGGAATCACGCACGTCAACCTTCTCATGACCTATCCCGACCGCCCCAGTGACGTTGTCGATGCTTGAATGGGTTTGCAATCGGGAGTCGGGTTGTCTACGCTGCTCGGTAATCGTTAACAAATCAGGAGGCTGCATATGAAGACTGTGTTTGGTGTTGCGACGGTGATGTTGGCTTGCTCGCTCGGGGTTGTGTCCGGGGAAACGGCGCAGCCGGGTGTCTGGACGCAGGATATCAACGCCGCCAAGGCGGTGGCTAAGGAAAAGGGGCTGCCGATCCTGCTCAACTTCACCGGTTCCGACTGGTGCGGCTGGTGCAAGCTGATGGACAAGAGCGTCTTTTCACAGCCGGAATGGAAGGCGTACGCCGAGCAGAAACTCATGCTGGTCACACTCGATTTCCCGCAGGACAAGTCGATCGTGCCGGAGGCGTATGTCGAACGCAATGCGCAGCTCCAGAAGCAGTTCGGCGTGCGCGGCTATCCGACCTACGTGCTGCTGGACAGCGATGGCGAGACCGTGCTCGGTCAGCTTGGGGCGGGGCGCGACAAGACCCCGGCCAGTTTTTCCAAGGAGGTCGATCAGCTTCTACAGTTCAGTGCGGCAGGCATCGCGGCCTACCTGAACACGCTTAGTCCGGAAGACAAGGCCGCCTATCAGGCGATTGTCGATGAGATCAGCCGCACGGAGCAGGATATTGTCGCGACCAAGGCTATGATGGACAAAACCTATGAAAAGCTGCAGTCACTGAATGCGTCCGCCGAGGAATTGAAAACGAAAGCCACCGCGTTCCGGGAATCAAAGTAAGTTCAAGGCCGATGGTTTGCCATAATGGCCAAGTTATTGGCAAGTCTTCAGTCTTCGGTTTGCACAGGCTTCTGCCAGCGGGCGCTGGTCCATTCGCCTTCCGCAACGATTTCGCACTCCCGCAAGCCAAGCGGCAGGTAGGCGTTACGAACATCCATGTACTGCGTGGTCAGGATGCCTGCCAGCAGCAGGTGACCGCCCGGAATGACGGTATCGGCAATCGCGGCGGCGTGCTCGATCAGTATCGGCGCCAGGATGTTGGCGGCAACGATGTCGTAGCGTCGCGGTTCGGCCAGTTGAGCCACATCGCCGATGGCCACGGTAACGTGGTCGGCACAGCCGTTGGTCGCGATATTCTCCCCGGCGATGACGACGGAATCCTCGTCGATATCAATCGCGCGTACCGGTCGGCAGCCGAGTTTGGCGGCGGCAATGGAAAGTATCCCGGAGCCGCAGCCCAGATCGAGGAAGCTGGCGGGCAACGGTCTGCCAACGGTCAGCCGGTCGAGAAAGCGCAGGCAGCCGCGGGTGGTCTCATGCTGGCCGGTGCCGAAGCTCATGCCGGGATCCAGCTCGATCACGCAGTCGCCAGGCTGCGGGGTATAGGGTTCCCAGGTCGGTTTGGTGACAATCCGTTGCGAGACCCGGTCGACATGGAAGAAAGCCTTCCAGGCGTTGTTCCAGTCCTTCACGGGGAGCGTCTCGCGCTCGATTGTCCACAGGCTGTTGCCGCCGGTCAGTTCCATGAGCTGCGCCGTCAACGCCACGCTGGCGCGGTCGGCATCCTCGGCGCATTCGAAATAGGCTTCGATCACGGCGCGGTCCGAGGATGCTGGCTGCCAGCAGCTTGAGGATTCCGCCAGCCGTTCAAGCGCGAATTCCAGCCGTTCGGTGAACTCGGCCGGGGCTGTGATGCGCAGGGTCTCGATGCTGTCTTCAGTTGAGTACATTGATGGCTATCTCCACATTGCCGAACGGGGCACTGACCTGGAAGCCCGCGACCGCCGAGTTGATCCGGTCCCTGATTTCACGGGCGAT
>CAZZBA010000313.1:0-5190 GCA_964652765.1 uncultured Victivallales bacterium | reverse complement strand
CCCAGATTACGGTATTTATATAACTCATCTTTCTGTTCCTATTTTGAATTTATCGTATTACTTGGGCAATGCGCCGAATAGCCGGATGATGGCCAGCGCAAACGCCTTCGTGCGTTGTCGCATATCTTGCTCTTCCTTCTTCATTCTTACTTCATCCTTTCTTCTGCGTCGTGGCCGTAGCTGAGGAAGATTCTTAAAGGATGAAGGGAGAATGAAGAATTATGAAGGCGGGGTGATGTCTCTCGTTTCGCTGTCATGTGTTCTTTCTCCTGCACCGCAGCGGGCTTGTAACGGCCGCTGTACTTCCACCGGTACAGCAGGCGTTACGAGCCTGCTGCTCTTCGTCATGCCTATATCAAGTGAGCCTCTGATACCGTGGCTCGTGCATAATTGACTCCCACCCGTTGCAGGAACTCTACCGCATTCGAATTATCGTTCTCAAGCAGATTTCCCTATTCGATGAATCACCTCGTCGTGCTTGAAAACACGATTGTATCACCGCTCCCCCACTTTCCCTACCCCTCCCGCAACACTCCGGATCTCCACCGCCACCGGATTCACGGATCAGCACGTAAAGCACCATAGCCATGTCGTCGTTTGTCACGGATACTCCTCCTTCCGAAGGGTTTCGGTAATACGATTGCAAAGGGAATCCGGCCCGAAGTACTGGATGGGGCCGGGATACAGGTAATCATCCTCGGCCAGCCAGCGGTCCCGTTCGCGCGCCAGCGTTCGAAATGGCAGACCTTCAAGCTCAACCAACGCCTTGCGGATGACCGGTACGTCCTTCCCATGACGCCGTTCCGTTGTCATCATCCTCGCCAGCGGCACACCGCCGGGCACCCACTCCTGTGCAGGGCGTGACAAGTGACGGACACAGGCCAGATAACCGGTCTTGCCAGCCCCCACGAGCGAGGCAGCGGTGAGACCCAGGCTGTAGCAGTAGTCGGCATCGAAGTTCGAGGGTGCCGCACTGCGGCCCTCATAACCAAGAAAATGGGCCTGAGCGCTGAATGTCCCCGCGTAGGTTCCTGCCGCCGCGCGTTCGGCCAGACGTCTGGTCACCAAGGTGATAAGCAGCTTGTCGGTCTCGATGCGGGACACCTGGACGTTGTCGTGCGAATCCCGGTCCATCAGGAGCTGGAGCTGGATGTCGGGCGGCAGCGACTCGAATAGTCGTGCCGCATCGCTGGGCAACTGCGCGGCGACATAGGCGACCCGTGCCCCGGACGAATCCAGCCGTTCGAAGTCCCTGCCGTGGACGCAATCCGTCAGCATCCCGATCAGGGCACCCATCTCGGGGATAAACTCCAGCAACCCCTCCGGAACAAGACAGACGCCGTAGTCAAATCCCCGTTGCGCGCGGGTGGCGACGGCATCGGCGACGGTATCGACAACATCGTCAAGACTCATCCCGCGCGCCCGGACTTCCTCGGATACCAGCGTGAGGTTGGGATGTGTCCGCAATGCGCATTCAAGCGCCACATGCGACGCACTGCGGCCCATGAGCTTGATGAAGTGCCAGTACTTGCGGGCCGAGGCGGAATCCCGTGCGATGTTACCGATCAGATCGCTGTAGACCTTGGTGGCGGTATCGAACCCGAACGATGTTTCCACCCAGCGGTTCTTCAGATCGCCATCGATCGTCTTGGGGCACCCGATCACCTGAATGTCAAGCCTCTGCCGGAGGCAGTGCTCCGCGAAGAGGCAGGCATTGGTATTCGAGTCGTCGCCTCCAACGATAACCACGGCCCGGATGCCGTGCGCCTTGCAGGTGGCCACGGCGGCCGCGAATTGGGCATCTGTCGCCAGCTTGGTCCGGCCCGATCCGATCATATCGAACCCGCCCGTGTTGCGGTAGGCGTCGACACGGGCGGCATCGATGACCTGAACCCTGTCATCGATGAGACCGTCCGGCCCCCCGCGAAAACCAAACAGCGTTGTCCCGGCTCCCGTTTCCCGCAAGCCGTCGAACAAACCGGCGATCACATTATGCCCGCCGGGGGCCTGACCGCCGGAAAGCAACACGCCGACATGGCCCGGCGCCGCCTTTGGACCGTCGCCCGGCTCGAACGTCAGTACCTCCTGGACGCTCGTCAACGGCAACAGGGCGCGAATCGCATCGTCCCCACCCCATGAGTTCTCCGGCACGCTTTTGATCGCCGTACGGACACCGTTGCTGAATACCTCGGGTCGTCTGGGACAATAAGCATACCTCACGGACTGTAATTCAGAGACAGACATCATTCCCTCCTTCATCGGCTAATAGCACCGGTTTGTATACTGCCCAGCGGGCTCGTAGCGCCCGCTGTACTTCTCACCCCCCACACACATACCCACACACACACCTACCTTTCCCGCTCCCGCAAGGCCTTGCGGCGGTCCTGGGCCAGTTGGAATTCAAACCAGTGGTGCTGGCTTGTGTCGAGGGCTATGCTGTACCAGCGGATGGCGAGGGCCGTCTCCTCGTCGCGCTCGGCTCGCAAGCCCATAGCAACGGCCAGTGTCACTGTCTCCGGGCGACGCCCCTCGACGGACCGCAGCAGCTCATCGGCGTCGCGCTGACCAACCAGGCAATCGGCCAGACTCGCATACCAGGGATTCTGTATGGACGCGCGGAACGCTTCCAGCGCCTTGCTTTCCCCGTCCTGATCTCCGGCAAGTCCCAGCAACTGGCAGCGCAGCAACCCGGTGCCAAGACTGTTGGCGTGCTCCCGCCTAGGCGTGGCAAAATAGGCGTCCGCCTCCACCTGTGCCGCTTTCCAATCGCCATTCCGGGTCGCCGTGAAGACTTTTCCAAGATGGTTGAAACGGTCCCCGTTATCGTCTGGCAAGACAAGCTCGCCTTCCGTTCCGGACATAGGGGTGTGCGGTTCCCCGCAGACGTGCGCGAGGGTGGCGGCGAACAGATGGCGCGTCAAAAGATCGTCCCCATCCACGAACAGCAAGCCGCGCCGCAGGTGCTCCACCGCACGGTCCTTGTGGCCATCCAGCGCATCCACCGAGCCTGCCGCCCAGAGCAGCAAGCCCGCCTCGAATGCGGAATCGGCTTCCGCCAAAGCCTGATCCAATGGCACCCCATTCTCAATCAGGCGCACAACAGGCGAATAGGGTTCGAACGGCGAGTGCCATGGGGCCTGCATAAAGCGATCACGGCCCGGACGCTGCCCGACGGGGACTCCCCGCAGCCAGGCGTCCCAGTAGAGCAGCAAGGCCGGAATGGGATTGTCCGGTGTCATGGCGACCACATGTTCCAGCGCCGTCCGTCCCTCGGGGGTGAATCCGCCCTTGTCCAGGGCATACACGGCGGCGAACAGCGCAACGTCCGGATTGGACAGCACCCCCTGAACCGATGCAAACTTGCGGGCATCCTCCCAGTCACCCGTATCCGCCGCCCGTTGCGCTGCACGCAGTTCGGGCTCGAATGCGGCAGACGGAAGCCCGTCCCAGGCCGGCACTCCCGAGCGCACCGCGTCGAGAAAACCGCTGGCAACCGCTACGGGGAGCAGGCGTCCCATCCCGCTCTGGAAAATACCGTCCTGCATGAATCCAGCGGTCAGAATGCCGATCACACTTCCATCGAGGTCAAGAGCGGGCCCCCCGCTGTTGCCGCTATGCGTGGCCGCATCCGTGGCGATCGAATCGGGAAACACGCGGGAGACCGCCCCGCGCGAGACGCGGACCAGTGCCTTGGTTCCGGAGATCGCACCCCGCCCGTGCGAGTATCCCAGGATCAATACCCCGGCGCCGCGCTCCGGCGAGGAGGACGTACACAAAGGGATGGGAACAGCCCCCTCGGGCACGACGTTGATTTTCAGGACGGCCACATCATCAAAAAGCGTTGAGTTCAGGTATTCAGCCGGGTCTGCCGGCAAGGGATTCACCCCGGCCACGCTTACGATCAGGTCGCCCCCCTCGCTGGAATAGGCGGTGTCCAGGCGATAGTAGTCCTCTACCAGGAACTGCTCGGCGCCCCATGCCGCGCTCCCGGGGCGGAACGCCTCGTCGCCATCGAACCACAGCCAGTAGTTGACACCAACCCGGAACTCATCACCGCCCGAGCGCAATTCCTCGATGCGCTCATTCAGATTCGAGACAACACCGTTCCACGGCTGAAGCACATGCCGGTTGGTCAGCAGATATCCGTCCTCGGTCACGAGAAACGCCGTGCCAGTGGTGACCGCCACCAAATTGCTTGTCGAGAATGTCTTACGGACGCCATTGACCTCCAGCCAGCATTCGGACAGGACGAAGGCGACCGAGCGGCTGTAGCGTGCCAGAACGGCGGCAGCCCGCGCCTCAGGGTCCATGGCGCGCAAGTTACCCACCTCCACATCCATGCGCCTTTGCTGGCGCTGATGCAAGCCGAGACCCAGCGCCATCACCGCCAGCGCGGCCGCGGCCACGGCAAAACCAATGCGCCGCGCCAGTGGACTGTGACGCCAAGGATCGCGCTCGAGGGCGGTCCACTCGACGATATCGTCCGAATCGAAAGTCCGCAGCGTCTCGCAGACCGACTTCATATCCCGCGGCCGTTCCGCCGGGTCGGTATCCACCATCTGCCGCAACAGGTGGCCGAGTCTGGGATGGAGCGCCACCGGCCGCCGCTCGCGATTGAGCGCGTCCAGCGCGGCGGCATAATCCGTCACCCCGGTCGTGCCCAGCACCATGGACGCAAAAAGGCTTCCCAGCGTCCAGATATCGCTCTGCTCGGAGAGCGTCCCGCCCGTTGCATAATCCGGATGCACTTCGCGCGCTTTCTCGCGTCCTGAACCCGGTCCAAGACAGGAAGCCAGCGTGGCGTCGAGCCGCACACGCAAGGCACCGTCCGGTGTACGGTAGAGCAGACAGTCGTCGAGCGTCACATCGGGAATGATCCTGCCGTGGCGGTGTAGTTCACAAAAGGTTTCCGCGAGGTCGATGCAGAGATCCAGCCAGCGGCGTTTGCCTGCGGCATCGCCGTGCAGCTCGCGACTCTTGAGGTCGCCCCAGGCCATCACATTCGGCAGCCAGGGGGTTTCGCGATACCAGCGACCGAGGGTATCGTCATATCCGAAGTCGAGCGTGTGGATGAAACGGTCGGCGGGCAGTTCCCGCAGGGATTCGAATCGTGTGAGCAGCCGGCCGGCCTCGTCCGGCGAGAGGACCACATCGGCATTATAGAGCCGCAGACAGACATCCGTGGCATCG
>CAZZBA010000312.1:0-5193 GCA_964652765.1 uncultured Victivallales bacterium | reverse complement strand
TCGGCTACATCCCCAGCAAGCGGGATACCGTCCGCCATTCGTTCGAAACCCTCAACTTCTCGCTGATTGTCTCCGGGCGGGGTGTCTATCATTTCCGGGGAACGCGTTTCGACGTGTGTGGGCCCTGTGTGATCACGCAGTGGCCGGGTGAGCCGATGGACTACGGGCCGTCACCGGGGAGTACCTGGGAGGAATTGTATCTCATCTATGATGCCGCCACGCTGGCGGAATTCGAGCGGCGGAACCTGGCGCAGCTTCACAAGCCGTGGTGGCCGATCCGGCGCGATTCGCAGGTGTCCGAGCAGTTTGAGCAGTTGCTGGAACTGACCCGGAATGTCCAGCAGGATGGCGCTGCCGACCGCATCGACCGGGCTTGTGAGCGGTTGCTGGTCGAGACGCGGATCGGGGAGAACCGTCCACCAGCCGGTCGCGAGGAACAGGTGATCCGCCGCATCCGCCAGGATGTGCGCGAGCGGCTGTTCGAGCCGCACGACTTCGAGTCGATCGCGCGGCGGCATGGCTTGTCCGCGGCGACGTTCCGCCGCTACTGGAACCGCTACGTGCATGTGCCGCCGGCGCGGTACGTGATGACGCTGCGCATGCGCGAGGCCCGGCGCCTGCTGGTGGAGACCGACCTGACCGTGGCGGAGGTCGCGGTGCAGGCCGGTTTCGAGGATCCGCTCTACTTCTCGCGCAGCTTCCGCCGCCTCACCGGTGTGCCGCCCTCGCACTACCGCGCCCGCTATCCGCGCTGAGCACCCCCTGCGCTCCACCTTGTACTCGACACGCGACACCCATCTTCGCCTGCCTTACGGCGCGTAGCGGCGCTGCAGGGTCGCGGCATTCGGCATGGTCTCGTAGGATTCGCCCTGCGGACCGGTATAGTGATCGCCCAGCTTGAGTACATGGATGGGGACGACGCTGCCGTTGCGCAGGGTGATCGGCACAGGGATCAGGGTGACGCCGGGATGGCGACTGACGGCCTTGGGCTGGGGCGGTGGCTGCTTGCGCGTTTTGCGCAGCAGCGGTCCGCGATAGTAGCCATAGCCGGAGCCGGACGACGGGCGGCGGTGGTAGTACCAGGCGTAGGGCAGCGCCAGGTACGGCAGGTAGTACGCATCATTGTGGTACGAGCCGTGGCTGCCGTGATGATGGCGGCTCTCGTGCAGGGAGTAACCGGTTAACGCGCCGATGCCCGTGAAGAGCGGGATCGTGTAGCTGGCATCGTAGTCGTCGCTCATTTCCGAGACCAGCACCCCGGCGGCGGCACCGAGCAGGCCCCCGCTCACGGTGTCATCCAGAGCATCCGCGTGCGCATGGCCCGTCGCCACCAGCAGGGCGACAACAGATATCAGGATGGTTTTCATTCGGTAACTCTCCTTTCCCTGCTCCGATTGTACGAAATGCGTCAACATTACGCCAGTCCTGTTTCGATGTCGGGCAGCGAACCCCCCCCCTCCCTCCGGGCACCCCTCCGAGGAGGGGTGCCATACGCCACTGTCTCGACTTTTCCGTGTGGGGATGGTGGGGGAGCTTCCTGGCTCGCACATCGGGAGCAGGATGCTCCCGCCACTTTCCAGGGCAAACGCATCTAACCGGTAGTCAATGCGCGGAAGCGCGTCATCTTCGGCAGTGGTCCGACAATCGGCGTCGCATAGCTGATGAACGCCTGGGTCACGTTGTTCCCGGCCTTGTTGATGAACGAGGCAGGCATCTCGCGCGTCTCGCGGGCGACCTTCTTCAGCGGCACGCATTTGTAGCTGACCGCGTATGCGTCACCCTTGGCGCGCCGGATGGCGATCGTCCCGCTGGTGATGCCGCTGACGGCGGCCTTGACCGCCTCCGCGCCGACGGCGCGCGCCTCGGTGGCATCGGTCTTCGAGGCGATGCCGGGGAACGACCGCTGCAGATAGCCGAAGGTATCGGCCCGGACGCGTTTGATCGCCGTGCGTGCCTTCAGCTCGGACGCCAGGAAATCGCCGAGCGCACCGCTGCCGCTGAGCTGCGCGTTGCCGTGCGAGTCCACTTCCTTGCTGAACGAGGCCGCGATCGCCTTGCCGCTCTCGTCCGCGATACCCTCCGAGACGGCGACCACGCAGCGCCCCAGCTTATCGTAGACAGCCTTCACATCCGCGGCGAAGCGGTCGCGGCTGAAGGGACGCTCGGGCAGGTAGATCAGGTGCGGTCCGTCGTCGGCGGCGCTGCGCGCGAGGGCGGCGGCGGCGGTCAGGAACCCGGCGTGGCGTCCCATCACGATGTTGATCTTCACCCCGCCCAGTGCACGGTTGTCGAGATCGTCGCCCATGAAGGCCGAGGCCACGAACCGGGCGGCGCTGCCGAAGCCGGGGGTGTGGTCGTTCTCGCGCAGGTCGTTGTCGATCGTCTTGGGGATGTGGAAGCAGCGCAGCGGGTAGGCCGCCTTGAGGGCCGCCTCGTTGATGATGTGGACCGTCTCGGCCGAATCGTTGCCGCCGATGTAGAAGAAGTAGGCGATGTCGTTGCGGCTGAGCACCTGGAAGATTGCCTGGCAGTCGTCCGCCGTCGGCTTCTTGCGGACGGTGCCCAGCGCCGAGGAGGGGGTCATGGCGACGGCCTCGATCGTCTGGCGCGTCTCCTTGCCTAGGTCGATGAAATTCTCGTCGAGAATCCCCTGGATGCCGTGCAAGGCCCCGTACACGGTCTTGATGCATTTATGCCTGCGGGCTTCCAGCACGGCCCCCGCGAGGCTTTGGTTGATCACCATGGTGGGACCGCCGCTCTGGGCGATCAGCATATTTCCGGTCACTGTCTTCATGAATATCCTTTTTCTTGTTCATCACTTCAAACGTTTTGAGAACAAATCAACAACATCGTTGACAGGATGATTTTTCGACAGGATGATAAAATTCAAGAGAAACCAATCCTGTTCAAAGCCAATCGCCTCATAATCCTGTCCAAAAATAATCCTGTCACATAATCCGCGCATTCACAGGAATTGGAATTAAACTACCGAAAACGCTGGCGTTTTGCAATCGTTTCGTAGTAGCCTGTCGGGCCACATTCAATAGACAGGATGCTTACACCATGCGCATGGAAGACGAAATCAAGCGGCGGCGGACCATCGCGATCATCTCGCACCCGGATGCCGGCAAGACCACGCTGACCGAGAAACTGCTGCTCTACGGCGGGGCGTTGCAGCTGGCCGGGTCGGTGACCGCCCGCAAGAGCCAGCGCGCGACCACGTCCGACTGGATGGAACTGGAGCGCCAGCGCGGCATCTCCGTGACCTCCACCGTCCTGCAGTTCGAGTACCGCGGCACCGTCATCAACCTGCTCGACACCCCCGGCCACCGCGATTTCTCGGAGGACACATACCGCGTGCTGATGGCCGTGGATACGGTGGTGATGGTGATCGACGCGGCCAAGGGCATCGAGAGCCAGACGCTCAAGCTCTTCGAGATCTGCCGCATGCGCGGCATCCCGATCTTCACCTTCATGAACAAGCTCGACCGCCCGTCCCTGAGCCCGCTGGCGCTGATGGACGAGCTCGAGTCGCGCCTGCAGCTTCCTGTCTGCGCGATGAACTGGCCGCTGGGCGACGGCGACCGCTTCCAGGGCGTCTACGGCCGGCAGGAGCGCATGGCGCACTTCTTCGAGCGCACCGCGCACGGTGCCTACCGGGCGCCCGAGGCGCTGCACTCGGTCGATTCGGAACCGGTGCGCAAGAGGCTGCCCCCGGATGTGTACGAGGCTGTGATCAACGACCTGGAGATGCTCGACAGCGTCGGCGAGCCGTTCGACCTGGAGGCGGTGCATTCCGGCAACCTGAGCCCGGTCTATTTCGGCAGTGCCATCAACAACTTCGGCATCCAGATCCTGCTCGACGCGATTGTGGATCTCGCCCCGCCGCCGCAGGCGCGCTTCGTCGCCGGCAACCGGATCGGCCCGGATCATCCGGTCTTTTCGGGCTTTGTCTTCAAGATCCAGTCCAACATGGACCCGAAGCACCGCGACCAGATCGCCTTCCTGCGCATCTGCAGCGGCCGCTTCACGCGCGACATGAAAGTCACCAACACGCGCAACGGCGAATCCGTGCGGCTTTCCAGCTCGCACCGCGTCTTCGCGCGCGATCGCGAGACCGTGGACGAGGCCTACGCGGGGGATGTGATCGGGCTGGTCGGGCATAGCGGCTTCGGCATCGGCGATACGCTGACCGAGGATCCGGCGATCGTCTATGACGAGATGCCGCAGTTCGCGCCGGAGTGCTTTGCACAGGTCTATAATCCCGTCCCCGCGCAGTACAAGCGCTTCCAGGCCGGCGTGCAGCACCTGCTGCAGGAGGGAGCCCTGCAGGCCTTCCAGTACCTGGACCCGGCCCGCAACATCCCCATGCTGGGGGCGGTCGGCTCGCTGCAGTTCGAGGTGTTCAAATACCGCCTGGAGAATGAGTACGGCGCCGTCGTGCGCATGGAGCCGGCCACGTCCACCGTCATCCGCTGGGTCGATCCGGAGGGGCCGCCCGTCGCCGAGGAGATGCTCCCTCCCGGCGGCAAGCTCATGCTCGACACCTCCGGCCGCAAGGTGCTGCTGTTCGACACCGAGTGGGTGCTGAAGTTCTTCTGCGACAAGCATCCGAAGGTGCTGCTGCGCAAACTGCCCGCCGCGATCCGCCGCGCAGGATAAGGTGGGGTTAGCTCCTAGTCCCTAGTGCCCTCGGTCCGCGCTTCCTTCGCCGCCTCGCTCAACCGCATGGATCAGCGCCTGGGTTCCGCAGGTGCCTTCCCCGGCGGATTGGACGTCCCGGTAGAGACGGTGCGCCAGCCGCAACCCCGGCAGTTCCAGCTCAAGCCGGGCGGCTTCATCCAGCGCGATCCCCAGGTCCTTGATGAAGTGGTTCACATAGAAGCCCGGTGCAAAATCCTCCCGGACGATACGGGGAGCCAGATGTTCCAGCGACCAGCACCCGGCTGCCCCTTTGCTGATCGTCCCGATCAAGGTGTCAAGGTCGAGTCCGGCGTGGCGTGCATAGACCAGGGCCTCGCAAACCCCGATCATCGTGCCGGCGATCACGATCTGGTTTGCCATCTTCGTATGCTGTCCGGCCCCGGCTTCCCCTTCATGGACGATATGCTTCCCCATCAGGGCGAACAGGGGCAGCAAGGCATCAAAGGCACGCCGTTCGCCACCAACCATGATGGCCAGCCGCGCCTCTCG
>CAZZBA010000311.1:0-5223 GCA_964652765.1 uncultured Victivallales bacterium | reverse complement strand
GCCTTGCTTGCGCAAGGCGCCGAGCCGATTGCCTACAATCTGGAGGAGATACGCTAATGGGCCTGCTTTGGACAGGGATCAGGGAACGGAAGCACTTCAAGGCCGCGATGGGGTTCCTCGGCCTGAACGTGATCGGCTTCTTGTGTTTCACGCTGGGACCGGTATTGCTGAGCCTCTACATGAGCTTCACGAACTGGACGCTGCGCCGATCGGTGGATCTGCAGTGGGTCGGCCTGCGCAACTACATCGAGCTGCTGGCGGACAGCGACTTCTGGTTCTACCTCTACAACACCTTCTACTTCATGCTGGGGATTCCCTTTGCCGTCTTTGGCAGCCTCTTGCTGGCGAACCTGCTGGTCGATAGCCTGCTGCTGAAGCAAGGCAGGCAGCGCTTGAGGATTGCCCTGCTGATCCTGGTAGTCGGAGCCATGACCTGTGGCGTGCTTGCCTTGGCGGGTCGCCCGGATCCGGCGCTGATCCTCGCGGTGATCTACATCGGGGCGGCCGCCGGTGCCATGTGGGGAAGCGTGAGCTACCGAACCATGCTCTATGTGCCGAGCTTTGCCTCGGGGGTGGCGACCATCATCCTCTGGCAGCAGATCTTCAACCCCTACCACGGAATGGCCAACAATATCCTCGGCCAGGTCTTCCAATGGATGAATATTGATGTGGCTCTTCCGACATGGCTCAACAGCACGAAATCCCTGCTCGGGTTCCTGCCGCTACCGGCAACCTTCAGCAATGGGGGATTCGGCCTGGGCGCACGCGAGGCGATCCTGATCATGGGCATCTGGATGGGGGTGGGCGGCAATAACATGATCCTGTATATCGCGGCCATCGCCAATGTGCCCCAGGACCTTTACGAGGCGGCCGAGATCGACGGTGCCGGCAGCCTGGGCAAGTTCTGGCACATCACGGTGCCCTCCGTGGCCGCGACAACGTTCTTCATCGCCATCATGGCGACAATCGGCGGGCTGCAGGGAGGGTTCGAGTTCTCCCGGATCATGACGCAGGGCGGACCGGCGGGAACGACCACTACGCTGGCCTACTACATCTACACCAAGGGCTTCGTGCAGCAGGATCTCGGGTATGCCGCCGCCGTCTCCTGGGTGCTGTTCGCGATCGTGTTCGCCATGACCCTGGTCAACTGGAAATATGGCAACCGGAAAGCGGAGGCGGCATCATGAAGTCGCGGATGTCCAGCACGGCGACCGGCCGCAGTGTGATGCTCATGCTGAAATTATTCGGCATCAGCGTTTTCTGCGGCCTGATGTTCCTGCCCTTTATCTGGATGATCTGCACGGCCTTCAAGTCGTCGGGCGAGGTCGAGGGAGCCCATTTCTGGCCGAGGCTTTTCAGTCCGGACAACCTCCGGATCGTGCTGCGCATGATCCCGGACCCGTTTACCAAGGAATATGTCGACCTGCATCTGCTCATGTGGAACTTCAACAGCATCTTCGTTGCAAGCTGGGTCACGGCCCTGGAGGTCTTTACAAGCTGCATGGCGGCCTATGCGTTCAGCCGCATCCGGTGGCGGGGGCGCGACAAGGTCTTCATGCTTTATCTGGCGACCATGATGATCCCGGGACTGGTGCTGACGATTCCCCGCTACCAGGTGATGGTGTCGATGCATCTGGTGAATACCTATCAGGGCCTGATCATACCGTCCGCCTTCAGCGCCTTTGGCACGTTCATGCTGCGGCAGTTCATGCTCGGCATCCCGCAGAGCTATGACGAGGCGGCGGAGATCGATGGAGCCAGCCACATCCAGATCTTCCTTGATGTGATCATGCCGCTGGCCAAGCCCGGCATGATCACGCTGGCCATCTTCACCTTCCTGGGCAATTACCGTAACCTGATGTGGCCGTTGATCATGATCAAGGATGCCCACCTGCGCACGGTGCCGATCGGACTCCTTTCCTTCCAGGGGCAATACGGAGCCCAGGTGGAGCTGCTGATGTCGGCCACGCTGATCTGTCTCATCCCCCTGATCCTGCTGTTCATCATCCTGCAGAAGCAGCTCGTCCGCGGCATCAACCTGTCGGGCGGCGTCAAGGGCTGAGGCGATATCCCAGATCAGTCGTTATGATAGACCTTGGTCATCTGCGTCCATGACGTGTGACCGGGCAGCGGGATCTGGCACGGATCGCACTGCTCCAGCCATGCGGTATTGCGCGGTTCGCGGGCCAGGGCCTGCATGTCCTGCTGGTAGTCGTTGCCGTCGTACTCGTAATAGCCGAACAGGTAGTCGTGTCCGTCGGGCATCCGCTGGATGAAGATCGAGAAATTACGCAGGTGATACTTCTGCAGCAAATCCCGCACCCCGGTATTCGTGTCGGCATGCAGGGCCTTGTACTGAGCCAGCTTCTCCGGCTTCACGCCGATTACCATTCCAAAACGTTTTACTGTAGACATGTTCTTCCTCCTTGGTCGCACTCCCTCTTCGGAGTGCTGATGGGTTACTGTAACCATTGGAAACACCGGCAGCAATCCTATTTGCATCCCATTTGCAACGGCTCACCGAGGACGGTTCGCCCTACCCGACACAACAGAAAGGTAGGGCGAGGCGTCCTCGCCGAGCCGCTTGCATACGGAAATGATATTGAAACGCGGCGAAATTAAGTCAGCAGTCTTCAGCCTGAACCGGAGCTGCAATGTTTAGAGAAATACGCTCGCCTTGCGGGCTTCATTTGCGTAAAAGGATGCAATGAAAACGGTCACGGCAATGATGTTTGCGGGGGTAGTCTTGTGTAGTAGTCTTTTGATGGCAGCGCCGGGAGAGGGGGCCGATGGATACCAAGGGGCCAGGGACGACCTGCATGTGTATGTGGTCGCGGGCGATGCCGGTGTGTGGGGGGAAGTTCCCGCGTCCGCCGCTACGGCGCAGGTGATGGCGCGCTGCTACATTCTCAATGATGCCGGACTGTGGGAACCTATGCGCGTTCCGGTTGCCGCGGATGCGGGTTCCAGGCCGGTGGCTTTTGCCGGCACGGGCTTTGCGAAGGCCATGCTTGCGCAATTCCCGGACGTCTCCATCGGACTCGTCCTGTGTACCGCCGGAAACACGATGATCGAGGATTGGCACGCAAAGAGTTCATTTCACCGCCTGATCCGCAAGCGGGCTAAGGATGCCTCGAAACAGGGGACGGTGAAAGGGATCCTGTGGCGTCATGGGTCCAGTGTCCGGCTTTCGGCCCTCGACCATCTGAAGGATCTGGTCACGAACATCCGCGCCGACCAGGCGGCGCTGAACCTCCCGTTCGTGGTTGGCGAGGTGCCGGGCAATCCGGCGATGAACGTCCAGCTTGCAGCACTGGCAACCGATGTCCATGCGGTTGGCGTGGCGCGCCTTGACGGGGCGGATGACGATCTGTCGGCACTGGGTTCGCGTTATGCCGGGCAGGTACTGGCGATCCAGAAGGAATGGGACTGGAAAAACACCCGGCCTGTCCGGTCGGGAATTCCCTTGATTGATGCCCATATCCATGGTTCGAGCAACGCGGAGAACGGGCTGGATATCGTGGCGCAGTGGATGGATCAAAACAACGTTTCACATGCCATCACCCATGCCCTGAGTCCCACGCGGGCCGACACCGAGGCGCAACGCGCGTTCATGCGGGCGAACTTTGCGAAGTACAAGGGTAGAATCCTGCGGTTCACCTTTATCGAGCCGGAGGAAGTCAGCAGCGTCGAGGAAGCGGTTGCGATCCTTGAGCGGGAGAAGGCGGACGGGGCGATCGGCTTCGGCGAACATTACGGCGTGAACCGGATGTTCGATGATCCCGCCAATCTCCGGTTGTTCGCCGCTTGCGAGAAGGTCGGCTTCCCGGTCATGTTCCACATCGATTCCAACAAGAACATGGTCGAGAAGGGAATGCAACAGGTGGGGCGGGCGCTGGCCATGTTCCCTAAAGTCAATTTCATTGCCCATGCCGACTGGTGGCGCTATCTGCCGGAAGGCACCTGTGACCGCATGCTGCAGGATCATTCCAACCTTTACGCCGACGTGTCCGGGCTGGGCATGGTGGCGGTCCTTAATCGTGACCGCGGCTACACCGAGGCATTCCTGACGCGCCATGCCGACCGGATCCTGTTCGGTTCTGATGAAGGCTGGTGGTCGTTCGGGAAGGGACGCTGGGATACCCTCACCCTTGAACTCTTCGAGCAATTGAACCTGCCGCCAGACGTCCGCCACAAGATCTACCGCGGCAATGCCGAACGACTGTTCGGATTGAGCGGGGACTAGCAGATTCGAGGAACAGCAATTTACCTTACTGGAAGCCCACCCGGGAGGAACTCGAAGCCAAATTCGCCACGCTCGATGTGAATAAGGATGGGCTCCTGACCGAAGAAGAAGCCGCCGGAAAGAAATCCCCCGTTAGGTAGGGCGAGTGCGTCCCCGCCGAGCCGCGCGGAGAAGAAGGTAGGGCGAGGCGTCCTCGCCGAGCCGTGCGGAGGACAGGAAAGCGGAAGGGTAGTGCGGCAGATCGACGTGGGTGAATTGGTAGGGCGAGGCGTCCTCGCCGAGCCGTGCGGAGGACAGGAAAGCGGAAGGAAGAGTCAGTCATGCAGTCTCAGGTAACCGCCAATTCATTGCCGCAGCGCAAGCACCTGCCCCATGATCTTCCGTCCTGGGTCACGCCTGGCAGTCGATTCTTTATCAGCATCAATGCGCTCCCGCGCGGTGGCAATCGTCTCTGTTGCAACGGGCGTGCTGAAGCCCTGCTTGACGGTTTTATTCACTATCACGCCAGTGGTGACTGGCATGTCACCGTGGCTTTGATAATGCACGATCATTTGCATGCGGTACTGGCGTTTAATCCCGAGAGATCCATGGCCTCGACCATAGCCAGTTGGAAGGGGTATCATGCCAAGCGTCTTGGGATCGAATGGCAGTCGGGGTTCTTCGATCATCGACTCAGGAACGAGCAGGAGGAACTAAAAAAATGTTTGTACATCCGGCAGAATCCGGTACGGAAGGAATTGGTGGATCATGCGGAGGATTGGCCATACGTCTGGCCGAAGGTGAGTATGGCCGGTTAAGCTCAGCAGCGGCCTTCGCGCGGGTAGGGAGGCGTCCTCGCCGTGCCGTGCGGAGGATAGGAAAGCGGAAGGGTGTTGGCCGGCCGCGGCTCACCGAGGACGGTTCGCCCTACCACAGGCTCTGTTGAATTGGTAGGGCGAGGCGTCCTCGCCGAGCCGTGCGGAGGACAGGAAAGCGGA
>CAZZBA010000310.1:0-5235 GCA_964652765.1 uncultured Victivallales bacterium | reverse complement strand
CGCCTCCGAGAATCCTCTTGTGTGGGGTATGGACAGCACCGAATACCGCACGCTGCTGGAACACCCCCGCCTTAAACCAAAGTACATCACAGAGGATTCGGCACGGCGGCGCGCGATGTACCATGCCGACATCCAACGCAAACGCGATGAAGATGTTTTCGATGGTCCCTCGCAGGTCTTCTTGCGCCAACTGAACATGGTCTTCGATATTGCCGAGGCAGGGGAAAACGATCTGTTGCGCGCCGAGGAGCTCACCTATCGGACCAATCAGCTCAATGCAACCGGCCGCAAATACACCGTCGAAATGCTCCGCACAATGCTGGATTGCGGTTCACATCGCATCATCATATGCGAACTCACCGATCGCTATGGCAGCTTCGGTAAAATTGGAATGGCAGTCCTCCGTGTAAACGAAGCAGCATGGTGCCTCGAACTGCTGCTTTTCTCCTGCCGGGTGATGTCGAAGGGCGTCGGCACCGTCTTCCTCACCTGTTTGCGTAACGCCGCGCATCAATGCGGCGTTCGCCTCTTGGCGGATTTCAAGGAAACCGAACGGAACCGGGCCATTTTCATTACCTATGCGTTTGCCGGTTTCAAGGAAATCAACAAGGATGCCGACGGCATGCTTCTCATGGAAAACGATTTATCCGACATTCCCCCTCTACCCGACCATCTTACACTAAATATTAACGTTGATTGGAGCACCCTGTGAGAGAAATAATTCGCGAATTCGTAAGTAGCAACCTGAACAACTTCGGCGATGACATAACGTTTACGGATGCCGACAACATCTTTAAGAGCGGGCTCGTAAACTCGCTTTTCGCGGTGCAGTTGATCGCCTTTCTGGAGAAAAAATTCACGATCCGTATCACAAACGATGACATGAATATAGCCAACTTCAGTTCCGTTGACCGCATGGTGGAATTTGTAGCGGCGAAGCTTTCCAAGTGACCGGCAAAAGCGATCGCGCTAGAATAAACGGCGGACGACCTTCCCTACCGCCCCGCGAATCCGCCGCAAGCCGGGCAATGCAAACACACGGCTAGACTGGATTCGTTTCAGCGGTTCGGGAAGCAGATTGATGCGGTGATTTCGTCGTTTTAGCGCAGCCAGCTCTTCTGTGAAAGAGGCATCCTGTCCAGCCAAGGCCTGAGCCAGCAACTCGTTGGCGTAGGCCACCAATGCGGCGTCATTCAGCGTGTGCTGACGAATCCGTTCCAGTAACGCAGGATCCACGGAAGGCGAAGAGGAGTTACGGGATGTCGTATTGCGCCGCGCATAATGAACACCACGCGACCACCCCAACCGTCGCTTGAGCAAGAGCATGGTTTCATCAAACCGCTCGGTCACCCCAACAAGACCGAAGTGGCCACGCAGATTCGCTTTCGCCCGCTCCAGGGCATCTTCAGGCAGAGGATCGAATGGCGGCTGCACCCCGACGCCGGGAAAGTAGCCGCTAATCATGGCAGTCTGCACATCCATCGCACCAGTCTGGATCCGGTAATCCAGAAAGGCTTCAAGCGAAGCCATCGCGCTGTCGGGCGGGAGCCAAGCCCCCTTAAAATCAAAGCCAAGCAGGTATTGATACTCGGAAAGGAATCGGGAAACCGGCTCGCGAAGCATCGTGAACAAGAACACCGGGGGTGATAACTCCTCGTGGAATCCATAGGGGATATGCCCCATCAGGCAATTCAACTTAGCCCGCTCCTCCGCACTCTTCGCCAGAAAGGCGTCCACCATCTCCCGGCGCTGATACGAAATCCACATGGCCGTCCCGCGCGGATATTGACGAAGAATGATCTCCTTTAGCGTACTGCCACCGGCTTTCGGGATATGAATGAAAACCAAAGGTGTTTTTTGCGCTTTGCCACTGTACGGATCAATGCAATCCTCGTGGGGTTTCTCCATATTTCGGCTCCGAGCTGTAAACAATTTAGCATCCATAGCCACTCATACCCATCAGCTAAACCGGCGCACAAGCATTCCGGTCAGATGGTATACCTGCCGCACACCGGGTATAGCCCGAATGCCGCGCACAGCAGGATGATGAGCAAAAGCGAGCAATCTATCAAAATAAGCATTTACCCTGCGCAACCGGCACAAGGACTCATGCAGTGAATCGCCGGCCTGCGCGATCTGGGCGTCCAGCAAACGTGCACCGTGCGCGACCAACTCCAAATCCAAAGCGTGGCTTTCGCGAAGGCGTACCAGAGTCGTATCCGAAACGGGTGTCCGCAACGGTTGCCTCTCCCGAACATTTCTGCGCATATAATGCAGCGATTTTGACCAACCGAAAGCCTGCCCCGCCAGAACAAGCGACTCGTCAAAACGTTCGGTGGCCCCCACAACTGCAAATTCATTCTCCAAATGGTGTTTGGCCTGCTCAAGTGCATTTGCCGGAAGCGGTCCCAACGGCGGACGATCCTTCAACCCAACAAAACCTCCCACCATCCGAGTCTGGACATTACACAGGTTATTCGAAATCAAGTAGTCCAAATAGCTGTCCACCGACTCCAAACACGCCTCGGGAGGACGCCATACACCCCACTCTTCAGGTAAATCACACAAGTGTCGGTACTCGGAAAAGAAACGTTTCACCGGGTCGCGCAGCAGCGTCACATAGCGAGCGCCTTGCGGAAAATAATGGTGAAATCCGAAAGGCATGTGACCTGTCAACGCGCGCAACTTGGCACGCTCTTCTTCGGGAAGTGCGAGAAACGCATCAATCGTCTCAGGACGCTGCAACCAAAGGTCACAAACCGTGCCCCTCGGGTACTGACGATGCAGTACGCCCGCCAAGGTTTGACCACCGGTCTTGTGAATATGAAAGAAAATCACTGTTGGCTCAGGCATTGTCTTCTCCCGGTGCACGGGTATTAATCAGACTTTGGGTCTCGAATTTACTTTTTGTGGAAACGGCAGAGTTTCTTCTTCTTTGTCTTCGAGAATATGGTCAACGACCTCAACACCCTGCATCACGGCGTGATCCATGTTGGCCACTTCGTACTTCCATCCACCAAAACGTCCGCGGCTGAAAATCCGTTGGCGGGCTAATTCTGGCTGAATGTCGTCCAGAATGGTATCACGCTCACGCGTCGGAACCGGATACCCGAACTCCGCCCACATCGGGTATATGTGCGTATCAGCCGGGTTGACATCGATGAGACCGGTTTCGCGCAGCGCGTTCAGGGTCGGCTGTACCATATCCTGTTTCGGGAATCCATCCCCACCCGGGTAGGATATTTCACACAGGAAAGAGCTTTGTTTACCGGGATCGGGCACATGGTCAGGCGAGAAGATCGAGAATGGGGTGACCCTATAAAAAGGCGTTCGATCTTCAGGACAGTAGATCCAGGTCTTGTCTTTCAGAGCTTCTGGCATCGGCTGTTGTGCAGCAACACCGACAACCTGCACATGCGTATAGCGCAGTTCACGACTGCGCCGGATCAGGTCGGATTGCCCCATCATCTCGGTCAGCCGAATCAGAGGAAGTGTGGAAATCAGCGCATCGTAATGCTCTTGGCTCCCGTCAGAAAAAGTCGCCACTCGTCTCGCTGGGTCCAGCGCCACCAGTTCCGTATTGAGGCTGAATAGATCTTCGGGTATCCGCTCCGCAAGCTTGTTCCAAATGGCTCCCGTTCCGCCTTTCTTCGGAAACTGAAACATATGATTCGGCCCCCATGCCACATCATCCAGACCTTCTTCAATATTGCGCTCAATGCGGGCCAGGTCAATCACGGGCACTCGTTCACCAATCCATTGATATCCCATCTCGCGCGGATTCGTGGACCAGATTTTGTGGTTATACGGAAGCAGGAAATGCCGGGCAATCCCCTCTCCAAAACTGGTCCGGATCCACGCATCAAAGTCTGCGGGACGCGGTGCTTGCGGGTCCCGGCTGGCAATGGCCCGCAAGCCCGCCAGACACTCCTGCCGGTAAGCCGGGGGCAGATGGCGAATATTGTTTTGAAACGGATACGGAATCCATGCATCGTATTGCCGTACCCATGAGCGCCGTTCATGATAAAAAAAACCGTCTGGCAGCAAGTCATCCATCAGCCGGTCAATATAAGAATAGTGCGAGTGGGCAACATGGACGGCAAAATCCCAAGTGAAACCGTGATCATCCTTGAAGGATGCGGCCAACCCACCCACATACGTGTTCCGGTCATATACCCTGAAGTTGCGGTGCCCCTTCTCAAGCAACCGATATGCCGCGCCGAGTCCGGTCGGACCAGCACCGATGATCAGGATGCGGTCTCCTGCCCTACCCCCTAGATTAAAAGCGCTCACGCCCCACCCCTCCCCCCAAAAAAGTCTCCGCCAACCTAACGCACCCATGAATCCGTAAGCTTCGCATCCTGTGCGTTCCCCGCAGGGCGCGTTTCAACTTACCGATGCTGCTAAACTGCCGCGATGCTCACATATTAGGAGGCTGATGTCAACCTTCACGCGGGCGGTGGGCCGCGATTCTAATTGTCGTTTTCGCGTGTTTTGTATGATAACGAAAGGTTATGTGAAGCACGCTTGGATTACGCAACGCAAGGCGGCATCAAATGCAACGGCGCCAGACGGAGACGGTGGCGTCGGCGGTCCGGGACCACGTGAAAAATGCGGCATGACGTTGTGCAGCCTGGGTCTGTGCGTGTCGTTGCGCAGGGCTCCACGTCAGTACTGCCGCCATTTGTGCGGCAAGATCTGCCGGATCGTGGCCATTGGCGTAGGTCACGTGCGTGCCACAGATTTCGGGCAGCGATGCGCAGCACGTTGTCACCACCGGTGTACCAGCCATCATGGCCTCCAGGACTGGCAGGCCAAACCCTTCATAGAGGGACGGAAACACAAAGAGGTCGGCTTGCTGATAGAGCGCGATCAGCTCAGTCCGGCTGAGACCCTGGATGCGAGCAAAACGATCCGCCGGGAGCGTTGCCAGAGCCTGGGTTAAAAGCGGCTCTCCCCGTCGCGGCCGCCCTACCAGCACGAGACGGTGCGAAAAATGATCCGTCAATCGTGCAAAAGCTTCCACCAGCCGATGCAGGTTCTTGTGGGGATACGAGTTTGCGACACAGAGAAGGTAGGGAGCGGTGTCTTGGATCAGCCGGTGCCGTATGACTTCTGACTTTTCAACCGGAGCACCAAATGCAGGATCCACGCCCAGATGGGTGACCTCGATTAGTTCGGCGGGACAGCCTGTTGCGCGTTTGATTTCGTCTTGGGCAAAATGGGAAATGGTGA
>CAZZBA010000309.1:0-5256 GCA_964652765.1 uncultured Victivallales bacterium | reverse complement strand
GTGCTCAAGAAAACGCTGGCCGACCTCGCGGGCGAGGACGGAAAACGCGACGATATTCCGCGACAGTAGGGTTACACCCCATTGTCCGGATTGGCGAAATGCCGTATCGAGATCAGATCAGGAACTGATCGGCGATTTCGTCCAGAAGCTGGACATGCGGGATCGAGAATGGAAGGGTAACAACGAACAGGAAGGTATGCAATGAAGGCGAGCGTCGATGCAGGCATCTGTGTCGGTTGTGGTTTATGCGAGCAGGTATGTCCAGACGTGTTCAAGATGGAAGATGACAAAGCCGTGGTAAAGGTCGAGGCTGTTCCGGATAGCGCAGCAGATGCCTGCCGGGATGCGGCGGATCAATGCCCCGTGACGGCGATAACGGTTGAATAACAAACGAAAGGAACGACGATGAAACACACAAGGAGACTCAGTTACCTGTTGATGGTCGCTGTCGCGGCGATCGGCATCGGGATCTTGGCTGTCGGCACGGCGTGGGCGCACTGCGACACCACCAGCGGTCCGATCATACCGGAAGCCAAGGCGGCGCTGGAGAAGGGCGATGTGACCCCAATCCTCAAATGGATCAAGGCGGACAACGAGGCCGAGATCAAAGCTGCGTTTGCGAAAACGGTTGTGGTCCGAGCCAAGGGGCCGGAGGCGAAGGAACTGGCCGACCGGTACTTCCTGGAAACCCTGGTGCGGCTACACCGCGCGGGCGAAGGAGCACCCTACACCGGCATCAAGGACAAACCGGTTGAACCGATTGTCGTCATGGCCGACACGGCGCTGGCGGACGGCTCCGCCGATGAGATGATCAAGAAGATCAGCGGCCACGTGGCTGAGTCCATCAAAGCGAAGTTCAACAAGGCATTGGAAGCCAAGAAGAGCAAGGACAAGAGCGTGGAAGCAGGCCGCGAATTTGTGGAATCCTATGTCATCTACATGCACTACGTCGAGGGTATCCACACGGCCATCATGTCCGCTGGCGGCCATGAGCACGCCGGTGCAGGCACGGGGCATGAGCAACACGAGGAATAGGAATCACAGGCGGAAGCGGGTATCCGTGTCGCGATCGTGAGGACCGAAAGGGACTATCGGATGAGTTGGACCTGCCCACATCAAAGCGGCGAGGAGCCGTTTTGTGAGCGACTCAAGCATTCATGCAAACCGCTCCAGAAGGGGTGCGTGCTCACGGGCAAGTTCAAACTCGTCGGCGGGCCAATAGCGGAAGATCACGCGAGAGGACAGACCATGAAAACACCAAGTAGCTTCTCGCGGCCGTTGCGTTCCCGTGTTGCGCGGCGACGTACGAAAGGCTAGAAGTCACGAAGACGGATTTGCATGCGCACATCAACCTGGAGAACTACATCCTCTTCGTAAAGAACGTGAAGAGAAAGACATCAATGCCCGAAATGGAGACATGAAATGAAGGGACGCAAGATTAACGCCAACGTGTGTTGGATGGGCGCGGTAGACTGGAATCGGCGGCTGTTCGATTCACTGGTTCCCCTGCCGGACGGTACGAGCTACAATGCGTATCTGGTTCGCGGGACGGAAAAGACCGCCTTGCTCGACACCGTCGACCCCGCAAAGAGCGATATCCTACTTAACCAACTGGACGGCATTGACCGGATCGATTACATCGTGGCGCAACACGCGGAACAAGACCACTCCGGAAGCATTCCGCTGGTGATGGAAAGATACCCGCAGGCCCAAGTACTCGCGACGGCGAAAGGCAAGGGCATGCTCGTTGATCACTTACGCATTCCCGAAGGGCGCATCGAGACCGTTGACGACGGACAAATCGTGGACTTGGGCGGCAAATCGCTGGAATTCATCCACACGCCGTGGGTGCATTGGCCGGAAACCATGTGCACATATCTCCGGGAGGACGGAATCCTGTTTTCCTGCGATTTCTTCGGCTCGCACCTGGCTACCACAGACCTGTGCGTGACTGACCAGGCTGCGGTGTACGAGGCCGCAAAGCGGTACTATGCGGAGATCATGATGCCGTTCAGGTCGATCATCCGGAAGAATCTGGCGAAAGTCGAGGCGCGCGCCATCAAGATGATCGCACCCAGTCATGGGCCCGTCTATGACCAGCCGGCCTTCATCCTGGACGCATATAAAGACTGGGTGTCGGACTCGGTCAAGAACGAGGTCGTGTTGCCCTACATCTCCATGCACGGCAGCACGCAGAAGATGGCCGATTACCTCGTCAGCGCACTCGCGGAACGAGGGGTGAAGGTGCATCTTTTCGATCTGTCTGTGACGGACATTGGCAAACTGGCGATTGCGCTGGTAGACGCGGCGACCATCGTCATCGGAACGCCCACTGTACACGCCGGGCCTCATCCGGCCGTGTTCTACGCCTCGCACCTGGCCAACGCGCTAAGGCCCAAACTGCGTTATGCCTCGATCATTGGCTCGTACGGTTGGAGCAGCAAAGCCATTGAGCAGATCGCCGGCCTGATTCCCGCCCTGAAGGTCGAAATTCTGGACCCGGTGTTGTGCCGTGGCTATCCGCAAGCCGAGGCACTCGCAGCGCTCGACAAACTGGCGACCACGATTGCCGACAGGCACGCCAAACTATAACTTCGCCCATGCAAAATTGGGCAGACAAACAACCCTGGTTCGCGGCGCCGCCGCTGATCATCGCCGTCCCGTTTATGCTGGGGATGGTGCTTCAATGGGTGTTTCCAATTCGGTTTCCACCCCGATGGATTGGTGTGACACTGGGCGCGCTGTGCAGTCTTCCGGCCGCTGGGTTGCTTGTTGCTGCACTGATTACATTTCGGCGTGCCCGAACCAGCATGTTTTACCTGCGTCTGAGCCGGACCTTGATTGTGGACGGCCCGTTCCGGTTCACACGAAATCCGTTGTTCGTGGGTCTCATGCTGCTCTATGCAGGAGTCTGCTTTGCGACCGGCACGCCATGGCCTCTGCTATTCCTGCCCGTCGTCATCGCGCTGCTTCACTGGGTCGTCATCGTCCCTGAGGAGCGCTCTCTGGAGGACCAGTTCGGCGACGAGTACCGCGCCTACCGGACCCATGTACGCCGTTGGCTGTAAACCATCGACGGCGAAGGATCGGAGCATAGTTGTATCCCGGGAGCCGGCAAGGCAGTCCTTGATCTGAGGCGGCATTCTTGTGACCGGGACCGTGAGTTGCTGGACACGCCTCCGCGAAGACGACGAGCATCTCGGTATCCTACAGGTTCCTTGGAGCATCCAGCCCCGTGGGCGGCTCAACAGTAGTCCATGCTCCAAAAGACAGGTCGGCCAACACCCCCCGTGTCAAATCAAACGATTCCTATTGGGCGGAACTCATTTTGTGAGTGAGCGTTCTGCCGCCTCGAACAGAGACCGCAGATCGCTTCCGCGGAACCTTCAGTGGAAAACCGTTGCGCAGTTCTTATCGCTATAGTAAACCCTCTCGCAGGTGAACTCATGACGATACGTGACGACCCCTCAAATACTCCGAACGCCGACGGAACCCCTGGCTACCCCCTGACGACGGTCATCGCTCGACTTGCCGCCTGCGCCTCTACCGGCCTCGACGATGTCATAAGTGAATGCCTGGCTTTTATGGGGCGTCATGTGGGGGTGGATCGTGCCTGCCTGATTGCCTTCTCGGACGACCACCAGACCTTTACCATGACCCACGAGTGGCACGGCGAGGGTATCCATTCGCAACTCGACTACTTCGTGAATCTCCCCATATCGACGTTTCCCTGGACGGCACGTCAACTACTCGCCGGCGCCCCCGTGCCCATAGACCGTCTCGACGACTACCCGCCCGAGGCGGACATGGAACGTCAAATCTGTATTGTGGAGAAGAACCTTTCGATTGTTTTCGTTCCCACCGTTGTGCGCGGACGGGTCGTGGGGACCATTGCCATGGACGCCATCCGCGCCCCGCATGCATGGACAGACGCCGACATCGCGTTGATGCTTGTATCAGGAACTTACATGGCGACGCTGTTAGATGCCCAAAAGACCGACAAGCGGATGGAGTCCATCACCCGACTGGAGCGCGAAAAATTGGGCCGCGATCTTCACGATTCACTGGGGCAGCAACTGGTCGCCATCTCACTCCTGGCGGCGTCACTGCAGAATGGACTGACACGGAACAAGCGCTTGGCCGCAGATGCCGCCCGGATCGCCGAGTTGACCGTCGGTGTCGTACAGACCGCCCGCGACATGACCCAGGGACTGAAGCCATTCGATATCAAAGGAGAAGGACTATCGGCCGCACTTCGGCGTATGGCCAAGGAAACCAGCGACATGCTGGGGGTAAAGTGCCATTTTGTGAACGAGGATACGCCACCGGTGCAGGATCCCGAAGCCTGCACTCAGTTATTCTGGATCGCCCGTGAGGCAACCAACAATGCGATTCGCCACGGCAAAGCTACACAGGTTATCCTGACCATGAGTCTTCAAGATGGCAAACAACGCCTGACCGTTTCCGACAACGGAAAGGGACTACCGCTCAACTGGGAATCCAAGGATGGGGTCGGACTCAAGGTCATGCGTTTCCGTGCCGCCGTCATGGGCGGACAAGTTTCCGTCCAGCCCGGCCGCAACAAGGTCGGCACACTGGTTACCTGCGTCTTCCCTGCGGCTCGCGGTTCCTGATCTCCTAAATGTTCGGGGAATCCATGTTTGACGCCTCGTGTTTAGATTAAACGCTATTCCCCTTATCTTGTGCATGCAGTCAAAATGCCCAAGTAGGCAGCATTTAAAAACGTTAGAAATCCAACCCCGTGAGGGTGCCGCAGCCGCCAATTCCGCCATCCCCACCTGTTATAAGGAGCGTTCACTACCGCAGGGCATGTTTTCTCGCCACCCTAACCTCACCATTCTCACCATTCTCAAATAAAGATGTTGCGACAGCATGGGTCGGGTGCTTCACTCCATCTATGCCGATCAAAATCGCACTCCTGGTGGATGACGGGGCACCGGTCAATCCGATGTTCTTCCATGATCCGCCTTATGATCACTCCCTCTTGATGCCAAACTCCCTGCTGAGTGACTTTGCCGATCTCTGCTCTGAATACGGCGTGAGGGGCAAATTCAGCGTGCTACCCATGCCATGTTGCCTGGGTGGAATAGACGGCAAGCTGAACCACGTGCCTGGACGCCATCTTGCCGGGTTCTTGAAGCTGGTTCGCACGCGGATTGCCCCCCGTTTTGACATCACTCCCGAAATCCTCACTCATCTGGCGGCCTATCAGTTGGAAGGTGGATTTGCTCATAT
>CAZZBA010000308.1:0-5256 GCA_964652765.1 uncultured Victivallales bacterium | reverse complement strand
TCATCCCGCCGCCGACAAGCTGCTTGTACTTGACCAGCGCGATGTCCGGCTCGACACCTGTGGTGTCGCAGTCCATCATGAAGCCGATCGTGCCGGTCGGCGCCAGCACGGTGACCTGCGAGTTGCGGAATCCCTTTGACGCACCGGCCACCACGCGGTCCCACGCGTCGCGCGCCGCGCGGCGGATGTCCACCGGCGCCACCAGGCGGTCAATGCCATCCACGGCGTCGCGATGCATCCGCATCACGTCCGCCATGCTGTCCTTGTTGCGCTGCCAGCCCTCGAACGGGCCCTGCACCTTCGCCAGCTCCTGGCTCGTCGCGTAGGCATGACCGCACATCAGCGCCGTGACCGCGGCGGCATAGGCCCGTCCCTCGTCGCTGTCGTAGGCCAGTCCCTGGCGCATGATCAGCGCGCCCAGGTTCGCGTAGCCCAGCCCCAGCGGGCGGTAGAGGTGCGAATTCTCGGCGATACGCCCGCTCGGGTAGCTGGCGTTGTCCACGAGGATCTCCTGCGCGATAATGTAGATCCGCACCGTGTGGCGGAATGCCTCGATGTTGAAAAGCCCCGCCTCGTCCACGAATTTCATCAGGTTGATCGACGCCAGGTTGCACGCGCTGTCGTCGAGGAACATGTACTCCGAGCAGGGGTTGCTGGCATTGATCGGCCCGGACTGCTTGCAGGTGTGCCAGCGGTTGATCGTCGTGTCGTACTGCAGCCCCGGGTCGCCGCACACGTGCGCCGCCTCCGCGATCTGCGTCATCAGCTCACGCGCCTTGAATGTCTCGACCGGCTTGCCGCCCGTCACGCTGCGCGTCGTCCAGTCGCCGTCGGTCTCCACCGTCTTCATGAACTCGTCGGTCACGCGGACCGAGGTGTTGGCGTTCTGGAACATCACCGAATCGTAGGCCTCGCCACCCATCGACCCGTCATAGCCCATGTCGATCAGCGCCCAGGCCTTCTTCTCCTCGTTGACCTTGCAGTTGACGAACTCCTTGATGTCCGGGTGCCAGACCTTGAGGCTCTGCATCTTCGCCGCGCGCCGCGTCTTGCCGCCGGACTTGATCGCCCCGGCCACCTGGTCGTAGATGCGCATGAAGCTCAGCGGACCCGACGGCGAGCCGCCGCCGGAAAGCTTCTCGCGGCTGCTGCGCAGCGTGCTCAGGTCCGTTCCCGTTCCCGAGCCGTACTTGAAGAGCATCGCCTCCGTGCCGGCCAGGCGCATGATGTCCTCCATCGTGTCCTCGACCGCCTGGATGAAGCAGGCTGACGCCTGCGGATGGCGGTAGGTGTCTTCAACCATCTCGCAGCTCTGCGTCTGCCGGTTCCAGGCAAAGCTGGAACGACTCGGCGAGGAGTGCCCGTAGACATCGTACAGACCCACGTTGAACCACACCGGGCTGTTGAAGGAGCCGTACTGGTTCGCGCAGAGATGCGCCAGCTCGGTATAGAAATTCTCCGCGTCTTCCGGCGTGGCGAAATAGCCGTCCTTGAGCCCCCAGTCGGCGATCGTGCGCGCCACGCGGTGGACGAGCTGCCGCACGGAGGTCTCGCGTTCCGGCGTGTGCTGAGGACCGTAGAAGTATTTCGAGGCCACGACGTTGGTCGCCAGCATCGACCAGGACTTGGGCACCTCGACGCCGTCCTGCTCGAAGACCACCTTGCCCTTGCCGTCGGAGATCTCGGAACGCCGCTGCTCCCATTCCATCGACGCGAACGGATCCTGCCCCTGCTGCGAGAACAGGCACTCGACCTTGACCCCCGCCGAACGCGGCTTACGCTGCGCGGCGGCCTTCTTGACACCCCGTCCCCGGCTGACGCCACCGCCGCTTGGAATCCCGACTTTCAACTCCGACGTCGCTGCTACGTCCAACATAACACACTCCCCCTTAATCGTTTAGAACTGACAATTCAAAAAGCGGCTAAACACCACATTTAGACAACGAGGGGGAGTCTACCACTACAGATTGTAGTCTCAAGCAAAAAATGCGGCATTTTGTCGCGGCGCGCGTAATGCTTTCAGACAGGGCAACTTAAGCCCCGATATTTTTCTCCGTAGGCAAACGGAAAGCCCGGAGAAACACAACCGTCCACGCGGCGGTGTATAGCAATAATACTCCCAGTGCCGGGAGAAACACACCGAGATCCAGGCGAGCCGTTGGCGCCAGGTTGGCCTGGAGCGAAAGGATGCCGATCATGAGAAGGAACAAGAACATCGCCGTGCCGAACTGCCACATGAGACTGGATATCTTCGCCTTGGTTCTCGGCAGGACAGCCGGCTGCAACCAGTAGGACTTGTTTGGAAGGTTGATCCACTTGGCCGGGAACAGGAGCATCAGCCGCGGCGAGAAGTAGAATATGCAGAACAGCAGGACGTGCATGCCGGTCATTGTAAAGGCATTCGCGTCCTTGGACGCCCAGCCGTCTGCGATCCCATCGGCCCCGAAGTGGATGGCGACACGGTCGGGTAACACCGCCAGCGAAACCAGGGTCAGCGCCACGTTGGCGATGAACGCCAGTATGAACAACATCCTCACCCGCCGCCCCTCCCCGCGAAACAGGCATCCGCTATTTCAGCCTCTTCGACAGCGCGGCGATCTCTGCCAGGTCAAGCTTCCCTGCGAAGGTAGCGTCGATCTCCGCAAGCGTCGTCCTGACAGCATCCGGATTATTGGCGGCCTCGCGCACGGCGGCAACCTCATCCGGCATCAGGTCAATCTTCCGTCCGTCCGCCTTGATGATCGAGCAGATCCCGGTCTCCGGGCACAGTTCCACATTCAACTTGCTCATATATCGTCTCCTTTTTTGTTTTTAAATCGCATACTCACCAAACATCTTCCGCGAGGCAATGTGCCCGGCAACGCTCATCTGGTCAACGACAAACTCAACAAACGCGTCACTCTTCATATCGTTCACCCTCATGTCAAGACCGCCATTTGGTTCTTGCGTGGACGTCCGCCGTTGACTCCGTTGGCGGCACTGCTAAGGGCCTTGCGGGCGCTTTTGACAGAACCGCCCCGGCGGCCCATCTCCGATGCGGCGGCTTTCATCGTCTGCATGCGGAATGGAAAATCCTCGGGATGAGCGAGGATACTCGTATGCAGGTCGATGTCGGCCTCCTCCCATCGAACGTGTCCGTGTCCGCAATATTGCACACCGAAAACCTGAGCGGAAGGCAGATCGGCCAGATACGGGAAATCGGTGAACGAGGCGAAATACCCTGTATTCTCGATCACCAGATACACCCCTTCGGAAGTGACCAGCTTAACCTCGGCTTGATTTTTTACGGCTCGTCCACTCATTTTCAATCATCTCCCTGTTTGCCTCAACCAGCCGCAGGATCTTACGCAATTCATGTTGCGCGAAGCCCTCGTTCACGGCGACCCTGACGGTTGGACTCAGCCAGAATTTCGCCTCCGTCTGCTCTCGAATGACGTGGACATGAACCGGTTCGCCGCGCTCTTCGCTGAAGAAGAAAAACCGATATGGCCCTATTCGCAGAATAGTCGGCATAAAATTCGTCCTTTTGGTGACAGAACACTATCCTATTCGTTTAGGTTAATCAAGCGTTCCTGTTTCTTTCCAATATGCGTTCCGGGTGCCTGCCCAAACAACCACCGAAATAGGATGGACACAATAACCGGTGGGGCAAACCACAATAAAGCAACTATTATCAGATCTTCTGTCCCAAAAGAACCGCGACAGAGGTTGTCCCAAGGGATCGCAATTTGGGCAAATCCTTCGTTGAAGTCGTAATTGACGTTTCCCCGCCAAACCAAGTAGTCGAAACAGAACCCAATCGCGAGTCCTATCGTGCAGACAATAACCCCCTTGCCGTGACGAATTCTGAACTCTGCGAGCATGCGTGCGACAATGATCGTTGCGCAACTTACAAGAAACAAATGCAGAACGACTCCGTACCATATTGGAGGAAGTGGGTTACCCAAGAATTGCATCTCATTCATATTCTACCCGCCGAACAACCATTAAGTCTTTTCCCTTTACTGCAAGCCACTTCAAAACGTCATCATCAGATCGTAGTACTGTTTCAAGGTGTTGATCGATGTCAGGGTTGCCTGGTACAAGAGCCAACTGAGCACAAGGACGCCGATCGACAGTCCGACTTTCCAGACTGGTTTCGTATTCGGCCGCCACCAGATCAACGGCAATGCAAAAGGTCCCACAAAGCAAATCGCGAGGACAATGAACGATGTCTTGAAATACCATGGCAGCTTCGGCTCGTCCCGCGAAGGCCGGCCGGCCCCGTCCAGGAATTCACCGCAGTGCTTGCACTTGATCGCCTCGTCCTGGATGTCTTCAGCACAGAATGGACACTTTTTCATTGCTTACCTCTCAAGCAGAACGCACGGTATTGTGCGGACTTCGTTTTCAACTATCCGCACTCTGTTTGCTGCCGTATCTCAGGTGCTCTTCCTTGACATTGAGCGTATTGCTCAGACGCCGAGCCATGTCATCGGAATACGTCCGGCGACCACGCTCGTAATCACTGATCATGTTCTGGCGGATGCCAAGTTTCCCGGCAAGCTGGGCCTGCGTCAGACCCGCCTTCAGCCGGGCACCGGCAAGGAGATTGCCGACGCGGTTTTTCTCCATTTCCTTCCAGTAATCAGTCTTCTCAATCGAGACGAACCCATCCGCAGGGTCTTCCGCAAGGACGGTGACCTCGAATTTCTTCCTGATCCATTCCACAAGCTCGGCAACCTGTTCGCCGTGAAGCGAAATCTCAATATGGGGCTTTTTCACGAGAGCCAGCATAATACACCTCAATCACTATTTCATTTTTCCTGAATGTCCAGCATGCCACGTACCGGTAATTCAAGTGACAATGGTACCGATCATCTCCAAGTGGCGAGAAGTTACGCCAGTTCTTCTGGACCGGACCGTCAATCTGGAGATCCGCGATAAGCAGGAAGAAGAGCTTCTGGACATCACCTGGCAGCTTTCGCAGACCACGCGCAACCTTCTTCTTAACCCGGATCTCGTAATTCATCGTGGTGATAATATAACCATCAGAAGCACGCGTATCAAGTCATAAATACAGCACCCCCGGAGTACACAGCGGGAGGGACAGCGGCTCGCGAGGACGCTTGCCAGATTCGGTTCAATTGAACGTAGGACGGGCACCCTGCCCGTCCATCCGCGTGTCCCGCCGTCTTGTCCGGCGTAGCTTTAGCGAAAGCGACTATCGGGTTGAGTAAGGTGACGTCCATATGTAGTGGTCTATGAATTCGGATG
>CAZZBA010000307.1:0-5264 GCA_964652765.1 uncultured Victivallales bacterium | reverse complement strand
ACTTCACCGCGGCATTCACCACAACCCCGGCAGAACCGCATATTTGGAACCGCTGCACTCGCCAGCTTGAGCTGGCAAGCACTCGGAGTTTGACGTATAATGTAAACGGTTCTGGCGCAGTTGCATTCAATGAGCCATTGTCCGTCACCGCTGCGGGCGCGAAGACCCTCACCTTGGGCGGCAGCAACGCCGGCGACAACACCTTCGCCGGGGCGATCACCAACGGAACCAGCGCGGTCATCAGCCTGACCAAGGCCGGCGGCGGCAAATGGATTCTCTCCGGCAATAACACCTTCACCGGTCCAGTCACCGTCAACGGCGGGACTCTGACCCTCTCCGGCCTCAACAACTACAGTGGCACTACGACACTTGACGCCGGCACGCTGATCATCAACACGATTCCTGACACGGGCAGCACCAGCAGTGTTGGCACGGGTGGCAATATTTCTGTGGGACGATATAACGGCGAGAAGCAACTCATCTACATTGGTTCTGGAAATACCTCAGATCGCACCTTCACATTCCAAGCCTACAACATTAGCGCCGCCGCCGCTCTCCGCCTCTTAAATAACGGCACGGGGGCGCTGATTTTCGATGCGCTCACGTTTAACATGGCTTCCTCTTCCGCAAACAACGTGTTTACCTTTACCTTAGGCGGGACTTTCGCTGATAGCGCCAACGAAATTCAGGGTGTCATTCAGCCCTCTGACGGTGTTGACGATCAGCTGAACCTGGTCAAAAATGCCGATGCCTCCATCTGGAAGCTGTCTGGCAACAATACTTATACCGGCACCACCACTGTCCAAGGTGGCACGCTGCTGATTGGTCACAATAGCGCGTTGGGGAGCGCCTCTTCCGAAGTTAGTTTGGGAGTAGCAGACGGTAATGTGAATGCCAGTATCCTGACGGAAGGTGCTTTCACCCTCAGCCGGAACATTCGCCTGCCTACCAGTAACACCACGGATGCCGGAACCCGGGTGCTGACGCTTGGTGGCAATACGGCCCACAATTCCGAGTTCTCTGGCAATATCATTCTGGGCACCAACAGTCAGGCCGGGCGCGGGGTGACGCTCACCGCGATCGCCGGGGGTCAAGTGACCTTCTCCGGCATTATCCAGAATCCCACCGGCATGGACGCCACGACCTACGTTGTGACGAAGTCCGGCGCGGGGACGGTGGTCTTGAGCAACGTCAACACCTACACGGGCAACACCACGGTGTCCGACGGTACGCTGGAAATCGGTTCCGCTGGCAAGCTCTACAACGCAGCCTGGATCAATACACCTGTCGTAACCGTGGCAGCCGGGAAAACCCTCCGCCTTAGTGGCTGGGATTATGATGCGGCGGGAAGTCTTGGCAAACTCGATCACGGGCGCGCGCGCGTCGTCATCAACGGAGGCATCATCGAGTACACAGGAAATAGCGCCGACGCCAATGACTCCAATCGTAATTTCACTCTCGGCACCGGTGGCGCCACTCTCAGGGCATCCTCTCCCTCCGGGCAAGCTTGGGGAATCAATGGAGACGGCGGCTATGGCAACATCCAAAACAACACCGGTCTCACGCTTGATGGCGCGGGCAGTGGAGCCATCAGCAAGGTGATCGAGGGCTCGAGCACCGTCACCAAAACCGGTGCCGGCACTTGGACGCTCTCCGGCGCAAATACCTACATCGGCGGCACCACCGTCACGGCCGGTACGCTGCAACTCGGTAGCGGAGGCGCGGTCGGAACACTCAGCACTAGCAGCGCGATCAGTGTGGGTTCCGAAGCGGTCTTCGCGGTGAACCGTAGCGATACGGTAACGCAGGGCACGCATTTCTCGACGGCAGCGATTACCGGGGCGGGGGGATTTAGTCAGATCGGTGGCGGGATGACAGTTTTGAACGCGGCGAACACCTATACGGGGCCGACGGTTATCAGTGCGGGCACGCTGAAGCTGGCCAGTGGCGCATCCATTCCTGCCACGCCGACCATCAGTATCGCGGCCAGCGCCACATTTGACGTCTCGGTGGCGGGCATTACGATCACCGGCAGTCCTGTGCAGACGCTGGCGTGCTGCAGCACGTCGGGCACCGCAGCCATGACGGCGACCAGCCAGACCGTGATCCTGGACACCGGCGCGCTGCTCTCCTTCCAGGCTGCGGGCGGTGCTTCCTCGACCATCGGCAAAATCAGTGTCACGGGTGACCTGACCCTGAATGCCAATCCGGTGACGGTGAATGTGACAGGTGCGGCGCTGGCGGCGGGTACGTATCGGTTGCTGGATTGCACCGGCACGCTGGCAAATACCGGCACGTTTGGCACACCCACTATTGCGGGGACGTTGCTGGCCAGTGGTTATACCGCCAGCATCAGCGTGACCACCGGTTCCGCCGGGCACGTTGACCTGGTTGTTAAGGCCACACCGGTCTTCAGCGCACTGACGGCAAGCCAAAGCGTCACCTACGGTACGGCGAGCGTGAGCCTGGGCGGCACGCTGAGCAGCGGCACCGGCCCTGCGACGGTTTATGCGGCTGATGGAGACACCGTGACGGCCACTATCAATAGTCAGGCGGTAAACGGCACCGTGAGCGGCGGCAGTGGCGCGTTCACCATTACCTACAACCATGCGTCGCTGGCTACGAACGGCGTGGGCAGTTCGCCTTACACCATCACCTATGCCTATGCGGGGAATGCAGGAATCGGCTTGAACGCCGCTGCCAATAACACCAGCACCGCGCTAACAGTGACTCCGAAGGCGTTGAGCATCACGGCGCCAACGGTGATCAAAATTGCTGACGGCACTACGGCCCCCGGGACGGTGACGGTAGGCACGCTGTCCGGCTTTGTTGGCAGCGAGACGGTGACGGCGACAGGAACGGCGTCGCCGTATCCAAGTTCGGGGGTGGGTTCGGCTTATTCGGTGACGGTCACTTACACGCTGGCGCCTGGAATCAACGGCGGACTGCCGGCCAACTACAGTCTGGCTGATTCATCGATTACCAACGCGTCCATCACAGCCGGCGGAGGATCGGTTTTCAAGTTCCGGTAAGGCGCCCAGCGGCGCTCCCGTATTCGGTAATACGGATTACAAGGGGGCCCTCGAGGTTGAAGACAACACGCTATATGTCAATATAGAGCTTATCGGCGGCGGCTCGACGTTCCGCTTCCGGTAGGAGGGGGGGCGGGGGTTAAGTCGAAATCGGGAAAGAGGATCAGACCGAAGACGGAAGACGGAAGACCTGGGAGGGACGGATTCCACGCCGTCCGCGTCGTGCAAGTGGTCTTCAGTCTTCGGTCTTCAGTCTGAATTCCGCATTCCCTCCCGGAACGGACTCCACGCCGTCCGCGTCGTGCATGTGCCTCTATTTATAGTTGTATTTTAAAATTACATGTATTTTAATAGTGCCGCTATGAATATACTTCGACAACTTTGCTTTCCTGACGAGACATTTTTTTTGTGGGGCCCCCGACAATCCGGCAAGACAACCCTGCTTAAAGCGCGATTGCCGGATGCATTCCGTATTGATTTGCTGCGTACGGATGAACGTATGCGGTATGCGCGTAGCCCCGCCCTTTTGCGTGAGAGGGTTCGGACGCGTCCGATTTCTCAATGGATTGTGATTGATGAGATCCAGAAAGTTCCTGACTTACTGGATGAGGTCCACTATCTCATGCAGGAGGATCACCGCCGCTTTGCGTTGTGCGGATCAAGCGCACGAAAGCTACGTCGCTCGCATGCAAATCTGCTCGGGGGGCGAGCACTCCGGCGTGAATTGCTGGGGCTTTCTGCTTATGAGATCGGCGAGACGTTTGATCTGGATCGAATGCTCAATAACGGAACCTTGCCGGCACATTACCTATCTAACGCGTCTCCTGGGAAAATTGCTGCCTATGTGGATCTTTACCTGAAGGAGGAAATTCTGGAAGAAGGCCTGACTCGCAGTTTGCCTGCTTTTTCAGAATTTCTCCGTGCCGCGGCGATCGGGGATACAGAGGTTACCAATTTCAGCAATATCGGCCGTGAATGCGGTGTTACCTCGGCGACGGTGAGAAGTTATTATGAGATCTTGCAAGATACGCTGATCGGCACTTTGCTACCTGCCTTCACGCGCCGGGCCAAGCGCCGTGTGCAGCATGCCCCGAAGTTCTACTTTCATGATGTCGGCGTTGTGAATCATCTCATCAGGCGGCATCGCGTTGAGCCTGGTAGCGATGTATTCGGCAAGGCTTTCGAAAACTGGATTTTCCACGAGCTTTCCGTGCATCGTCGTTGCCAACCCATCCCCTACGATATATCCTATTGGCGTTTATCAAGCGGGATAGAGGTTGATTTCGTATTGGGCGATGCGAATGTGGCGATAGAGGTCAAAGGGAAAACTCGCATCCAGAGCAACGATTGGCGGCATCTCCTTGCGTTTCGCCGTGAATATCCGCAGGTCAACCGGTTGATACTCGTTAGTCTCGAAACGCACGCGCGCGTCACGGATGAGGGGGTGCATATTCTTCCCTGGCAGGACTTCCTGCAAAGCCTCTGGCAAGGCGAACTCACGAACGAATCCCCGTCCGCAGCGTTGTAAGCCGGACGCGGCTCGCGAGGACCAGTCTTCGCATGGCTACGCCCGGCAAGCGCTCGCCCTCCAATTGGCGGGCTGGCGTGGTTGGTGGTGCCTGGACGGGTTAAACCCCGTCCGCGTCGTGCAAGGTCTTCAGTCTTCAGTCTACGGTCTTCAGTCTGAATGCGGACCGCTAACCATTGTCGCGATTGTTTCATCTTGTTGGCTTGAATAACGTGTTGCCAGTGGGGTCTTAAAGGAGTAAAGTAATCGCCAGATTATTCAAGGTTGTACTGCTACCCGCAGGAAAGGATCCGTTATGAAACAAATAGCATCTGTCTGGTTGGCTGGAATGGTAGTGGTCGGGCTGGGGCTTCTGGCCGTCAAGGCGCAGGCTGCGGATTTGACCTGGGATGCGAATGGCGTGACCGCGGGCCAGACGGACGGAGCCGGCACGTGGCTCAATGCCAACCAGTGGTGGAATGGCTCGACCAATACCACATGGAACAACGGTACCCCCGACAACGCCACAATCGGCAGTACAGGGACGGCGGGAGGAATTATCACGCTCGGCTCGGTCAATGCTGGCACCGTGACGTTCGGTAACTTCACCGGCACCTACACGCTCAACGGCGGTATCCTCACCCAGAGCGGAGGCATATCTGTTGCTACGAATTCTGCAAGTATATCGATTGGCTCCGTGCTTAGCGGCAGTGGTGGCATCACTA
>CAZZBA010000306.1:0-5285 GCA_964652765.1 uncultured Victivallales bacterium | reverse complement strand
ACACATCGGGGACGGTTGAATCAATATCCAGTACTGCAATAACGGCACCCGAGTGATCGAAAACCGGCAGGACAATCTCCGCCCGGGTATCGGCCGAGCAGGCGATGTGATCGACGGCCTTGGACACATCGTTCTCGATCTGCACCGCAGCGGCACGCACACAGGCCCCGCAGACACCACGCTGGATATTGATGGTGAGGCA
Organism: uncultured Victivallales bacterium; assembly: GCA_964652765.1. Lineage (GTDB taxonomy): Bacteria > Verrucomicrobiota > Kiritimatiellia > UBA8416 > UBA8416 > UBA8416. The sequence continues at coordinate 5,083 of CAZZBA010000306.1, read as the reverse complement.
GCCATGAGTGCCCTGATAGGGACCCACTTTCAAGGTGTCTGCATCAATGCGCCGGTAGAAGCCCGCCCAGTTGATGTAATCAAAGGCATGGAAGAGTTCACAGACCACCGTGGACATCACGGTGACGGGATCGGACTCGCCTTCGATCAGAGCCTCGATAGACTGGAGCGTCCGCTGATAAACTTCATGCTTTCCCATTATCAGTCTTCCCCCGCCAGCCACTCACGCAAGAACCGCGCCCAGGCCGCCTGGCACTTGGCCGGGTCACCGATCACCTCCCATAATCGAGCCCAGTGGTAGGCCGCCCCGGCCACAGGCAGTCGACGGTCATCCGCAGAGCGGTTGGCAAGGAACGGATCCCCCTCGGGCGGGCAAAGCTGCTGGATCGCATCGACCAACTGCGCGATACGAGGCCCGACATACCAGGGGATGGCGGTCTCCTTGCGGTTGCGATACGTGCGCGGGGACATGTACTCGATCAAGGGCTTGTCATCCGTATTCAGCGGGTAACCGTCAAACAATTCGCGGGCGGCAGTCATGTTGCCGCCATAAAAGAACAGGATCGTCTGCGAATTCAGTGGCAACTGCAGCCGGTCAAGGTCGTGCATCCCCTTCCCGGCCACGGCGACCTGCTTGTCCTCGCGGCTGTCAAGGTCGGTTGCGGGCAACGGCACTGCATCCCGGTGGCCGGCCATGGCGATGACTTCCTCGCCGGGCTGGAAGTTGTTGCGCCAGAGCGTGACCTGGTCGAACACCTCGAGCATGGTCCGGGCGATGATCATGACCTCGTACTCGGTAAGCTGGTAGAGCGGCAGCCACTGGAAGAAGACCCCGCCGGGATTGAGACTGGCCTTGACGCTCTCGAAATGCTCAAGGCTGTAGAGACTACCGGCTCCGGATCGGAAGGGTACGAACAGGTCGGAGTTGATCACGTCGAACCGCTCGCCGGAAGCCATCAGGTGATGCCGCCCATCCTCGACCATCACACGGGAACGCGGATCGGAAAACAGCCCGCCGGTGAAGTCATGACCATTCACATTCGTGATGTACTTTTTCGCGGCGGTAACGACCTCCGGCACCAGCTCGCAGGCGATCACCCGCTTGACGTTCTCGAACTGCGGATCGAGCGCACTGCCGGCGGTGATGCCGGTCCCCGCCCCCAGGAAGAAGATGCTTTCGGTTTGCGGATAGGCCATCAGGGGCAGATCCGCCTGCATCTTCTGCGGCATCAGGGCTCCGGTTGAACCCAGGCCGTAATGCGAGTTGATCTTGATCGACAAACCATGGCGGCTCTGCGCGACGGCAACCGTGCAATCGCTGCCTTCCCAGGTTTCCAGGATGACCTCGTCCGGGCGCATGCTGTCGATGCTGTTGATCGGCAGCCCCGAGGGATCCAGCGCGGAAAACTGCAGCAACAGCATCAGGACCGCGGACAGCTTGATGGCGATACCCTTGCCATCCCAGCCCAGGGGAAACAGCAGTGCACCGAAGAGGTAAAGAACCGCCAGCACCTGCATCGTGCGCCACATGCCGAGCCATTCGAGAAACACGAATCCGCAGACCAGCGCCCCGAGCACGGCACCGACCGTGTTGACCGAGACCAGTGCGCCAATGCTCCGGCCTGCCGAACCGGCATACCTCTCCTCCGCCTTCATCAGGAACGGGAACACCGTCCCGAGCACCAGTGCCGGCAATCCGATGGACAGGACCACATTCCTGAAAATCAACAGCACATACTCGCCCCAGGTTCCCATGGAGATCAGGATCTGAAGATTGTCGGTAAGGTGCATGAAGATAAACGGCGTCACCGATACCGCAGCCCCACCCAGCAACAGCAGGACGGCCAGCAGGTAACGCGGCGGCACCGCCAGCCGCGCCAGCAGGGAACTGATCAGCGCCCCGCCAGCCAGGCAGACCAGGACCACGACCAGGATGGCGGAGAACGTATAGACGGAATTCTCCAGCACCTGGGTGAACATGCGCGTCCAGAGCACCTCGAGGGCCAGTACGCCGAAACCCGACAGGAAACAAACCGCCAGCAGCGGCCAGCGGCCTTTGCTGTTGTGAGGCAACTCGACGGCAGCAGCCTTTACCTTGGGCAAGACTGAAGGAGGCACGGTATTGTGTGACAGCCGGAAGGCCGCCGCCGCCACACCGGCGGTAATCACCATCGCCCCGCCGCAGGTGGCATTGAATCCGAGCCACAAGGGCAGGTGAAAGCCGGCGAGATAGGCACCCAGCGCCGCCCCCAGTGTATTGACGCCATACAGCAGCGCCGAGATCACGCCAAGCCGGTCGAGGTTACGGATCACATGCTGCCCCATGACCGGCATCGTGCCGCCCATGCAGAAGGCCGGAGGGAAGATCAGCAGCAAGGCCAGCGCGAACTTGACGACCAGCAGCATGGCTCCGGCATCGACATGCTGATAAAGGGCCGGGTAGAGGCGGTAGAAAAGCGCGAGGATCACAAAGTAAAGCATGGCGGCAGCCGCAATGCCAGCCTCCAGCCAGGCATACGCCCGCAGCGGATTGCGCATACGCGCTGCCCGCCGTCCCCAGAACCAGCCCCCCACCGCCAGCCCCGCAAAAAATGCCGCCAGCGTGACCGCGGCAGCATGCGATGTGCTGCCGAACAGCAGGCCAAGCTGCTTCATCCAAAGGACCTGGTAGACCAGCCCCGCAAACCCGGAAAGAAATATCAACACATATATCAATGAAGAAATTCTCCCCTATGCGAACGTATCGACCAGGCTATTCACCTTCAAGGCATGCTCGAACACTTTCGCCGTCATCGGCCCTGCCGGGGTCACGGTCACGATGACCGTGCGTCCTGGACGCAGATGCAGGAAGTTGTCACTGTAACGCGCATCCACCCCCTCCAGTTCCAGCCAGCACCATAGCGCCGGACGCTTGACCTTCAGGCTCACGCGGAAACTGCCATCCTTGTTGGCGGTCGTCGCCACCGTCAGTCCGGGATCCCGAGCCAGCTCGATATGCTTCGGGCGTCCGAACGTCACCATGTTGGTCGATACCGGCTCGCCCTTGACATCAAGCTCCAGCCAGACGATCAGGTCGCGCGGCCCTTTCTCAGCCAGCAGCGACGCCAGCTTCAGCGTGGTCGCCTTGCGGTCGCCATTGACCGGCGTGCGCACCGCCTTCGTGCCGTCAACCAGCTTGCGTCCCGCCGCATCGGTCACCACCCAATTCAGCGTACCGGTGGACGCCTTCAGCCGGTCGCTGGTGATATGCACCTCGACCGTGCCCGCCTTGACATCCTCCAGGCCACTGACCAGTACCGGGGCGAAGAAATGCCGCGCCATGTAATGCAGCGCCTTCCATCGGCCGTGGTAGTCGATCGAGGCCCAGCTTGCCACCGGCCACACGTCGTTGAGCTGCCAGTAGAGCGTCCCCATCCCGCGCGGCATGCTGCGGCGCCAGTGCTCGCAGGCATACTTGATGGCCATTCCCTGCAGGATCTGCGAGGCCCAGAGCGTCATCTCGAAGGAACACGGCAACCGGAACCAGTCGAGCATGTACTGCATGATCGTGGTGTTGCCGATACCGGAGCGCTGGTGATGCTCCATGACTGCCGTGGTGACATTGCGATCCTGCGGCTCGGTATAACCCAAAACCGTTTTCGGCTCCGGGAAAGACTGGAACCCGAACTCGCTGTTGAAGCGGTGCCCGCAGGTGCGGTACCACTCGAACGGCTTCTTCCCATGCCAGACATCCCACAAATGCGCATCACCGCACTCGGGGTTGTTGTAGTTGGCACGGTCGCCATGCGGGGAGTGCGGACTGCTTGGCCAGTAGTCCGTGGCCGGATTGAGTTCCCGCACAATGTCACCCAGCAGCGTATCGAAGAGCACACCGTACTCCTCGAAACCGATGTGCCTTGGCGTCGGGTCATGCCGGACCGCCTGCTGTTCCATCTCGTTGTTGCCGCACCAGAGCGCCATGCAGGGGTGGTGACGCAGGCGACGCACATTGTCACGCGCCTCAAGCGCGACATTATCAAGGAACGTCTTATCCCAGACGGGATAAGCCATGCAGGCGAACATGAAGTCCTGCCAGACACAGATGCCCAGTTCATCGCAGATGTCGTAGAAGCAGTCATCCTCGTAGATGCCGCCGCCCCAGACACGCAGCATGTTCATGTTGACTGCGGCCGAGTCCGCGATCAGCCGCCGGTAATCCGCCGGTGTGCGGCGTCCCATCAGGGCATCCGCCGGGATCCAGTTGGCCCCCTTGGCGAAGAACGGGACGCCGTTGACGACAAACTGGAAGGATTCGCCCCATTGGTCGGCGTGACGATCAAGCCGCAGCGTGCGCAGTCCGATACGCTTGGACTGCGTATCAAGTACGGCACCATTGGCATCCAACAGTTCGACAGTCACGTCGTAAAGCGGCTGGTCACCCATTCCGTTTGGCCACCAGAGACGGGGCTTGGCGATGGGAAGCTCCACGCGCACAGACTCGGCATCGACCGCCACCTGCTGCTCCGCCACCACGAGATCAAGGTCGCGCACAGTCACTCGCAGCGACACGGCCTGACGATCCGTACGCGACACGCGGCACGCGACACCCAGCGTCACTGAGTCTTCCGCTTTCCGCTTTCCGCCTTCAGCCTTCCGATGCTCCTGCTCGATGGCCACATCCTCGATGCGCGCCACGCTGTAGCCGACGATCCGGATGGCCCTCCAGATGCCGCAGGTGGCGAGTATCGTGCCCCAGTCCCAGCCGAAGTTGCACGCTTCCTTGCGCACGAACGCCGGATAGACGTCCGGGTGCGACTCACTGACGCGCGAGTAAAGCGCCCGCTGCTTGAAGCAGGCTCGGGTATAGTCATTGACCGAACGGAAGCGCACCCGGATGGCATTCGTGCCCGCCGTGAGCAACGGCTTGACATCCCATTCGTACGTGCGGTGCATGTTATCGGTGGAGGCGACCGCCTTGCCGTTGATCTCCACATCGGCGAACGTATCGAGCCCGTCGCAATGCAGCAGGATCCGTTCCTCCGCAAGAATTCCAGCCGGCACCTTGCAGTCACGCGCATAGTCCCAGTCGGACTCGCCAACCACCT
>CAZZBA010000305.1:0-5308 GCA_964652765.1 uncultured Victivallales bacterium | reverse complement strand
GGTATATATGACAGCACCCAGACATGAGGCCGTGGAGGCACCGTGGATTGACAGTCGCATTCTCGCATGGCAGAGGTCTATTTGCGACAATCCCATTTCATGGATGATCTATTGGCGTATCCGCTATTGGGAGCGGAAGAATAACGGCCAATGTTTCGACAAGCCAAGCGATCTGATGACGGCTTGGGGGGTGCCACAGAAGTCATTCTATCGTGCAGTTGATGCTGGCGATGACGCAGGAGTATACAGGCGGGTCTGGAAGGCACGGTCACATCTGGGCAGATCTTGGGAGTCGGTAGTACAGCTACTCGGGTTCGATGAGGATGGTTCGGCGATAGCCGCTTGCCTTTTGCGGGCCAAGCCTGACTGTCAAAAACGACCGACCACTCGGTCAGAAATGACAGAGCACTCGGTCAAAAGTGACAGAGAACTCGGTCAGAAACGACAGTCTCATATAGAGTATTGTATTAAGAGTAAAGAATTAGAGTTAAGTGTGTGTAAGGCTGCCACACACGATTCTATCGAATCTTCGAATACAACACGCATTAAGGGAAAAGAAGAGGCACCCAAGTCTTGCTCCTCCATGCAGCAAATCCAGTCAGGCTTAACTGCGAAGCCCATAACTGCGAATCCCTTAACCGAGAAGCCGATTACCGAGGCTCTGCTGGATATCCTGCTTCCTGCCATAGCCGATGTCCTTTTGGATGCACACCCTTATCCGCCAACAAAACGGGATCATGATGAACTGTCAGCCGTAGCTTGTCCTTTTTCGCTGGATGCTGCCAACCAACTTGTCGCCTCGGGGTGGCTGGCCGAACAAGCCTCCATTGCTCGCTCACGGCGGATAGCCCCTCGTGATTGAGAGTGATCTCGATTTTTGATGGAGTTGCGACCAAGGAAAGTGATGGAAAGGTGCCAGGCTTACCGGGGGACGGGATTTTTTGGGGCATGGCAAGGAACGACATCCCGGCAGCAAAGAAGCGGGGAGGCCGGACTCGCCGACCTCCCCGCGGACGCCATGGCGTCGTTCCTTTCCGGTTATCCCTGGGCAGGTTGCGTCCCCGCAGAGCCCGCTTGTGTTTCACCGGAGAAGAGGGGTAGTTCTTGCAGCTTCGCAGCCGAGGCCGTTTGTTTCCCGTTTCCGTTTCCCGTGCTCCCTATAGGGGGTGTGGAAACGGAAACGGCCGCCGTCAGGGTGTAGCCTTTCGGTCCGCGTTGGACGCGTCCAGCTTGGCAGAGCAAGGTGAGTGTCTCGCAGAGGCTGGTCGTCCGCAGAGCGCAGCGTTGGCGCAGTTGCTGCATGGTCATCGGATGGGTTGCGCCTTGCAAGGCCCGCAGGATGCGTTCTGAAGCGGAAGCGGGGGGGCCTTCCGCAGTTGGCGGTGGCAGATCTCGGGCCGTTAGCGCCAGCGCAGGACCGTTGGCGAGCAGTTCCAGATCGACATCGTCCGCTGCCGCCGCCGCACGTTGTTCCATGGAAAGAACCAGACGCGTGGTCGTGCGGCGCAAGTAGAGGTTGGAATCACCCCAGCCGTGCAGATCCGAAGAACCACGCAGTGCTTGCCCTGGCCGGTCTTTGCCGGAACGTTTGCGCACATGATGTACGAGCACGATCGCGACCTGGAACTCGCGTTGCAGTTCGCGCAGGTACCCCAGCAGTGGCGCGACCTCCTTGGAAGCGTTCTCATCCGCTCGATGCAAACGGATGAACGGATCCAGCACGAGCAGCGTGGGTTTCACGGCCGCCACCGTTTCCCGCAGTCGATCACGGTCCTGCGGCAGATCGAGCAATAGCCGTGGGGCCGTGATCACGTAGATGGGCAGATCCTGCAACCGGGCCTGGGCGGCGGCACAGATACCTTCCAGGCGCTGCCGCACGGCGGTGAGCGCATCTTCGGCCGGAAAGAGCAGGACCGCTCCCGTGCGGCGTACCGGGAACCGGCGTAAGCAGGGGGCGCCGGAGGCGACGCTGACGGCCATGTCCATCGCCAGGAAGCTCTTGCAGCATTTGGGCTCGCCGCCCAGGATGCCGACCGCCTGTTCGGCCCAGAGTCCCTCCACCAGCCAAGGCGATTGGCTCGGCGCGGCGCTCAGGTCGCAGGCCCGTGCGAACGGCAACCCCTCGCGGGGCGTGGCTGTGTCTTTCATGACTTGCTCCTGCCGCGGGTTGTTTTTGGATTCAGGGCGAAGACTTCGAAGAACAGCTTTTCGTCAATATGATCGCATTCGCGGTGCAGGGCGACGGCCAGCAGATCGTTGGCCATATTCATTAACACCCGGTAGTTACCGGCGGCATGCTCGGTGAGCGTATCGACGAGCGTCGCCGGAATCAGGTGGGGATTGCCGGCCTTCTGCATGTGTTGGCAAAGGCACTCTTTGAGTTGTCCGGGCGTGGCTGGTTCACAGCGCAGGCGGCAGCGGATACGACTGGCCAGCGGCAGCAGATCCTCGGTTTGGAACTTGCTGACCAGCCGATCGTCGCCTGCGAGTACCACCGTCAGCAAGGAACGGCTGTCCAGTTCGGCGCTGCTGAGCAGGCGCAGTTCGCACAGGGCGGCCGGACTCATGGCCTGCGCTTCATCGATCAACAGCACTGGTCGCTGCAGCGAGGACTCGGTATGTGCCTGCCATTTCTGTCGCAAGGCCTTAGCGCCGCCCCAGCGATTGCTTGCGGTGAGTGTGACGCCGAACAGATCGCCAAGTTCGCGGTAGAAGTCGGCCACGGAGGCCTGCGGGCGGGAGAGGATGCCGACACGGGCATCCCTCAGAGCGCCGATCCGGGCGGACAGAATGCGCAGGACCGCGCTTTTGCCGGTGCCCGGCCCACCGCTGATCAGGGCGAAGCCGCCTTCGCCGATTTGATGTTCCAGACGCCAGCAGAAGCTTTCGATGGCTGGCGTGACGCAGAGGGCCGAGGTCGGCACTTCCTGACAGAACGGGTTGTATTTCAAGGCATACAGGGCCAGTAGTTTCTTGCTCATGCTTGGCTTTCCTTGCGAGACGGCGTTTCGTTTTTCGGCAGATACGCCGGGGGTAGCCCGGTGGCGGCGTATTGACTGATGAGTTGGCGCAACAGCGGGGCGACCCCGTCGCCGGATGGCGCGGCTGCGGCGGCCGAGCCCGCATCCACGAGCGGTTCCTTGCTGCGACGCATGCCATCCGCGTTGCTACTCTTATCCTGGGGATAGATCCGTTCGAGCACTTGTCCGCTGCGCGGGTCAGCCAGATACACCCGTGCCAGATCCCATGACGCGTAGCGTACGTGTACCCGCGACAGATGCCGATAGCGGGAAGGCAACTCATAACGCACCCCCGCCACGCTCAGCGTGCCATCGCTGCGGCGTTGCGTGCGTGCCTGTTGCGCGGTGAAGGCCAGTTGCAGCTCTTCGCTGGACGGCGATGGTCGTCCGACATCCTTGTTGGCCAAAAAGCGCTCCAGTGGCGGTTGGTCGGTCTCGGAGTGTACTTTGCGATTGTATTCCAGTTCCACCCAGGCACAGGTCGCTTCGTTCAACTTGGCCAGCGTCAGATCCTTGGCGTTCTCCAGCATGGCCAGCAAGCGCCCCTCCACCTGCGCCCAGAATACCTCCTGCTTGCCGTTCTGATAGGGGCTATAAGGCAACGTCCGCTCATGCAGGATCCCCAGGCGCTCGAGCCCTTCGCGCGTTTCGGCCGCAGTCATGGCTGATCCGTTATCACTCATCAGCGCACGCGGCAGGCCGCGCTTCTCAATGGCCTGTGCAAGCCCGTGGATCAGGTTCTCCGCCGTCTCCGCCAGATACCATTGCATGTGGGCGCAAAGGCGGGAATGATCGTCCAGTACACCCAACAACTGGGGGTAGACCCACGACCCATCCTGGGCGAGCACACGCAACGAACCGGCATGGAAGTCCAGATGCCACAGGGCATTGACGTAGGCGCTTTCGTAAGAGCGGACCTCCAGGGCATCCAGACGGGCTTCAGCGGCCAGCGTGCCGGCCGTCTTCTGGCGTCTGGCGCGTGGTTGCTTGAGCAGGCCGTGCGCCTGCATGTACCGGCGGATCGACACATAGGAGGGCGCCGGTCCCATGTCGGTCTTCGTCCGGGCCAGAGCCATCAGGTTATCGGCCTGCAGCCGGTAACTCCAGGAGCGATGCTGCTGATACTGCGCCAGCAGTGCGTCCCGCCAGCACGCGCGCAAACTCGGATGCGTGCCGCAGTCCCGCCGGATCTTGCGCGCCAGTACGCCCACCGGGTTTTTCGGCGCTTTCAAGGCCCGGTAATACCAGCGTTCGATGGTCGAGGCGCCAAATCGGGTCCAAGCTCCTGTGATGGGATGGCACCACTGTTTGCCAGCCAATTCAGCCAGTTGCGTCCGCAACTCGCCTGGTTCCGGCGGAGCCGCCAAGAGCGGCCCGATAACGCTGAAACGGAAGTTCGCCCACCTTACATCACCACGTACGTTGTCAGCGCCGGATTGGCCCGACGTCGGCAGTTCTCGATCCTTTGACATCGCTTGTTTCCTTTCCGGTCCGTTATTCGGACCTGTGTTTTCGCGATGCCAACGGGTTTACTATAGCCGACTACACGCTGGCAGTCGGCATCCTCTGCGGGCGTATACACACCCTCACATAGCCCCACCTCCCGGGAATGCGCCAACCGTGATTGGGGCGAGGAAAACCAGCAAGCGCACCATGTTCTCCGCGACTTCGCCCTGAAACGCTTCCACCAGAGACAACGGCATGCGGGCGTCATCCAGCACGGGCGAGAACCGGCCGCGCGCACCCTTCCAGAAGGGACTCGCGACAAATGTTTCCCGCCACCACTCCCGCCACCGGATCAGGGTGTGCTCGTCAATTTTCAGCACTTGACGCAACCGCTCAACACACTTGGCATGAAGACCATGCATCATGGCGCATGCCAGCACCACCACCACACCGATATACACTTTGCGGCCAAGAAAAATCACAGAAGGCGGGGTTTTACGCTTCCGGCATTTCGCGCAGCAAAAACTGAACCGCTCGTCGGGCACCGGCCCGCCGCGTGGTTTACGCGGGTAATTACCGCAATGCAACTTACCGCCGCAATAGACGCAGCCGGTCACTTGCGACATCTTTGCCATATCGGCATCCACCATCAGCAACAGCTTGAAAAAATGCGCACCATTCAGTACCTTTTCCATCGGGTCCTTCGTCCTTTTTTCTTTAGCGTGGAAAAAAGAGAATAAAAAACCGCCCGAGGCTTTTTCAAGCCTCGGGCGGTTGGACCCACTTTAAATCTTCCTATCCGATGGACGCGACTACCCGCACATCACAAACCTAGACTTTCC
>CAZZBA010000304.1:0-5317 GCA_964652765.1 uncultured Victivallales bacterium | reverse complement strand
ATTCTCTTTTGCCGCGGCTCACCGAGGACGGTTCGCCCTACCCAATAGCAGAAAAGGTAGGGCGAGGCGTCCCGCCGAGCCGCATGACAGGAGGTAGGGCGAGGCGTCCCGCCGAGCCGCATGACAGGAGGGTAGGGCGAGGCGTCCCGCCGAGCCGCATGCACAAGAACATGATTTTGACATAAGCGAAAGAATGTCTTCGGTCTGTCGGCGATTACGATCAGGATAAAAAGCCGGAAATTTTCCTAATAGTTGGGTGATCGCTGGCGTTTATAGGGTGCAAACAGCTTTTACAGGCAGTGTCGATGAAAATGGGGGTGATCCAATGAATGAAGATCCGGATATTTCAAATGAAATAGATCAAGATGATCTGTTTACCAGGCTGCATGAGTATGATCTCATGAAGATATTTGATGAAATGTCGTTCAGGGAAAAGTGGAAGCGCGTTTCCGAGGGGCTGAAACAACCCATAGAGAGTGGTGAGCATAAGTGGGCAAGACTACAGATGCTGCGCCTGCTGGCCCCTGTCATGTCGGTGTTCGTGCCTCTTTTGGCGATCGGGATGATGGTCTTGCTTTCAAAGATTGAGCCGAAAGCCGTGAGTGTCATGGAGGTAACGGTTATTGAACCGGAACCGATAGAGGAGCTGGAAGAAATCGTCGAGCCTGATATTGATCCGCCGCAGACGCCGGAACCGACTGAAGTGACGATGGATATCTCTGCCGATATGCCTTCGCTGCCTACCGAAACCGTATCGCCACCGGCCGATGTCGCCAGTGTGCAGCCGGCGGAATTCGATTCGGTAGCCATCATCAAGAGCCCTGTGCAAATGCGAGGGATGCTTGGTAGCCGCACGCCGGGAGCGCGCGGGGCGGCCCTTGGCAAGTACGGCGGAGGCAGCGCGGGGCAGGTCGCCGTGCTGCGGGCGTTGCGCTGGCTGGCGAAGAACCAGGCCAAGGATGGATCCTGGGGGGCAACCAAGCCAGCCATGACGGGGCTGGCCCTGCTGGCCTATCTGGCGCATGGCGACACCCCGGAGTCGGAGGAGTTCGGCTACGTGGTCGAATCCGGCATGCGGTTCCTTACCGAGGCTCAACATCCCAACGGGCATTTCAATGGGGCGGATGGTCATGACTACACCCATCCGATTGCAACCTATGCGCTGGCTGAGGCATATGGCATGACCAAGAACCCGACGGTCAAGGAGGCCGCGATCAAGGCGCTGAAGGAGATCGTCAAGGGGCAGAACCCGAGCGGCGGGTTCAACTACAACCTTGTGCCCACGACGCGCGACGACACCTCCTACATGGCCTGGTGCGTGCAGGCGCTCAAGGCGGCCAAGATCGCCGGGCTCTCCTATGATGTCGAGGGGCTGGATGACTGCATGAAGAAGGCGGTACTCGGCTTCAAAAAGAATTATGGAGAAGCCAACGGCTACGGCGGCTTCGGTTACACAGGCCCGAGCGCCTCGCACGGATTATCCGGAGCCGGGGCGCTCTGCATGCAGTTCCTGGGTGAAGCCAAGAGCAAGGAGGTGCGCAATACCCTGCCGATGATCGCACAGAACTTCGCGTTCGACTGGGAAACCCCCAAGGTCTATTACTGGTACTACAATACCCAGGCTTTTTTCCAGGAAGGCGGCGCGGTGTGGGACAACTGGAATAAGCAGTTCCAGACGCCGCTGACGAATGCGCAGAAGGTGATTGGCAAGGATGCCAGCGGCTATGTGGACCATAAGGGGCAGCCCCATGAGATCGGTTCCTGGAACTCGGCGGCGGGGCATAGCGGCGGCAATGGCGAGGTGATGGACACCATCCTCTGCACGCTGATGCTGGAGGTCTTCTACCGCTACCTGCCGACGTTCCAGCAGATTCCCGCGGAGGAGATCGAGAAGGAAATCGACACCAAGGATGACATCGAGATCGAGATTGTCGAGCGCCCCGGTTTGACGCCGCTGGCGTAAGCGTACTGCTGAATAAGAAAAAGGGCGGGCAGCCTCACGGCTGACCGCCCTTTTTCTATAAATCAGTATCACTTCCTTGCGCCGCGGCTCGGCGGGACGCCTCGCCCTACCCACACCACTGCGGCTTGGCGGGACGCCTCGCCCTACCTTTTTCAGGGTAGGGCGAACCGTCCTCGGTGAGCCGTTGCAAAAGAGAAGGAGACTGGCCCCCGTCCCTTATTAATCACCCTACTTGTCGAACTGCGCGTCGAAGGCGATCTTGCTGGGAGGGAAGTCCACGCTGCGCACGAAGTCGCAGGCCTCCTCCGCGCCGTGGCAGCGGTCCATGCGGGAATCCTCCCACTCCACCGACAACGGTCCCTGGTAACCGATATCGTTGAGGGCGACGATGATGTCCTCGAAGTCGATATCGCCATGGCCGAGCGAGCGGAAATCCCAGAAGCGCCGAGGATCGGCGAAGTTGGTGTGCCCGCCGAACACGCCGACGGTACCGTCGCCGCGATCCCACCAGGCATCCTTCATGTGGACGTGGTAGATCCGGTCGCTGAACTGCCGGATGAACTTCACGTAGTCAACCCCCTGGTAGCCGAGATGCGAGGGGTCGTAGTTGAAGCCGAAGGCCGGGTGATGCCCGATCGCCTCAAGCGCCGTCTGGGCCGAGGCGATATCGAAGGCGATCTCGGTCGGGTGAACTTCCAGCGCGAAGCGGACGCCCTGCTTCCCGAACTCGTCCAGGATCGGCAGCCAGCTTTTCGCGAACGATTCATAACCCGCCTCGATCTGCCCCGGCAGGCAGGGGGGGAAGGCGTAGAGCAGGTGCCAGATCGGCGAGCCGGTGAAGCCGTTGACCACCTTGATGCCCATGTTGGCGGCGGCCTTGGCTGTCTGCTTCATGGTCTTGACCGCCCATGCCTTGGCGGCCTTGGGATCACGCGGGACATCCGGCGGCAGGAACTGGTAGTGCCGCGCGTCGATGTTGTCGCTGACAAGCTGGCCGGCCAGGTGATGCGAGATCGCCCAGCATTTCAGCCCGTACTTCGCCAGCAGCGCATGCCGGTCAGCGCAGTAACGCTTGCTGCTGGCCGCCAGGGCGGGGTCGAAGTGGTCGCCCCAGCAGGCGAGCTCGAGTCCATCGTAGCCCCAGTCGGCGGCCATCTCGGCCAGTGTCTCCAGCGGAAGATCCGCCCATTGCCCGGTAAATAACGTCACAGGTCTGCTCATGATCTTGCTCCTTTCATGTCTACGGTTGGCCATTTATTCACAATTTATGTTACCGAGATTAGGGCAAAAGATTAAGGCGAAAGATAAGGGTCGAATTACAATTACCCTAATCTTTCTACCTAATCTTTCGCCTTAATCTTGTCCCCTCATCCCTTCGGAAAGGCGACCCATTGTCCATTGCTGGCGACGACGGTCTCGATGAACTGCATACCGCGGATACCGTCCTCGACATTCGGGAAGTCCAGCTCCAGTTCCCCCGGCTCGCGTCCGTCGATGGTGGCGCGGATGGTGTCGGTGGCGTTCTTGTAGATGTTGGCGAACGCCTCGTAGAAGGCCTCCGGATGCCCGAACGGCAACCGCGTCGCCCGCGCGGCGGCAGGGGAAACCGCGCCGACCGCATCGGTGCCGCGCCGGTAGGTGTGGATCGTGCCGTCGCCGCCGTAGACGCTGAGCGCGTTGGGCTCCTCCTGCTGCCAGGAGAGTCCGCCTTCGGTGCCGTGTACGCTGATGCGCAGGGCGTTCAGCTCGCCGACGCAGACCTGGCTGGCAAAGAGCAGGCCGCGGGCGCCGTTCTCGAAATGCACCAGGCAGTTGCCATCGTCGTCCAGCTTGCGGCCTTCGACCATCGTGCCGAGATCGGCGCAGATCTCGGTCATGCGCAGGCCGGTGATGTACTCGGCCAGGTTCTCGGCGTGCGTGCCGATATCACCCATGCAGCCGGCCGCCCCGCTGCGCTTCGGATCGGTCCGCCATTCGGCCTGCTTGGCCCCGTCACGCTCGATCGGGTTGATCAGCCAGCCCTGCGGATACTGCACGATGATCTTGAGCACCTTGCCGATCCTGCCCTGCTTGACGAGATCGCGCGCCAGCTTGACCATCGGATAGCCGGTGTAGTTGTGCGTCAGCGCCAGCACCTTGCCGCTTTTCTTCACGATCTTGCGCAGGGCGATGGCCTGCTTCAGGTCGAAGGTCATCGGCTTGTCGAGCACGACATGGAAACCGGCCTCGAGGAATGCCTTGGCGATGGGGAAGTGGCCGTCGTTGGGCGTGACGATGGAAACGAAGTCGATCCGCTTGCCCACGGGCAGTGCCAGTTCGCCAGTGATCATGGCGTCGACAGAGTCGTAGCAGCGCTTCTTGTCGAGGTACAGCGTATCCGCCATCTCGCGCGATTTCTCGGGCGTGCGGCTGAAGCAGCCCGCGACAAGCTCGACCCCGCCGTCCAGGCAGGCGGCCTTGCGGTGTACATCGCCGATGAAGGCGCCGGGACCACCCCCGACCATTCCCATTCTCAGTTTCCTCTTCATAACCGTCTCCCTAATCCTCCGTTTGCTTGGTCTATTGCCACAAAAAGCACAAAATAGACAAAATTCATCTCTTTTGTGATTTATGTGCCTTTTGTGGCTAATTGTCTCCTTGTTATCTAAGCAACAGGGTTGGCGATAAAATCCCCGCGGCAGGCCTTGAGGTAGTTCAACCCGCGTACCTGGCCGCTCATCTCCAGGGCCCGCCGCATGACCGGGTCATGCCAGCCCTCGATGTCGATACTGCCCTTGAATCCACCCTTGCGCAAGTCGGAAATGATCGCGGTCCAATCGCTGTCGCCGAACCCCGGTGTACGGTGGTAGGCAAACGGCGGTACCTTCTGGACTTGCCCCGGCAGGGCGATGTCGCCGTGCATGGAGGAATGGACGCCGTAGGTGCGGACAACGTCCCAATGAACCGTGGCATCCTTGCCATGCACGTGGAAGATCTTGCCGACCCACTTGCGGAGCTGCGGCATCGGATCGATCAGGCTGACCATCTGGTGGCATGGCTCCCATTCCAGGCCCAGGTTCGCCGCCGGCACGGCATCGAACATCATCTCCCAGGCGGTCGGGTTGTGGGCGATGTTCCAGTCGCCCGTGGCCCAGGTACCACCCATGTCGCAGTTCTCGAAGGCGATCCGCACGCCCTTGTCCGCCGCGCGTTTGGCCAGCGGTGTCCAGACCTTCTTGAACTGGGGGACGCTCTCGTCGATGCGCTTGCCGCGCAGGCGTCCAGTGAATCCGCCGACGATGTCGCAGCCGAAAAGGTGGGCGTTGTCGATGCACTTCTTCCATCCGTCGAGCGTGGCCTTGTCCTTTTCCCCGT
>CAZZBA010000303.1:0-5344 GCA_964652765.1 uncultured Victivallales bacterium | reverse complement strand
ACCGTATTTCGAACCTAGTCCCTTCGTTTATCGAAAAGCGCTGCGCGGGGATTGCTGATTCAGTTGTGTGGGCCTTTCTTGGAATATTGTTTCTCACATCAATTACTCTTGTGCTGACATCCAAGGGCTCGTCATCGACTGATGTGATTCATGTGCTAATTCTGGCTCTTGCATTTATAACAGTCGCACTTTTCGTCAGGACTATGTTGGTTATATCTAATCCTGAGTCTTTGATTCCGTATTTCAGATATAGATCGGAAAGAGTAATTAAACGATTATTCTGGTTGCAATATCCGTACCCTCATATCAGAGGGGCAACGCTCAAAAGGTTTATCCACATCAATGTTATAGGATTATATCGTTGTTCCGCAGCACTAGATCGTCCACCTCTCGATGTAGCAAAAGATTGTCAGGATGAGGCAATACGTACTGCTGAGGCATTAATTGAAATGATTAAACGCGGAATAAGAGATAACTCAGCATTACAGTCCTCGCACTCGCTTAAAGAGCTAGAACAATATGCATCCTCGTATTATTTGTGTCGAAGCTCATGCCACAGCACAAGTGATGCATTCAATCTTTATCTTACCAACGAATTCAAATTGCTTGTAAAGCAAACCGCGAATGAATGTGGTGAAAAGCATTTAGATTCAATTGCACAAACTATCCGCGGCATCATGCTGTCAGCCTGTGAATTCACTGGGGATTCTCGGTTCAGTGTTCGACAGAATGGTTTGATATCATCTTGGGAAGATCTGCTGACCGAAACAATTACACAAACGGCATTATTACAGAATACAACCTATATTCAGAAACTTATTAGAGCCCTTGGTGATGTTGGTGCAGCATTACTAGAAAAAGGACATGACGTCACTGTTGAATATGGTACTATCCCTGCAATTGAAAATATTGCAGTTATGTTCGCCAAAACTCAGTTCGTCTACCACAACATTATTGTAAATATAGCGATGGAATCATTGCTTAATATTTCGCTGCAGTGGACAAGCGAAAGGTCTAACTTACGAGCGTATCGCGATAGTCACCTACTTTCCGCTTGGGAGAAGAGCTTCACCAATGTGATCAAAACAAAAATCAACAATTATTCGCCCTCTGGTATCTCGCCGTTTGCAGCTGTAACTGGTTTGTGCTCGCCATCCCCCTACCGATTGTTGAGTTGCTACTTTGTAGCCCTACACAAAATGAGATTAAGTAGTATGGAAGAGAATACTCAACGCCTTGAGGAAGGCGGCAATTCTATGTCGATTGAATCTTTACTTTATAGAGCCCGCGAGATGAGAGACTCACTTGCAATATTTCACAAACCATTGGTTGAGCTTCTTAAAGATGGTGTCATTCTGAATAATGCGACCGAATGGGACCAATACACCACGACTCTTATGAATATATTTTGGCTCGATATGCAGGCCTTAAATGATGAAACAGGCTTCACAGACAAATGGATCGCATCGGCATTAAATGATTATGAGTGCATTTTTGCGACTATTGCTCAGGAAATCATTTCTATCAGAACCTCTATGAACCCCCCCTCTCCTGAATACTGGCTTGACGACTTTTCTGATTTGTGTGCGATTCCAGCAATTGGCATTATCTGTGTTGCCCAACAGAGCAAAGCCTTTGCCGATAGCGTAATAGCCGCTTTCTTTGAAATGCTTGTTACATTGTTTCAGGATGCGGTTAAGCGTAATAATAATCACGAATGCGATAGATTGAAGCGCTATTTACTGCTCATAGCTGCGTGGCTGACTGCGAATAAATTAGGATCAAATATGGTTGCGACAGTAACTGATATATTGCGTGCACATCCGATTAATCTGAGATCATTCAGCCCGTTCATTTCTTCATCTCCTCTACTGCAATGCTATCCAAATGGGCCTTTGCATTCTGAGGTTTGGTATTTACCACCTTCTGAGTATTGGTCAACAGAAGTTCAGCGAGAAGTTAACATTAGACTCATGAACAGACGGATGCTTGAGGAGTTTGCGAAACTGTACGTTAGCCACAATGAAAATGATTCAATTGAGGATTAATGGCCAGAGGGCTGAGGGTCTCGCCGTTCTCCACTTTGAATTTCCGATGGGCGGCTGCGATCCGTTTTTGTGCATGGCAATGACTCTGGGAATGTGATAGGAATATGCACCATGAATGCGGAACTTATAAGGCGTTGTGTGCGGGCGATGACGGAAACCGGCGTGGGCTCGCTGGTGCCGCTGTGCCGTAAAATCGTTGAGGATGAACGGGGTAAGGTGCCCGCGAAAGCTTAAGGTACTTCCAGTCGCACAAACACGCGGGTAGGTTCTTGTTCCATGCGTGCGGCGATGGCTCCGGTTTCCTTCAGAATATCAGGCAATATGGCGGAGGTCTTCTTCGAGTTCAATTCGCCGAGGGCATGTACATTCAAAAAACGTATTCCGTTTTGCATGTTCCGTTTGATTTTATCGACAATATCTCGCGTGATTTTGGCTTTTGACATTCTTGCACAGACAAACACTGTCCATGGAAGTTCATCAACAATCACGGAATAGATATCGAGAAATTTTGCCTTCGCTGTCATCGGATCATCTGGGTACATTTGACTCAATCCCTGATGCAGCGGAAGAAACCAGTCTTCCAAATACCCGGCAGAACACAGGTTGGCGAAATTTCGCCCCCTTTGCCCGTAGATCCTGGCAATCTGCTGTTTCATGTCATCAACATGATCGCCTTTAAGATGACGCTGCCGTAGGTAAAGACATGCATGCAGAAGGGGAGTATCCGTTGGCGGAATAATTCGTTGAAACTTCTCGATATCACCTTGGATTGAAGGGAGTTCTGAACGAACAGCATCAACCTCGCCCGCCTTGTCAGATGCCAATATTACGCCTGACTCATCTAGGCTTTTGCGAAGAATATCCTGAAGTGCTCGGCGTTGTTTTCCGTTCAGTTTATGCGGGTTGATTTCAACGGAAGCATCCTTGACATTAATGTTGATGGACTTATCAATGTTGATGTTGAAGTTGAGCAGCTTAATGCTGGAAAGTTTGGATAAGTCGAATATCGTTTTCAGCTTGTCCAGCAATGTCAAATTCATGCAACCAACCTCACGCCATAGCTTCAGCAGCTTCAATGATGGAAACAATGTCGGATTTCACAAAAATAGCTGATCCTCTGCGAATGCCAGCAAGCTCTGACACAGGTATATCTTCCCCGCGCGGTGTCAGTACCCGCTGTTTAGTGTCCGCTTTTTCAACCAGATACCCATCTCGCACCTTTTTCCCAAAAGCGTCCAACACAAAATCTAACGCACTCCTGTCAAATGTAACGAGGGTGTTCATCGTTTGTTTCCTTTCCTTTCAACATAAAGCGATCGGTATTCTTACCTTTAACGTCTGTGCCCGTCAATAATCAAGTTTTTTGATTTCAACAGACGGAACCCTGGGGGGCAGTCTGTAAATAGCAAGGAGCAAAACAGGGATGTTCTAAGAGAAACAGGGACTTTCTAGGCAATATGCTTATGGGAAGCGAGTTCGGACGTAATTGAGGGGGCGGGTGGTCACGTCACGCCGTCGCCACTTCTTCACTTTGAATTGACGAGGAAGGCGCGATTGTGGTTGAGCATGGCAATGGCCTTTGGGTAAAGCAGAAAATCGGAAAACCGAAAGTCGAAATGGTGGTGCTTGCTCGTCCAGTACTCAGCAGGCGATGCGGTCGCGGCGGGCGACGGATTCGAGCGAGACGCTGCTCAGCTTCCCGTTCAACTCCCGCTGCATCTCGCCCAGCGACTGGTGGACGCCGCACAACGGGGCGCGCTCGCAGCCCTCGCCCCCCTCCAGGCAACGGTTCATCAGGACCGAGACCGGATCGACGGCCTGGATGATGTCCAGCAGCGAGATGTCCGCCGCGGATCGTGAAAGCAGCAGCCCACCGCCCTTGCCACGGCGGCTTTCCAGCAGGCCGGCATTGACCAGTTTGGAGACGATCTTGCGCAGGAATCGATAGGGTATGGTCATCTTCTCGGCTAGCGCCAGTGTCGACACCACCGCGCCGTCCCTGCCGGACTTGGCCAGGCACAACGCCGTGCGCAACGCGTAATCAGTCTCTCGTGTTATCATCTGTAAATCCCTTGGAATCCTTAAACAGGACGTAAACTGTATCATTACCCGCGCCGGAATGCGAACACCAAAAAGGGCGCCCGTAAATCTTTTCAGTAAATCTTTTCAGCTTGCATTCAATCCACCGAAGGTATATCCTCCCATTCCTTTAGTTTTAGCAAGGGATTAGCACCATGAAAAAAGACATACATCCGAAATACGACATGACCACGATCACCTGCGCCTGCGGCAACGTCAAGGAAGTGAGTTCAACCGCCAAGGACATGCATGTGAACGTCTGCTCGAGCTGCCATCCGTTCTATACGGGTACATCGGCGCTGCTGGACACCGAAGGTCGCGTCGAGCAGTTCAATCGCCGCTACGGCCGCAAGACGGCCTAGCGTTGCAGGGACAGGGTCAGGGCGGCTACAGGCCGTTTCCTGGCCCTTTTTGTGCCCGCGAACGACGATACAGGGGATACCATGATCGAGCCCGCTTTAATCGACCGAGTCCTGTTCCGGGTACCGCAGATTGAAGCGATGCTTTCCGATCCGGCCACGGCGGCCGACCAGAACCGGTTCCGAAAACTGATCAAGGAGCATTCGCACCTGAAGCGTGTCGCCGCCAAGGCGGAACACTACCGCACACTGCTGCGGCGCATCGAGGAGAACACCGCGATGCTCGCCGAGAGCGATGACCCAGAGCTGGCGGAACTGGCGCAGGCGGAACTGGACGAAAGCGAGGCCGCATTACCGGAGGCCGAGAAGGCTCTGCATATGAACCTGCTGCCGCCGGACCCGGACGACACCCGCAACGCGATCATGGAAATCCGCGCCGGTACAGGCGGGGATGAAGCGGCCATCTTTGCCGGCGACCTCTACCGGATGTACACGCGCTATGCCGAGGGGCAGGGCTGGAAGACCGACATCGTGGAGGCGAATCCCAGCGAGCTTGGCGGCTTCAAGGAAATCATCTTCACGGTCACGGGCGACGGAGTCTACGGGATCATGCGCTACGAATGCGGCACGCACCGCGTGCAGCGGGTGCCGCAGACCGAGACACAAGGGCGTATCCACACGTCGGCAGCCACAGTCGCGGTGTTCCCCGAGGTCGAGGAGGAGGACGACATCGACATCCCTCCAGAGGATATCCGCATCGATATCTTCCGCTCCTCCGGCCCCGGCGGGCAGAGCGTCAACACCACCGACTCCGCCGTGCGCGTGACGCATATCCCGACAGGCGTGACTGTCCAGTGC
>CAZZBA010000302.1:0-5351 GCA_964652765.1 uncultured Victivallales bacterium | reverse complement strand
GCGAATGTGTATTTCGAGGGGCGGGTGACGAGTCGCACGATCCTCTTTGCCGACGGTTCAAGGAAATCGCTCGGGGTCATGCTGCCGGGCGAGTATGAGTTTGGCACCGCCGAGAAGGAGAATATGGATATACTCTCCGGCGAGATGGATGTCATGCTGCCGGGGGCTTCCAAATGGCAGGCGATCAAGGGCGGAGAGTCCTTCGATGTGCCGCCATCCTCTAAATTCAAAGTGCGTGTCAAGACCCTGACCGACTACTGCTGCTCGTTCATCGCTTGACGGAAATTTATACACCCGAAGGGGTTGTCGAGAAGCTCTCATCTGCTACTATTCGCTTAAACCGATTGGAGACAACTTTCGTTTTAAGGTGTTGCCGATGATTAGCTTGATAGGAGACTTTCCCTTCACCCCGTGGTGTAACCGCTTTGCAACCGCTGGGGTTGGCCGGCTGGCTTTGATGTTTGCTGTGCTGTTTTTGGTGATCGGTCATTCATTCGGTGAACAAACGGTTGAAGGTCTGCCACTGGGGCCGGACTATCCCTACCGTTCGCCGCTAGATCTGGTTGCTGGCACGGATACGGGATCGGTCTACGTCATCAACCATACGGGGGCGAGTGTCGAGTGCATCGATCTGGATTCGGGCGCGGTTACCGCCTCCATTTCGCTGGCAGGGGCTCCATCCGGACTCGTCCTCGATGCCGACGGGAGGCGACTTTACGTGACCCGCGGAACAGCCGACGGGGCGATCGACATCATCGACACGCGGACTTTTGCTCTAGCCGGGACAATCCCCGCCGGCCACACGCCGGTGGCGCCGTGCCTTTCTGCCGATCGCCGAACGGTGTATGTGTGCAACCGTTTCGCTGACGAGGTGGCTGCCTACGACATCGGGAGTGCAAAGCGGGTCGCGAACCTCGCGGTCGGGCGCGAACCGATTGCCGCGGCGGTCACCCCCGATGGCATAAGGCTTCTGGTGGTCCGTCATCTGCCATCCCAGGCCGCCGGAACCCAGGTCGTCGCGGCTCAACTCGATATTATCGACTTGTCTACGTTCAAGAGCTCGGCGGCCATCGCCCTTCCCGGCGGCTCGACGGCGGCGCGGGACATCTGCATTGTTCCGGATGGGCGTTTTGCCTATGTTACCCATAACATCGCCCGGTTCGGCGTTCCCACGACGCAGTTGGAGCGGGGCTGGATGAATACGAGTGCCCTGAGCATTATCGATGTTGCCAAAGGCACCTGGTTAACGACCGTCCTGCTGGACGATATCGATCTGGGAGCGGCTAATCCCTGGGGAATCGCCTGTTCCGCAGATGGCCTGCATCTGGTGGTGGCCCACTCCGGCACCCACGAGCTTAGTGTGATCGACCGCACGGCCCTTCACAAGACCATCGACGAGATTGCCGCCGGCCAGGCGACCAGGAGCTTCGCCCGCGCGCTGGAGCAGATTCCGAACGATCTTGGCTTTATCGTCGGTATGCGTCGGCGACTGGCGCTCCCGGGCAATGGTCCGCGGGGGGTGATGCTCATGGGCAATGAGGCGATAATTGCGCAATACTTCTCCGATAGCCTTGCTCGGATCGATATCAGCGGCACTGGCCGAACGCCCGTGGCTCGGTCCATTCCGGTGGGAGCGTCCGTGGAGCCGAATCTCGTCCGGCGCGGTGAAATCGCTTTTCATGACGCTGGGCTATGCTTCCAGCAGTGGCAGAGCTGCGCGACCTGCCATCCCGATACGCGGGCGGATGCGGTCAACTGGGATCTGCTTAACGACGGTATCGGCAATGCCAAGAACACTCGAACCCTGCTTTACAGCCATGAGACGCCACCCGTCATGATCACCGGCATCCGCGCACGTGCCGAGGTCGCTGTACGGGCGGGGTTCCGGTTTATCCAATTCGCCGCTGTACCCGAAGACGTTTCCAATGCAGCCGATGCTTACCTGCGGGCGCTGCGGCCAGTCCCGAGTCCCTATCTGGTCAACGGCGAGCTGAGCGCATCGGCACAGCGAGGCGAGAGCGTCTTCGCCACCGCGGGCTGCATCCAGTGCCACAGCGGACCCTACAAGACGAACGGCAAGATCTACGACGTCGGTACGGGGCCGGACGAACTCGGCATCACCGACTTCGTGACGACGCCGTTGCTGGAAGTCTGGCGAACCGCACCCTACCTTTTCCGAGGGCAGGCCGCCACGATGAAGGAGGTTTTTACCCGTTTCAACCCCGAAGACAAGCACGGACGGACATCCAACCTGACCGAACAGCAGATGGATGATCTGGTTGAGTATACGCTGTCTTTATAGAGGGTATCGGATGACAGCATTGAAAACGATTCGGGTGTTGATCGCAAGCTTGATGTGCGCATTGGTCGCGATGGCGGTGGAACCGGATGTTGGTGCCGTGTCCTCGTCCGCTCAACTCCTGCGTGATGCCGTACGGAAACTCGACGAGTTATTTCCCGCCGCCTATCCCACCGCGGAGATGATGGCGGCTATCGATGGGGTGGTCGCGTCCGGTGACGGAAAAGCACTCGAAGCCTTGCGGTTCGAGGCGCTGGTGAAGCGCAACCCGCTGCTTAACCGGCAGCCGTTGCTGTTCGTGCAGCGCCACCCGTACGCCTACGATCATCACAACACGCACAACATCTCGCCGGGGGCCCCGAACGAGAACTGTCACGCCAGATTGCGTCCGGGGTCGGCCTTGAAGATGATTGATTTCTCGCGCGGCGGCGAAGTCAGGACGATTCTCGAATCACCGGACGGGGTTATCCGCGATCCCTGCCTGCATTGGGATGGCGAGCGCATCCTGTTCTCGATGCAGAAGAACGCGCAGGACGACTACCATATCCACGAGATCAACGCCGACGGCAGCGGCCTCAGGCAGTTGACGCATCTGCCCGATACCGACAATGTGCACCCGCTCTATCTGGCCGATGACGGCATCGTGTTCTCCTCCACCCGCGAGCCGAAATACTGCATGTGCAACCGTCATATCATGGGCAACATCTACCGCATGTCACCGGACGGAGCCAACATTCATCAGATCACCAAGAACACCCTTTTCGACAGGCCCACCCAGATCATGCCCGACGGGCGCATATTGTACGACCGCTGGGAGTATGTCGACCGCAATTTCGGCGATGCCCAGGCTCTTTGGACCGTCAATCCCGACGGATCCAACCAATCGCTTTACTGGGGCAACAACACGCCATCCCCCGGCGCGGTGATCGATGCGCGCATCATCCCAGGCACGCAGAAGGCTTTGGCGATCTTCTCGTCCTGTCATGATGTCGCCTGGGGGGCGCTGGCCATCATCGACCGCCGCAAGGGCATGGATGGACGTGCCCCGGTCGAACGCATCTGGCCTGAGTCGGCGATAGGCCTGGTGCGTGACCCTGGCACGGCGAATAATGCCTGGGACGCCTTTATACAGGTGAGGCCGAAATATCAGACACCCCATCCGTTGAACGACAGCTTCTTTCTGGCGGCGCGGATCATCGGCGGCCCCGGCCAACCGAACAATCCCGAAAACCGGACCGGCATATTTCTGATTGATAGCTTCGGCAACGAGGTTCTGTTGCACAGCGAGGCGACGAGCTGTTTCAATCCGATCCCGCTGGCAATGGTCAAGCGCCCGCTGCCAATCCCGACACGCAGGGATTTCGAGAACCGTGCCGGCACCATGTATATCCAGGACGTCTATATCGGCCAGCACATGCAGTCCGTGCCGCGCGGAACGATAAAGCATGTGCGTGTGGTCGAAACCCCGGAAAAACGCTTCTGGGGGCCAGGCGTGTGGGGAGCCCAGGGATCGACCTTTCCGGGTGTCAACTGGCACAGCTTCGAGACCAAACGCATCATCAGCACGGTTCCGGTCGAGGCGGACGGATCGGCCTATTTCAAGATCCCGTCCGACCGATTCATCTTCTTCCAGTTGCTTGACAAGGACGGAATGATGGTGCATTCCATGCGCAGCGGGACGGTGGCGCAGTCGGGTGAGACCACGGGATGTATCGGCTGCCATGAAGACCGGCGCATGGCACCGCCTCCCTCCCGGATCGGAATTGTCCCCCTTGCACTGCAGCGGCCACCCAGCGAGATCACGGGGTGGCAGGGGCGAGAGGATAACTTCAACTACATGACGGAGGTGCAGCCGATATTCGATGCCAAATGCATAAGTTGTCACGATTTTGGCAAGCCAGCCGGAAAACGCCTCAATCTGGCTCCCGACCGTAACCTGATCTTCAACACCTCTTATAACGAATTGTGGCGAAAACGGTTCATAAAGGTCATCGGCGGTGGGCCGGCCGAGACGCGACCGGCCTATGACTGGGGTTTGCACGCCAGCCCGCTTTTGCGTGTGCTCAGGAACGAGAGCGAGGGGCATGAAAAAGTCGACATCTCGCCGGAGGAACTGAGGCGGATCGCCGCCTGGGTCGATTTGAACGCGGTGTTCTATCCGGACTATTCCTCGGCATACCCCAACCATCCGGGTGGCAGGTCGCCACTCGACCAGGCCCAGATCAACCGGCTGGGCGCGATCACAGGAGTCGATCTGAATCGTCAATTCAACCACAGCTCCAATCAGGGGCCGCTGGTCAGCTTCGACCGTCCCGAAATGAGCCCCCTTCTCGCCAAATTTCAGGATCATAATGCCGCTGACTATGTCGAGGCACTGGAGATCATCCGAGCCGGCAAGCAAATGTTCGCGGAGCGGCCGGATGTGGGCATGGAGGGATTCGCGTTGGTGGGAATCGACCTGTGGCGCAATCAGCGGTATCGTACTCGGTATGAGATTGAGCACATGCACCGACAGGCCATCCGCGAGGGCATGCGCTTTTATGATCAGGATGCGATGGCCGTATGGAACAGTAAAATCAAGGACTAGGAACAAGGCGTTAGGAACTAGACGCCAACAGGACCCTGAAAGAAAATCATCAAGAAATGAAAAATAGAATCACAGCCGTTTTACTAACCGCCGTGTCAATCCTGGCGCTTGGCACTTATGCGGGCGAGGCACAAGAGCCTAAGGAGCAGAAGGCCCGGATGGCGTTTTCAACCCCGGAA
The DNA here is from genome assembly GCA_964652765.1 of uncultured Victivallales bacterium. Lineage (GTDB taxonomy): Bacteria > Verrucomicrobiota > Kiritimatiellia > UBA8416 > UBA8416 > UBA8416. The sequence continues at coordinate 286 of CAZZBA010000302.1, read as the reverse complement.
GCACTGGTGCGTTCGATCCGGCATATCCTCGCCAACAAACCAGAGCAGTACAAGCAAGGCCCTGTCTATCTGGAGGCCGCCTTGCGGTTTGCGGAAGATATGCCCAAAATTGCTGAGGGACTTGCAAGCAATGCCCCGCTGGCCATCGCGTCGCTGCAAGAATTCGAGAAACTCAAACAGGCGGCACTGGTGCGCGATAATCCCTATCTTGATTTCGAAGAAGCGCTCGTAGTGCTTTCCGACCGGGTTCCCATCACGGCGAATTGGCTCGGAACCCACACGCTCA
>CAZZBA010000301.1:0-5357 GCA_964652765.1 uncultured Victivallales bacterium | reverse complement strand
GAGGCGGGCTACGTCGGTGACGACGTGGAAAACATTCTCCTCCGGCTGTATCAGGCCGCCGACGGCGATCTGGGGCAAGCTGAGATCGGAATCTGCTATGTTGATGAGATCGACAAGATCGCCCGACGGGAGTCTGGCACATCAATCACCCGCGACGTCTCGGGCGAGGGTGTGCAGCAGGCCCTCCTCAAGATCGTCGAGGGTACCGTGTCGAACGTGCCATTGCATGGGGGCAGGAAGCACCCCGGTGGTGAGGTGGTCCAGATCCGTACCGACAATATCCTGTTCATATGCGGCGGGGCCTTCGTCGGGTTGGAAAAGATCGTGGAACGCAGGGCGAAGGGGAAAGGGGCTGTGGGCTTTTCGGCCTCCGGGACGTCCGGCAGGGGCGTGTCGCGGGTCGAATCCGAGGATCTTATCCAATACGGGATGATTCCAGAGTTCGTTGGCAGGCTTCCTGTAGTGTCAGTCCTGTCCGCCATGACCGAGGAAGATCTGATGCGTGTCCTGACGGAACCGCAGAACAGCATCACGAAGCAGTACGAGAAGTTGATGATGCTCGACGGTGCCAGACTCGTCATCGACGAGGATGCCAAGCGGGAAATGGCCCGCATCGCCGCCGCCCGTGGAACAGGCGCCCGGGGGTTGCGAGCTGTTCTTGAGGAAACCATGTTGGACGTCATGTTCAACGTCACGCCGCACAGCACCGTCAATGTAACAAAAAAGATGATTGCCGAGGCCTGCAATGAAGAAGGAAAGGCTGCCTGAGCCACGATGACGGGAATACACCGTATTCGGCAGAAGGGGAGGTTTGCGATGGGCACGGACAGTGACGTCATTATCAACCTGGAGTTTGGCACCGGCCTGCTCATTCGGATTCTGGACGAGGGCGGGGTCCAGGCATGGAACCGCTTCCTGGGCCAGTTGTTCGACCGAAATGAGGTTGCCGGAGCCTGGTCCCATGGGGAGACCCCGCCGCTTGTCGATGTGGGGTTCGACTTCTCTGGCCTTCATGCGCCCCGCAAGGATCTGGATGGTATTGACCTCTGGCTCTGCAGTCTGGACGGCGCCAATTTCGACAGGACGTCACTGCGTGGGGCCAAGATCGGATGCTGTGCCAATGCCTCCTTCCGGTACGCCTGCCTGGCCGGCGCCACGTTTTACGATATCTCCGGGTGTGATTTCACCGGGGCGCAGCTTGAAGGCATAGTCACCAAGGACATGACGTTCGATCCATCCCGCCCGCCTGTCGGCCTGCCGCCGGAACTGCTGTCCCTTATCAAACTGGACCCCTGTGAGAGGCGGGAATCCCGCGATGACGAGCTTGGCGAAATATCGCAGTACGTACCGGACATCCTCGACTGTCATGCCTCGATCCACTTCATCCCGAAAGAAGGTTGATATGCCAACCAAGGATCAGCCGCTCACTCTGACCTTGCAGAGCGAAATTCTCGATTTGGGCTGCCTGTTGCAAGACACGGCATCGTCGACGAATACCCCGACGAGGCCGCATGGCCATTCGCTGGCGGCCGTGGATATGGATGCTATCGTCATCGGACTGCTGGCCAAAGCAGGCAAGGTTGCGGATGCGCGCAAGGCATTGTGCCTCCGTCCTGGAGGGAAGGACGCTGCCGACAGGATCAGGCTCAAGGCGGTTGCATTCCTTTCGTGGCAGTCATTGAGGCTGTCAAACGACATTTGTGACCTTGGCGATCTGGCGGCCGCTGTTGTTGACCCGAAACTGCCGCCAGCTGAAGCCATCCTGCGAGCAAGGCACGAAATCGGCATCATGTTGTCAGAGGACACGCTTATCGGAACCGCAGAATGGGGTGACCGGTTGTTCTCAAAGGTGCGGTTGCCGTCAAGAGCGTTGGAATGGTTGGCTGGCGGTCCCTCCTCAAGGGCTGGGCTGACTCCAAATGGCCTTACCAGTTTGCTGCTTCCAAAAGGAGAAGATGCTTCCGCGGATGCGGAAACGACTGCCTCCAAGCCGATCCCGTCGGTTTCGGCGTTGCACCAGCGGATATCGCAGAAGGTGGAGGGACTCGACGAACAGGTCAAGGCATTGGCGAGCCGTCTGGTCATGCACCTTGCCCGCGCCAACCTGCTCAGGAAGGGCCTTGATGCTGGAACGGGAAACCAGGCGATCCTGCTCGTCGGTAACTCGGGCTGTGGAAAGACGTACCTCATGGAAACAGCAGCCTCGGTGGCGGGCTGTCCCTTCGCCAGCATGTCGGCGACAGCGATGACATCCGAGGGCTATGTTGGCGGGAAAGTGGATGACCTTTTCAAATCCCTTGTGACCCGGGCGAAAGGCAACGTAAAGGTGGCGCGGTTCGGAATAGCGTTTGCTGACGAATGGGACAAGAAGGCGATCCGCCATGGGAGTGACCTGACCACCGCTTCTATCCAACAGGAAATGCTCGTTCCGATGCAGGGCGCGGAGTTTCTCATATCGGGGAAGCGTGGCATGGATCGTCCCTGCACATTCAACAGCCGCGGAACTTTCTTCGCCTTTGCCGGCGTTTTCGATGGACTGCCGAAGGTGCTGAAGAAGCAGCGGATACAGTCCGTCATAGGCTTCTCTTCTGCGGTCACGGTAAAGACACGGGAGTATGTTCTGGATGCGCTCCGTGAATATGGGTACGTCAGGGAATTCCTTAATCGCCTCACCTCGGTGATGTGGCTGCCTGATCCGACCCTGCTTTCTTTGGAGAAAGCTGCCGCGAATGGGATTCTCGAACGGTATAACATGCTGCTCGGCGAACTCGGGATCGTCCTGTTCCCGCAGCCCGGCATGATTGAACGCATGGCGAAGTATGCTCTTGAGAGCGGGACGTTCTATCGGGGGGTAACGGCTGTATGGGGAAGCATCTCCGAAATAATCCTCTCCAGCGGTACCACTGGGGCGGTGGTCATAGGTGCAACCGAGGTCGACACCGCTATCGGCAGAATCTTGTCAGGCGGCATAACCACCATCGGGGGCAGACAAATGGCCTCGGCTGCAGAGACCTCTGGCGGCGACCATAGCTTGTCATCTGAGACTGGCGCGGCGGGCTGCTGAGAAGTGGGCATAACAGGAGACCAAGGCTAGAAGACTGATGGCGTGACGAAGTTGGCAGGGATGCGTATGGGGCGCGGCACCTCTGCAAGGCAAAAAAGCGTGCCCCGTAATATAGGAGAATGGCAATGCCGCAATACACATGGGAGTTCACGATCCAGTTGCCGAAGGGTGGGGGTTCGATCAGGGATACCGCGTCAGGCTCGTCGGAGTATGACGCAAGGCGGGTGATCAGAGCCCGTTATCCCGATTGCCTTATCACTTCCGCGACGCGGATCTGCTAGGCCGTAAACACGAAAGATAGACACTCAGAGAGGGAATGAACATGAGCGCACTGATTGCCAAGCTGTACGATCCTGCCAGGTTCAGCATCGTCATCCAGAACATGCAGTACGCTCGGCGTAAGCCGCCGAAGCCCGCGGGGCTATACCCGTGAATGCCGATGACCAACCCAAATCGCTGTGCCACGGTTGCCGTTGGCTTGGCCTCTTGTCGGCCGTGGTCTTTATCGTTGCCTGGGCGAGTGGATTCGTGACGAATTCCCTGATGAACCGTGAGCGCGTTCGAGCCGATGGGCAGCGCCGGTTTGAGGAGTTCCTGTCCATTGCCGACTCATTCGGGATCATCGATCACGCCAGGCTTGACGAGGTCGTGTGCATAGCCTCGGAGGCGGAGTGGGAGGATGTTGACGCCGCAGAGCGGCAGGGGGAAGGGCAATGAGCGTCATTCTGATGTTGGCGATGATTTGGTGGGGTTTGTTGGGGTTTCTGGCCTGCATCCTATCCATTCTTCTTTTCGTCAGCACCCTCGGCAAAGTGGGGCAGGGGATATTCTTCTTGATCGTTGGGCTGACTGGGCAGTGGCTGATGATTCGGCACACTGGCGCCGAGGAACGTGGCGCCAACGGCTTCCTGACCGCCTGGGCGGCGGAGTCCGCCGACTGGCCTGATGGAAGGATCAAAACGCACGAGATTTCCGAGTTCCTCGACTGCAAGCGGCTGGGAGACATCAACCAGTACCTCGCCCAGCGATGGAGGCTCCGCTACCACTCGCCAGTGTGGGCTGCCGGCACGGAGACTATCATCGCAGAGGGCGACCAGTCGTCGGTTGAAACGGAGGTCTATGTGGCGCATGTCAGAATCCACGGCAGCGAGCACGATCAGGACTTCAAGGCAAAATTGCGAATGTGGATCGCCACCGATAGCGACGAGGTGGCGAAGTTCAAGTTTGAGGATGTTCAGTTCGATTGAGGTGTCTGCGTTGCGGCAAGCAGAGATCGGTAGGCGAATCGGTAGGCGAATCGACCACTTTTGAAAACTCCACGACATGGCTCAAGGTCTTGCTGGACGTGTCGGGCGGATGCTGATACGTTGCAACGCATGCTATGCAGAAGTCCATCGCCATAGTTTTTGATTTTGATGACACGCTGGCGCCGGATACCACATCGGGTTTGATCCAGTCGCTGGGCGTGGATCCTGACCGTTTCTGGGCCAAGGATGTTGCTTCCATGATAGATGACGGGTGGGATCCCGCCGCCGCCTACATGTGCAGCCTGATCACGTTGTCACGCGGCAATCCCGCCCGAAGGATCACCAGGGAACGGCTGGCGGCCTGGGGCAGGAAAGTTAAGCCCTACGCTGGCGTATCCCAGATGTTCGATCGGATCCGGCGGCATGTCCGGTCCATCGAGCCATCGGCAGAGGTCGAGTTCTACGGGATCAGTTCGGGACTGGGGGAAGTCCTGGCCAACACGTGCATCGCCGCGCAGTTCAAGCGGATGTGGACGTCCAACTTCAGCTACGGGCCGGATGGGGCCATTGAGTTCCCGAAGAACATCATTTCCTTCACCGACAAGACCCGGTTCCTTTACATGACGTCAAAGGGCTTTGTCAGCGAGAAGGACCCGTTTGCGGTCAACAGGAAGGTGCCGTTCTCGAGGATCCGCATCCCGTTTGAGAACATGGTCTACGTCGGGGACGGGTATACCGATGTGCCGTGCTTCTCGCTGATGCGGGCCAACGGGGGCGTGGCGATCGGGGTGTTTGACGGGCACAGGGCCGGAAAGTGGATGAAGGCGTGGAGCTACGTGCAGGACGGCCGTGTTTCCAACCTGGTTCCTGCCGACTACCGGAGAAACTCTGCCCTCATGCTGTCGCTGTTCATGGCGGTTGAATCCATTGCTCGCAGGATCCAGGCGAATGCGATGCTGGAGCCGGACGCTATGCGCCGCGCAGGTCTGTCTGTTACCAGACCCGGGAAGAAGTGACGAGTGTGATGCGTGCGGCGCACTGGCCTG
>CAZZBA010000300.1:0-5358 GCA_964652765.1 uncultured Victivallales bacterium | reverse complement strand
ATCGGCGTCGTCAGCAAGACGTCCACCTGGCCCGCCGTCAGCGCCGCCATCACATCCTTTCGACCGTAATGACGGTCGACAATCGCGCCGCCCATGCTCGAAACTCCGACAATCGTGTTGTTCGTGTCGCCTGCCGACTTGGCGATTTCGTCAAGAACGTCGGGGAAGCCGCGGTAAAAACTGTGGCCGGCGGGGAAGATGCGCTGGCCCTTGGCGATGGGCGCACCGGACTCGGCGGCGTGCAATACGGCCAGAGGAGCCAGCAGCAGGGCGGCCAGGACGAGCGTTTGGCGTTGGGTCATGCTCCTCCAGGCGACGTAAAGGATGGCGATGAATTTGTTCATGATTCGTACGTAATCTCCACTGACTTGAACATGTTCGGATGGTAACTTGACCCGATCAACGGAAGTGCCGCATTTTGGAAGGGGGCGGGTTCGGCATAGACCTGCTGGTCGTCTATGCAGCAGATCAATTTCCTGTCCCCGTCAATTCGGAATGACAGGACGTGCCAAGCCTCCGGTTGAAATGAGGGCACACATCCCTTGGCAACTGCCCCCAATTGCCACTGGCCGTCCTTGTTCAGTCGCAATCGGAAATAAGGCTGGAGGGCGGCGCCGACCTCAATATACCCGTCCTGGATCAAGCCTTCGGCCTTGATTCCATGGGGCAAGGCGGCTCCGACTTCAAAATATCCGTTCTGGATCAGGCATTCGACCCGCATTCCAAAGCAGTGCATCGGCTTGTTGCCGCCAAATAACGAGATGCAGCCTCCCAGCGTGTTGCCCCAGTGATACCCTATTTTCGGGACCACCTGCTTCACAACATTGGCGCCACCGACTTGCGCAATTTCAAAGGTCCCTTCCTGATCAACCCAGCAGCGCGGCTTGTCGTGAACTTTATAGTCACGGAAATCGTCTTTCCAAGGACGAACCGGGCTCACGGCCGGAATCGGATGGGCCGGCTCCCCCTTGCACTGTCCCGTCGTGGTGGTGAGGGTGTAGATCGATTGCGGATCCAGGTCGATCGTGAGCACGCCGTGAACCGGCTGCACGGTTTGAAGCTGCTGGAACTGCTCCCGGGCATCCGATTTCCAGACATGCACGGGCGAGGCGGACAGGACCGGGTTGAGCCTGATCTTCAGCGATACCGCACTTTCGGTGACGCCAATCAGACTCCAGTCTTTTCCGTTAGGCGCGCTGAGAACCGCACACACCCCGTAAGGCGAGTCTTCCTTGAATCGGCCCTGGGCATGGTCCAGATACTTCCAGCCGGGTTGCACAAACTGGGTGATATGCGCCACACACCAGAGCGTCGGCATAACACTGTAATGCCCGCCCCGGCAATCCGGCGCATTAAGAAAGCCAGCCTTGGGGTAACGGAAGCCTTCCGGCAGCGAATAGAACGCCGGCCAGGCCAGGGATTTTGTAATCCGCAACTCGTTGTATTCCCGCAGCACTTTACCCAGGTAATCCCAGCCGCTCACAAACGCCCCGCCGCAGACAGCGAAATCCTCGCTGGCCCAGAACCGCTTGCCGGATTCGAGGAATCCCTTGGGCAGGGGCCGTTCATCAAGAAAGCTGGTCTGGAAACCCACCGGGTAATGGTAGGCGACGACATCCACTGTTTTGAAATACGAGGGATCCTTGAGAATGTCTTTCATCACGCTCCAACTCAACTCGCCTTTGGTGCGGAAGTTGTAGAAGTCAGATGACATAATCTGCACATCCTTGTACCCGCCCCTATCGAGCGCCGGCCGCAGATACTCCATGATAAACGTCCGGTTCGCCTCGGAAGCCGGACCTTTAAGTAGATTCGTGTACTCGTTCTGGCAGCCCCCGATATATTGGAAGGTCAGACCGTATTGTTTTTTCGCGAGATCCAGAAAGGCGACCGCCCAATCAGCGGCTTCCTTCGTGAAGTAATTCGTGGTCCAATACGGCGTCGCCCACGGGAGCGCGTCCAAAACAATGTCCGGGTTGCGCTTTCTGGCTTCACTGGCCACCCACAAGGTTGAACCGCGCGCCACGGGATGTTGCGCTTCTTCCGGCGTCATGGCATGCGAGGGAAGCGCCTCACAGGTGCTGTTCATCCCGGAGCCGATTTCAACCTTGAGATGCTGAAATCCGGCGCCAAATTTCGGCTTAAACAGGAAATCCAGAATGTCACTGCGATAAGGCTCCGGATATTCAATGAGCAAGGACGTGGGCCCGCCCCCATTCACCGCGCCAAGCCCTTCAAAGATGCGCCCCGGGGATTGGGGATCGATGACCACCGAGATCTTCTGGAGCGGACCGGCCAAGTCGGGCGCTTTGGGCGGCACTGTCCCGGGCTTCACTTCATCCGTAACAGCCGGCGGCACCGGCAACCGGGGCGTGACAAGACTCCCATACATCCCATCTGTATTCATTACGGCCAACTCCTTGCAGATCATTTAACAATCAGCCAGATAATTGATTAATATCCATTGAACTTACCACATACTCCGAGCGACGTCTATGCAACAAGTTGCATTTGTGAGGTAATATAGTGCACAGCCAGCAACTTCAGAAGTTGCGTGTCACCTTAAAGCAGGTGGCTTCTTCCCGGAACAGGGTCTTGCCGTCCCTGCGGGATTCCATGACCAGATACAGTATGCGACCGTCCGGCTCGACCTTGGGCGCTGTGAAGGAGATTGTCTTGGTTGCGTGAAAACCCGGTTCGATGTCGCACGGAATCTCGCCGCCTTCGATGGCGAGCGGACCGTCGGGCTTGTCCCAGTGCGCGCTCCAGCACAAGGTGAGCGTGTTGCCGGTCAGCCCGCCGTTGAAGACCTCGATGTTGCGTTCGACGGGTGCCCCGGAGATGATGGTCGGCAGATTATAGGGCCATTGCGCCTCATTCCTCTTGATCCCCTGCGGCTCCTTTGGATTATCGGCAAGAAGGCCGCGATCCTGTAGCAGATAGGGATGCAGGCTTTGCTGGGTAAACCGGACGATCGGCGAACCCCAGCCATCCTTGCCGTCCTGACGGTCGGAATGGTTCTGCTGCGTCCACGCATGCGTGGCGTGGCTCATGCCTTCCAGAAAATTGGGCCAGTAATTGAGCCAGCACCACCCACCCATGTAGCACCAGTCGTTCACGCGCAACGTGCGCATGCCGACCGCGAATTCGCCCATGCTGTTCTTATTCCAGAAGTGTTCGCCCATGCCCCGAATGCCCCGGTCTGGCCCGACCTTTTCCTGGATGTCGGTATAGTGGTTCATGATGAACGCATGGCCGCTTTTAATGCCGTCCACCCTGCCTTGTCCTTGCTGGTGCAGTTCGAAAACCAGGGGGCGGGTGTCATCCACGGCCATCATGTCGTCGATCGCCGGCCGCCACGGCCAGTTCTCCCTGTTCTGGCGTTTACCGAGGATGGGTTCACGGACCTCGTTCGCCAACGAATAACGTGCCACGCAGGGATGGTTCCGGCAGGCCATGCCCATATCATGGTAAGTCTGTGGCGTATAGCGGGGATTATAGCGGCTCAGTTTGTTTCCCCATATCGGTGCTTCGGGGATCAGCATAAACCCAACCTCGTCCGCCGCCGCCATCATGTAGTCCGTAGGCGGCGAACAATGCAGGCGATTGATATTGATCCCGATCCGCATATAGCGCCGCCAGGTTTCCGGGCAGCCGGTGCCGGGCGCGGTGGGCTCAATAAAAGCCGCCGCGCTACCGTAGCTGTCGTAGAAGCTGAGGGCGCCCTCCGGCGTTCCGTCACTCAGTCCGGTCACCCGGACGCCATTGACCGTGTAATAGAAAGGCCCCTCGGCGTGCTCGACAAAACCGAACCGCTGCGGATGGGTCTGCCAGATTTTACCGCCTTCTCTGATCGTCATGTTCAGGAAATGCAATTGGGCCAGGTAGTCTTCGTGGAAGGGTAGATTGGGCCACCAATAACTCTCCGGCCCAAGCTCCCACGTCACCGGCCCGAGCGTCGCCTTCGCCGTGCCATGGGCCGGCACGGTCATCTCCACGGATGGAATCGCCGGATACGGCCATGATCGCTGGTTCCACGACGACAGCGTGGCGCCGAGCGTGATCGTCCGTTCCTTGTCCGTGATATTCCGGATCGACACCTCGCAGGCCAACTGCTTCTTCGTCACCGAGGGCCGGACGAAGGTCTCTTCCACATGCACGGCGGGAAGGATGGCCAGCGTGATGGAGCGTCCGATACCGTAGGCAACCTTCGACTTGCCGTGCCAATACCGGCACCAGTTCTTCGCCTCCGCCCGTGAGGCGGCATCGCCGCCTTCGGGATAATCCCAGCCGACGGCCACCTCGGCCGTATTGGTTTCACCGGGGGCGTAATAATGCCGCCGGTGATATGCCTTGACCTGCAAAACCTGTTCCCGTCCGGCAATCACCGCATCCGTCAGGTCGATCTCGAACGGAACCTGGGGCCCGTGATGTTCGCCCATTTTTTTACCGTCCAGAAATACCTCGCAGCCATGCGCCACCGCGCCAAAACGGAGGACCACCGCTTGTCCGGCCGCCGACGGGGGGATGAGCACCTTGCGCTCATAGAGCACATAATCCTTCACGTCCTGCATCACCTGGATGGTCGGCTGCTGCAGGTCGGAGTTCCAGCCGCCACCCGGCACCTTGATCGGGCGCGCCGGCCCGTCGTCGCAACGCAACGTCCATGCGGTATCGGAGGCAAGGTCAATTTCGGCGCACGAGGTTTGGGTGGGCGAGGCGCCGGACTTTGGTGCGTCGGCAGCCTGCATCGCAACCAGGGGCACCAGCATCAAGATGGTGATAATCATGGATGTGACTTTGTTCATACCCCCTACGTTCCTCCATGATACAAATGACTGTTCATTTCTCGGTTTCAAGGGAAATTGGAGTTTTCTGATTATCTGGCGTACTATTTGAATTCGCCGCCTTCTTCGGCGTCATGCCGGAAAGCGGAGCCGAACTTTCAATTCTCAAGTTGTCGAACTGCATCATTTCATAACCCGATCCGAGTCCAGCCAAACCGTTCTTGTAAGTGGAATCCGCTACCGTGCCGACCTCTTTGCCTTCGAGAAGAACGGTAATTTGGTCGCCTTGAAATCGCAGGCCGATGCGGAGCCATTCGCCGGGCACAACCGTGATCTTGCCGGCCAGGAGTTGCTGCTTACCGCCCGCCATCAGCTGCCAGACGCCGTCGGCGCTCACGGCCAAGCCGTAGCCTGTCGACGGCTTCCTGCCGCCGTGCGGCATCTTGGCAATGCGACCGCAAATCCGCGCGGTCTGCGCGGAACCCAGACAGACATCGCAGGCCACTTCGTAATCGCGCCAGTCCGGACTGCCAATGACCGTCACGGGATCGCCGTCGCCCACCCACGCAAT
>CAZZBA010000299.1:849-5382 GCA_964652765.1 uncultured Victivallales bacterium | reverse complement strand
GTGACCTTGACGAGGGTGACGCCCGGCAATGCCGCGACGACCCTCTCGGCCTCGGCCTTGAACTGGTCCTTGATCGGGCAGGCGGGCGTGGTCAGCTCGATCGTGAAGGCGACGTCGCCTCCAGTGATCGTGATATTCTTCACAAACCCCAGCGACACGATATCGCGCTGGAAATCGGGATCAATGAACCGGGAAAGGGCGTCAAGAACCAGCTTTTCAGTCGTCATGCTTTTTCTCCAATTTGTAAAAACCTCATACTGCACCCAGGTGACTCCCGATGCAAGTAAAGAATAGGTAAAACCGTGCTATTTGCGGATCTTGCACACCACCGTGGCGGATGTCGCGCCGTCCAGGCCGAACACCAGCGGGATGGTCTCGGCGGCGAGCAGGGCCTGGATGAATTCCGGGAGGAAGGTAATGGTGACCTTCAGCAGATTGCCCGGACGATCATAGGTGAATGCCGTGGTGATGTCGCCCCGTTCCGGCAGGATGATTTCATCCGGGGCGATAATCGTGCTCCGCCGTCCTGGAATCCGCAGGGTGAAGGTGCGGCTTTGCGGCTTATCTCTTTGCGGCTCGAGATGACAAATCCCCGGCACGACTGCAAGCGAATCGCCGATCCGTCCGTATACCGTGATCAACAGTGGCGGGTGGTTGGTCGGGTGCAGCACCGGGATGGTGATAAGCCCCTGCAAATCGCCTGAGGCCGCGGATGGGTCCAGCACGGCTTCCAGCGTGACCATTCCGCCAGTCGCGTCAACCCGGTTTGTGGAGAGCCGCAGCAGGTGGGTCCCGCTGGCCACCGCAGGCCCCAGGATAACACCGGGATCGTGGCACCGTATGCTGATCTCCCCCGACCAGCCGCTGCCCGATGCGATCCGGCCGGCGGAGATGTCACTCGCGGGTTGTACCTCGACCAGCGGCATGGCCCGACCGCTCGTGTTGAGTTTCAGCAGTGTTTTTAGCTCGTCCGTGCTTTCGACAAAGGTGTTCTTGCTATACGTCCCTGTGATGGAGAAAGGGAGGATGACGACAGTCACGCTCGCCGTGCCGCCCGACTCGATCACATCCCGGCTGCTGGTCGCCGATGCACAGCCGCATGTCTTGCGAATCTGATTGATCCGCAGCGGCAGTTCCCCGGCGTTCCGGATCGTGAAGACCGCGGTTTTCGCCTCGCTCGCCGGATAGTTCCCGAATTCCACATGGTCGGGACCGTCAACGACGAGCCTGCCGCCGTATTCTTCAGCGGCCACGGACAAGGAGCCCAGCAGCAGGCAAAGCGCGGTGATATGGGTAAAACGCCAATTCATGGGTGTGCAGGCGGCCTGGGAATGTATTCGTTGGCGGGGCGGGCATCCTTCTCCCGGGCGATGGCGAACATCTCGCGCCAGCAGCCGATCATACCCTTTGGCTCCGGCAGGTCGTCGCGCAGCAGACGGTGCAGTGCGGGCAGGTTGCGCGAGGGGACGATCGGGTAATGGTGATGGTCGATGTGGTCATCGAGCCCCCAGTAGATCAGCCGGATGAAGGGGTTGACCCGCACGGAGCGCGTCGCGCAGCGCTGGTCGTTTGTGTTGTACATGCGCCCAATGTGCTCGGTCGAGTGCCAAAGCCCCTCGAACGGGGATCCGATTTGCCAGGCGAGGGTGATGAAGACCAGCGGTTCCCAGCGCTGGAACCAGATGGCGGCAGCCACCACGGCCGTGTGGCAGGCCAGGATGCCGGCCGATTCCCAGCGGATCACGCGCAGATCGTCCGCCGAACAGTGCTCGCGCATCATCCGGTCCTGGTGCCCGGCAATGCGCGCGATCTGGGTCCGGATATCCCGGAAGAGCGGCAGGATGGCTCCGACCACCAGGACCTGCCCGATCATCTTGCGCAGATAACGCCTCAACCACCGGGTTGTGATCACCTCGGGCCAGTCGGTCTCGGGGTCGATGCCGCGCACCATCGTGTAGCGGTGATGCAGCCGGTGCGAGATGCGCGCATAGCGCGGACTGTTCCACATGAACACTTGCACAAGGAAGAAGAGGACCGCGCTGAACCTGTCGGCGTTGGCTGCAAACACGGTCTTGTGCTGCAGTTCGTGGCCGATGGCGACCCAGAACCCGTAGAAGAAGAAATAGAGGTAGGCGGGCGGAATGGCCAGCCAGGGGTTGATCCGGGCCGCCGCCATGGTCAACGCGGCGCTGGTGGCTAGGAACCCGATGAACAGGCCGGTGCGCAACAGCCCGTTCAACGTGCTGCGCTGCGCCAGTTGCTTGAGCGCCTGGCGGTCGATCGGCGGTTTATTCCATGCCTGTGCCCGGCTGTCCCACTCGAACTCCGGCAGTTCGCTGCGCGAAAAAAAAGGCAATGTTGTCGGCATCTCATACTCCTGGTTGTTGATCCTCAAACGGTGGATTCAATCGTTGTGCTGCATATTCCCGGATAAAGAGGAATTATGCAATAAGTAAATTGTCACTACTGGCTGGAATCAGCCGTCTTATCTGCCGTGTCGGTCAGGTCACGCTGAGTGTCAGCCAGGCGACGGCGATGTAGCGGGCTAGCTTGCCGGTCAGGACCAGGCCGGTGAACAGCGATAACCGAATCTTGAAAAAACCGCTGAAGGCACAAAGCGGATCGCCGACGACGGGAAGCCAGGAGAACAGCAGTGTCCAGTAGCCGTACCGCGTATAGAACCGCTGGCTGCGGTCCAGGTCCGCTTGCTTTATGGACAGCAGGCGCGTGACCAGGGCGTGCCCACCATACCACCCGACCGCATACGTCGTGCAAGCCCCCAGTGTGTTGCCTGCGGTCGCGACAGCGACGACAGCCAGCGGCGAGAAGTTTTTCAGCAGCAAGGCGACCACCAGCCATTCCGACCCCAGCGGCAGCAGGGTCGAGGCCAGCAGGCTTACCGTGAAAAGCAGGGCATAGGCGTAGGCGGGATTCCAATCTTCCATGCGGACAGGATACGGTATAGCGGAGTGAATGGCAAGGCCAGTGCGGTGCCTTGTGAAAACGAGTTGGTACCTTATGTGGGAGGGTGAAACGAAAGTAGGACGGGCACCATTGCCCGTCCATCCGCTTGTCCCGTCGTAGCCTTGGCGAAGGCGGAAGCAGACGTCCTTTGGCTGCCGGGCGGCTTATGCTCGGGGGTCGGGCAAGGTGCCTCGACCTACTTTTAGATGGGAAGCATTCCTAAATCAAAGCCGCTGATTTCGCTTGATTCGCTTATAATGATAATGTATTTTCATTATCAAATATATAAGGGGAGGTTTCATATGCAGGTTAAAGCGTTGGTGGCAGGGTTGACGGTTCTGTCGGCGGGTACGGTGCTGGCTGTGGCACCGCCGCAGGCATGGCTCGCGCCGAGTGTGCATTTCAACGGGGCGGTCGGCAGCTCCTCGGCGGATCATGTGGAGGACCTGGCGGTCGGGCACCACGACCCGACGCGAGAGGATGGCTCGGTGCAGGGGCTCGAACTGGGGGCCTCGTTGCGGACCGGAGCCTATCTGGAGGGTTTTGCGACCTATGCCCTGCATTACGGGGCGTCGGAGGAATGGGACGGCGAATGGGAGGAAGCTTTCCTGAAGCTGGTGGATCTGCCCGGCGGTTTCGAGGTACGTGGTGGTCGGATTCTGGCCCGCTTCGGGGCAATCAACGCGACTCACCTGCATGGCTGGGATTCAGTCGATCTACCGCTGGTCTCGGGACTGCTGCTGGGTGATGATGGCCTGATCCTGGACGGCGGCGACCTGACCTGGATCTGGCGTGACCGCACGCTGACCTTTGGCGCGATTGCCGGCTACGGGAGTGTCAAGGCGCATAAGCACGGTGATCATGCCGATGAACACGCCGACGAGGATGATGCGCACGATGACCACGCGGACCATGAGGAAGGCGGCTGGGACGGCGATGTTGGCAACGGGCGCCTGTTCGCGATCTACCATGCCAACGATTTCAACCAGTGGACGCTCGGCACATCCGGAGCGGTTGGCGATAATGGGCAGGACCTTTCGCGCTCGGTGCTGGGGCTCGACCTGGCCTACCAGTGGCGCGAGAACGGGCTGGAGTCCGGTGGCCGTGCCCTGCGCTGGACCACCGAGGTGATGACGAAGATCGAGAAGCTGGCACCTGACGAGCACGACGAAGACGTGCATGATGATCACGCGCATGGGGCCGAAGAACATGATGTTGAGCTGGAGCGCGAGGCCACAACGGGTTTCTATACCCAGACCGTCTGGACCTGGAATGATCGCTGGGATACCGGATTGCGGGTCGGTGCTGTCGAACGCGAGGGTGAACGCGATGCGCGCTGCCGGGTGAGTCCGGCATTAACCTGGCGGCCATTGGGTACACCGGTAGTTGCCATGCGCCTGCAATACAACTATGATGACCTCGGTGCCGAAGAGGAGCACACAGTCTGGGCGCAACTGGGCCTGTCCTGGGGTGGTGGGGAAGTGCGGTAGGGGGTAAAGTCGAAATTGGGAAAGCAGAAAACAGAAACTACTTGGATGTTGGGCGTTGGATGTTGGTTGTTGGGCGTTG
>CAZZBA010000299.1:0-839 GCA_964652765.1 uncultured Victivallales bacterium | reverse complement strand
ATCGTCGCCGTAGTCGTCAACCGACAGGTTTGAGATCGGTGGACGATAACGGGCGACGATAACGGTTGACGGGTTGAATTTTTCTGGAGGGACGGGTGCCACCCCGTCCGCAGCGTTGTAAGCCAGTGTGTGTGTGAGGAGTGCGACCATGATCAAGCAAATAGTACCGGTGTTTCTGCTGCTGCTGTCGGCGGGGACGGTGCCGGCGGCGGAGGTCTTGCGGGTGGTTTCGCTCAACCCGATCGCGACCGATCTGGCGCGCCAGGTGGGCGGGGACGCGGTGGATATTGTCGAGCTGATGAAGCCGGGGCAGGATCCGCACGTCTATGCGCCATCGCCATCGGATCTGAAGTCGGCCGTGGGTGCGTCCCTGATCCTGGCGATGGGCAAGGGCCTGGAGACGTATCTCGACGACCTGCGCGAGACACTCCAGCCAGGCCAGTCGATATTCGAGATCGGACGGATGATTCCCTCGCTGCGGATCGAGGCGGGGATGGAATTGTTTGCCTGCTGTCCGGCGCATTCGCACGGGGTGGCCGATCCGCACTGGTGGCAAAGCATCCGCAACATGCGCCGGGCGACGCGACTGATGGCGGATGCCTTTGTCAAGGCGTTGCCAGCCGAAGCGGCATCCTTTCGTGAGCGGGCCAAGGTATATGACATGCAGCTGTCGACCCTGGAAGAATGGGCAAAGAAGGAAATCGGGCGCATCCCATCCGCAAGGCGGCGACTGACGACCGCTCATGCGGCATTCAATTATTTCTGCGAGGATTACCGATTCAAACCGGTGCCGGTGCTGGGCCTTTCCACGCTGGACCAGCCGCGTCCGGGACAGATGC
>CAZZBA010000298.1:0-5395 GCA_964652765.1 uncultured Victivallales bacterium | reverse complement strand
TTCCAGCATCCGGTCGGCCAGGGTGGACTTGCCGTGGTCGATATGCGCGATGATACAGAAGTTCCGTGTGTGTGCAATGTCTGCCATATGTAAATTACCGTGAAGCGCCGCGGCTTTGGAATGCCCCGGCTACGTTTGACCTGAGTTTGCGGATTTCCTCCGCCATATCGTTGCTCGAATAAAGGAAAGTTCCCGCCACGAAGGCATTCGCCCCCTGCTGCGCGCACTGGCGCGCGGTCTCGTGGTTGATGCCTCCATCGACCATGATCGTGAGATCCGTGCGACCAAGGCGATCCGCCTCGTCGCGCACCGCCCGGATGGACGGCAGCGTCTGCTCCATGAACCGCTGCCCGCCGTATCCGGGGCGGACCGTCATCACCAGCACCTCCTCAACTTCCCCCAGCACGGGGAAAAGCATGGCCGGATCGGTGGCGGGGTTGAGCGTGATGCCGGGCCGGGCCCCTAGTTCCCGGATGCGATGGAGCGAGGCGACCACATCGCATTCCGCCTCGATATGGATCAACACCGCATCCGCGCCGGCCTCGATGAACGCCTTGAGATACAGGTCGGGGCGCGAGAGCATTAGGTGGACGTTGAGCGGAATCCGCACATGGCGGCGGGCCATGCCGACCACCGCCGGCCCCATACTGATATTGGGCACGAAATGGCCATCCATGATATCCAGGTGCAGTTCATCCGCACCAGCCTGCTCGGCCTTTTCCGCGCCGGCCGCCAGATAACCGGGATCAGCCGCCAGCAAAGATGGGAGTATCTTGAAAGTCATAATCAGCAGACTATGCCAGAACACCGCCTCCGATGCAAACATTTGTCACTACTTCTCGGACGGGACGACAATACCGCGCATGATGACGTTCTGGCAGAAGAGGAAAATGAGAAACGTCGGTATGGCGGCAATGATCAGGGATGCATACATGACCGCCTGCCCGCTGCGCTGCTGGAGCTGGTAGAGCCAGACCATCAAGGTCCACATCCGTTCATCCTGGCACACGACGAATGCGAACATGAAATTGGAGTAGGCATGCGTGAATGCCTGCAGCGCGATGACGGCGAGGATCGGCTTGGAAAGCGACATGGTAATCTGCCAGAAGATCGTCCACTCGCTCGCGCCATCAATCTGCGCGCTCTCGTACAGCTCGCGCGGCTGCGAATCGAAGAAACCCTTCAGCAGGAAGATCGAATAGCCATTGGCCATGCCGGGCAGCACCAGCGCCGCGAACGTGTTCAGGAGCCCCAGCTTGCGCAACATCAGGAAATTGGGGATCTGCGTGACCATCGGCGGAAAGGCCATCGTACACATCAGGAAGAGCAGTATCTTGTAGCTGGATGGCATGCGGTAGCGGCTCATGGCATAGGCAGCCAGCGGGTTGATCGTCAGCGCGAACAGGATGGCCAGCGCACAATAGACAACCGTATTGAAGATCCCCCGCCCATGCAGCAGCAGGTAGTCGGCAACCGCCTTGTAGTTGCGTGTCGCAAACTCCCGCTTCAGTGCACCCCGGTTCTCCATGAACCAGGCTTCATGCAGGTGTTCCTGTGGCAGCGATACGTCCCCCGCGACCGGCACCCCGCGCGCGGCCAGCCAGTCACGGAACAGGGTCTCGAGACTGCGGATACGGATATGCTCGACCGGCAGCTTGTGCATCGCGCCGCTTCCGGGATCGCGCCATCCGGCAAGAAAGGCCTCCCAGTCGCTGGCCGACATGCCGAAGAAGGGCGGCTCGCCATCGACAGGGATCTCGCCGAAGGAGGCGTAGGCCGTCCCGTAGCGCTTGTTGAGCGTCTGCAGGGCACCGTGCTTGGCCTCCAGGAACGCATGGTAGGCCGGGGCGGCCTCCGCATCGGCCCGCAGCCAGGCCAGGCCCAGCGTGTTCCGCACAAACGACTCCCAGTCCTGCTGTTCCAGGACCGTGCCATCCGACGGGAAGGTCCGCGGCAAGGGAACACGGTCGTAGTCCTCATAGTTCGTGCCGTGCGCGTGGTTGTACGCCTCGATCCGGGAGGAATATTGCGGTTTCAGGAACTGCTTGCGGTAGTATCCCTCGACCGACGGATAGACCCGCATCCCGAGCGGCACGCCTGCCTGGTATGCATAAAGGGCTTCACCCAAGGGGGTATCCAGCGGCTTGTCCCGCCGAGACAGCGGCAACCGCGCCTGGACGGTGACGGTGTTCCAACTGACAAACTCCGTACCGAGGGCGGCATTGACTTCACCAATGGACTTGCCGTACCGTTCGCGAAGGTAACGTTTGAAGCCGCGCAGATGCCACGGGATGGTGCGGGAGACGGTTGCCTCCAGATGCCCGACGGTAAAGATCCAGGACGGCAATTCCACCTCGGCAAGGAACTGACTCCAGTCGTCCAAAAGCCCATCCCCGCCCCCCGGCGGCGGCGTAATCGTGTCGAACGCCGTGGCATCGTCACCGTAGGCCGAGTTCCGGTCCGTCATCCGCTCGTTGAAGAGACTCTCGATATGCTTGCGGTAGAGCCAGGCGTCGTCGTGCAGGAATCGTGGCACCACGTCGAAATACTTCGTATCGACACCGCCCTTCATACTGCCGGAGATCATGAGCAGGAACGGATAGACCATGCTCGCCGAGCCTAGCAAGAGGAAGGCGTACATGCCGATATACAGCATCCTGACCTTGAAGCATTTCCTTCCGATTGCGGATATGATTGCCATCTACTTGCCTGTCGTCTTGAATTCGAGTTTCGAGAGGATCCGGAGCTGGTGCACCGTGAACCCGATCAGCATGAACCCCAGCAGCCAGGCCATGGCCGTGGCCGGTCCGAACTTGAGGTACATGTACGCCTTGTAGAATATGTGCAGACCGGCCACCGTCGTGCCGCTGGCGCCGCCCGTCATTGCCAGGATGTAGGCGGCGCTGTTCCAGGAACTGATGAACACGCCGACAAACTGGATAACCAGAAGCGGCTTGAGCACCGGGATCACGATGAAGAGGATCTTGTCGACAAACGTCGCCCCGTCGATATCCGCCGCCTCGTAGAAGTCAGGAGAAATCCCCTTCAATGCAGCTAGATAGATAAGGCATCCAGGCCCCATCCCGGCCCAGACCATCGGGATGACGCAACTCAGCATGGCCGTTTCCGGATCCTCGAGCCACCGGTACGGCTGACGCGTCCTCATCAGCAACGCCTCGTACCAGGTGACCCCTTCCTGTGCCAGGATCGGCCAGGCAAAGCGGAAGAGGAACGTGAACATCACGATGCCCGCCACCAGGCAGAGGAGCGACGCCAGATAGGCCTGATGAATAAACAAGCGCCTGGCGAACGCGAAGAGGATCAGGAAGAACAACGCGCCGAGCAGGATATACCCGATCGCCGGTATGCCCATGACCAGCGCGTTGAGGACACCGAACTCCGTCTTCTCGTAGAAGGATTTCCACAGGTAGATCACGACCAGCCCCGAGATGACGGCGGGCAGGTAGAAAAGCGTGCGGAACAGCACCTTGCCCGCCGGGATCTCATCCAGCAGGACAGCCAGGATCACGGGGGGCAGGAACGTGAGGCCGACAACCAGGATGCTGTAGCGCAGTGAGTTCCAGACCGCCGCCCACCACGCCGCCTCCCAGAGCACATCGCCGAAGTTGTCTAAACCCACCCAGGCATGGGCGCCCATGATCCGGTAGTCCTGGAAAGCCATCTTCGAGCCGAGCCCCAGCGGGACATACTGCCAGACGAAGATCGACAGTACCGCCGGCAGGAGCAGCAGGTATGCCCAGCGATAGCGCCGGAACCCCCATGTGACCTGCGCTCCCGACAGCCGCGTCACCGGCGGCCGGAATGCATTCATCACGTTGCGGAAAACCACGACAAACGCCCCCGCGATCGCCAGCAGGACGACACCCGCGGCCAATCGCCGCAGGCGCCGTTCCTCCGCCGGAACGCGTCCGATCATTTTTTCCTCGGTCTCCTTCACGGCCTCGTGCAGGAGACCCTGCATCAAAGCCAGGCGTTGCGCCTCATCCACCGGCAGCTTGCCCTCCAACGCCAGGTTCTCCGCCTTGACCAGCGGCACGGTCATCATGTCGTAGATCAACTGGCAGTTCCGGCCATAGGGTTCCGGCTTGCCCGTTTCGATGGCGATGCTGAAGCACTCCTCCCATCCTTGCGGTGCAAGGCGCACGATGTCCTCGTAGCCGAACATCCGCAGGTACCGCGGGTTCACGAAGCGGCCGAGCCCCCCCTCCACCATGACGCGGGTGTGGATTTCAAACGCCTCGCGCGAGCTCATGAAGCGCAGGTATTCCCATGCTGCATCGCGGACAACGGGGCTCTCGATGCCCGCGAAAAGCCCCTGCATCCGCGAGTTGAGTTCAGCGCCGCGCAGCCCGGATGGCCCCAGCGGCACCGGCACCATCCCGGTCGTATCAGGATTGATGGTGGCGAACACCTGCTCGTCGATGTACGCCGCCTGGAATGCAATCTGCCCCAGTGCCCATTTCTGCCCGATCTGCGAGGCGTCCTTGGCGGCATAGCCATAGCGCGTCCTGCCGTTTGCATCCACCCACGGCTCCGAGCACAGTCGTGTATAGAAATCGAGAGCCTGCGCCGCCTCGGGAGAATCAAACACGGCGGACCACTCCCCCGTTCGCGCATCCTGGAGCATCACATCCCCTCCGGCGGACCATAGATAGGTCACCCAGTGGAAGCTTTCGGCCCGTCCCCTCCCGAACTGGATCCCGTAAGTGCCGGATGCGGGATCGGTGACCTTGCGACACATGTCATACAGGTCATCCCACGTCCAGTCGTTTTCCGGGTACGGCACCCCGTACGCATCGAGCAGGTCCTTGCGATACAGAATCACCTTCCCCAGCACCCCGCCGAATGGCATAGCCCAGACCTGCTCCCGTCCCGACGGCCCGCGGCGTCGGATCACGGGATCGACCTTGGGATGCACCCAGAACGCCAACTCGGCCTCGCTCAGCGCGCTGACATAACGGTCCTCGGGCTTGTCCAGCGGATATAGGAAGCCTTCCTGGATGTAGGTGTCCGACTGACGGAAGTTGACATAGAGGACATCGGGCGACACTCCGCCGGCAATGGCCATCAACGGCCCCGAGTCCATCCCCATCCCCTCGATCGTGATGCCGGAAAATGGGAGCATCTCGACCGCGACATTTTTCCAGTCGTGATCTCCATATCGTTCCGGGTCCGCTTGGTAGCGCTCGCGATAACGTTTCTCAAAGAGTTCCGGGAATCGCTCGACAAAAGCCTTCAATACGGCGGTCTGGGCACGGGTGGCTGTATCGGTCCTCGTCGGGTCCGGCAGCGTCCAGGCCTTGACCTGGAGCACGGTCCCGCCGTCACGGTCCTCGACCCGCCCCGCGTCGCTCACCGTGCCACGCATCACCGG
>CAZZBA010000297.1:0-5397 GCA_964652765.1 uncultured Victivallales bacterium | reverse complement strand
CTTTGAAAGCCAGCGGCTTTACGACATCGGCGAGATGTTCGAGCCCGAGGTGCCCGCCGGTTACTACGAGGTCCCGCTGGGACCGCCGGCCAAGCGCCGCGACGGCAAGGACATCACGATAATCACGATCGGCGCCACGTTGTACCGGGCATTGGAGGCGGCGGACACGCTGCAGGAGAAATACGGCCTGAGTGCCGATGTATGGGACTGCCGCAGAATCAACCCGCTCGATTACGGCCCGCTGGTCGAATCGGTCAAAAAGACAGGACGTGTGCTGCTTTCTTCCGATGCGTGCGAGCGCGGATCGGTCATGCAGACGATCGCCGCCAACCTGACGGCGATGACGTTCGACTCGCTTGACGCGCCGCCGGTGGTGGTCGGATCGCGCAACTGGATCACGCCGGCGTATGAGCTGGAAGAGGCGTTCTTCCCGCAGCCGTCATGGATCCTGGACGCGATTCACGAGCAGATCCTGCCGTTGCCGGGGCACGTCTCCAGCACCGTGCAGACCCCTGCCGAGCAGATGCGCCGCCAGCGCCTGGGGGTTTAACCGGGCGCAGGCCGATAGCGAGCGGTGCGCTTCTTGCCGTTCTGCCGCCTGAATGCGGGACTACAAACGCCACGAAAGAGGATGTATGGGTGTTTGTAGTACCGGCTTCAGGCGGAATCGCAAGGAAATGCGACTCAAAGTGAAAAAATGCTGATTATGCGCTTGACGTTGGCCGTTGGAATCCCCACAGTGTCGGAAAGTTTTTCCGGCATGTAAATCATCATGGATGGGAGTGTCTCCGCTATGTGGAGCAGATTTGCTAGTTTATTCTCGAACGATATCGGTATTGACCTTGGCACGGCGAACACGCTGGTCTATGTGAAGGATCGCGGGATCGTGCTGCGCGAGCCTTCTGTCGTGGCGATCCAGGAAGGGACGCGGAAGGTGCTAGCGGTCGGCGACGAGGCGAAGCGCATGCTTGGCCGTACGCCCGGCAATATCATCGCCATTCGTCCGATGAAGGCCGGTGTGATCGCGGATTTCGAGATTACCGAGGCGATGCTACGGTATTTCATCAAGAAGATCCACGTTCGCCGCAAGATGGTCCGTCCGCGGATCATCATCGCCGTCCCGAGTGATATCACGGAGGTGGAGAAGCGTGCAGTGAAGGATTCGGCGACCCATGCGGGAGCGCGGGAAGTCTTCCTGATCGAGGAACCGATGGCGGCGGCTATCGGCGTGGGGCTGCCGGTGCAGGAACCGGCTGGCAACATGGTGGTGGATATCGGCGGTGGCACGACTGAAGTGGCGCTGATTTCACTGGCGGGAATTGTCTATAGTCGTACCGTGAGGGTCGGTGGCGACGAGATGGATGAGTGTATCGTCCAGTACATGAAGCGGGTTTACAATTTGATGATAGGGGAACGAACAGCCGAAGAGATCAAGATAACCATGGGGTCAGCTTATCCGACTGGCGAGGAAACGAGCACTGAGGTGAAGGGGCGGGATCTGGTAGCGGGGCTTCCAAAAACGCTGACGATCACGTCTGAAGAGATCCGCGAGGCATTGCAGGAACCGGTGTCTTCCATTATCGATGCCGTGCGTGTGACGCTTGAACGCTGTCCTCCGGAATTGTCTGCCGATCTCGTTGACCGTGGCATGGTGCTCGCCGGTGGCGGGGCATTGCTGCGCGGGATCGACAAGCTGATTGCCGAACAGACCGGTTTGCCTGTGCATGTTGCCGACGACCCGCTCAGCGCGGTTGCCGAAGGCACCGGCGTGGTGCTGAACGAGCTGAATTTCCTTCGCCGTACTGTCGGATGACGGCTTGTGTGGCTTCGACTGTTTTTCTTCCCCTGTCTGGTCCGCATCGTGGACGGGTTTGCGTCGCGTGTGACGCGGTGACCGTCCGGTTGCGTAGGGATTCGGGGTTGTGAGAGAAAAACGATTATTATTCTGGGTGATCATGCTGGTGGTCGTGGTTCTGCTGAACCTGCCACCCCCGGCGGTCTTGCGTACGGCGGCTGAAGTCCGCGACGGGATGGAGCCTTTCCAGAACACCCTTTCGCTGGTGGTGACGCGGGTGCGTCGGCTGTTTTCCGGTATCGGCCGCACGGGGCGCATCAGCGAGGAGAAGCAGGCGCTTGAAATCAAGGTTGCCGAATTGCATCACCGTCTGCGCCAGCTGGAGCAATTCAAGACCGAGAACGAGGTCCTGCGCCGCCAGCTTGGCTTCTCCATCCTTTCTCCCCATAAACTCCTGCTTTGTGAAGTCATGGCGCGCGGGGACATGACCGGGTGGTGGCAGACATTGAGGCTGAACAAGGGCTTGTCATCGGGGGTCGATTCAGGGATGGCGGTGATGACGGCGGACGGTCTCATCGGGCGGACCATCGAGGTTTCGGAGCGGACCTGCGACGTGTTGCTCATTACCGACCCGAACTGTAAGGTTGCCTGCGTTACGGTCCGAAACGGAGCCTTTGGCATCATGCGGGGGGCGGGAATTCGCCTGGGAGGTCGACCTGCCATGGAAATGTTGACATCCGCCCGCCCGGCCGAAATGAACTACATATCGACCGAGCATGACATACAGGAGGGGGATGTCGTGCTGACCTCGGGACTGGGCGGTGTGTTCCCGGAAGGACTGCCAGTCGGAAGAGTGGGGAAGGTCCGCATGCATTCCTCGGGCCTTTACCGTCAGGCGGATGTGATACCCGCCGCCCGGATGGATTCTTTCCCGTATGTCTTTGTAGTCATGGAGCAGGGGGAATGATGTTCTGGATGCTCATGACCCTGGTCTTGTTATCGGCGATGCTCCTGCAGGCGCAGTTACCCGGGATCGCCCTGCTCGGCGGGGCTAGGTGGCCGGTCCTGTCCTGTGTGGTGCTCTATTATGCGCTCAACCATCGCCACACGGCCGGTCTGATCGCCGGACTGGTGGCAGGTCTGCTGCTGGATATGTTGAGCATGGTTCCAGCGGGGTATTCCGTTTTTGTGTTCTGCATGATGGCGATGGTCGCCGGGCACTATCGTCGCCTGGTATTGCCGGAGGCGTCGGTAACGGCAGCCTTCTTTGGCGGCATTTCCGGGCTGCTTTACTCCACTTTGCTTTACGGGGTGCTGGCAAATGACGGCCTGCAGGGCTGTCCGCCGGTGCTGTTGCTGGCACGGATCCTGGGCGCGTTCCTTACGGGAGGAGTGACCGGCCCGGTTGTGTTCCTGGTGATGTCGGGGCTCCATCGGGGCCTGAATCTGGAAGACAAGGAGGACCAGGGCCGTGTCAACGCGTGAACGAGTTGAGAGTGTCCGCTTCCGGATGCGCCTCCTTCTGGTGGGGATGCTGGCGGCATTCGGTTTCCTGATCATCAACCTCTGGCAGATCCAGGTCCTGCGCGCCTCGGAATTCAGCAGCAGTCTCGACCGCCAGAGCATGCGCCGTGTGCGTTTGCCGGGCATCCGGGGGCGTATTTTTGACCGTAACGGCAAATGTTTGGCGGACAACCGCCCGCAGTACTGCCTGGCAATCTATACCGAGGAACTTCGGCAGAGGGGGCGCTGGGCAAGGACCGTGGACAAGGTGGACGAGGTCGTCGATGACCTGTCGCTTGTGCTGGGCATCCCCCGGCAGGTAACGCGGGAGGATATACGCATCCATGTCCAGCGGCGCCTGCCGCTGCCTTTCCTGGCCTGGCGTGATATCGATGAACGCGCATTGGCGCGGTGGGCCGAGAGTGATCGTGACTTTGCCGGCGTTGATGTCTACGTGGAGCCCGAGCGGATCTACCCGTTCGGCCTGGGTGCCTCGCATGTCATCGGCTATGTCGGGCGGGCGGATACCGCGGATAATGAAGATGATCCTTACCACTACTACCTGCCGGAAATGGAAGGCAAGGGCGGGATCGAGAGAACGGTGGACGAACGTCTGCGGGGGCGTGCGGGCGGACGGTTGATCCGGGTGGATGCCTCTGGATTCAAGTATGACGAGAAGGGCGACCGCGAACCGGTGCCCGGTGCGGACATCACGCTGGCGCTGGATATGGACATCCAGGTGATGGCGGAGAGTATCCTGAACAACAAGCCCGGAGCGATCGTGGTGATGGATCCGCGCAATGGCGACGTGCTGGCTCTGGCCAGTGCCCCCGCCTTCGATGTCAGTGCGCTGTCGTCGCAAACGTCATGGCAGGCGCTGCTGGCTGATCCGGGGCGCCCCCTGATCAACCGGGCGATTGCCGGGCAGTACCCGCCGGGCAGCATCTTCAAGCCGTTGGTGGCGCTGGCGGCGCTGGTCAACGGCAAAGCCTCACCCTCGGCGGTGTTTACCTGTCCGGGGTACATCATGCTCGGCAATCAGCAGTTCCGCTGCTGGTCGCGTCTCGGCCATGGCGACCTTGCCATGCGCAAGGCTCTGGAGCAATCCTGCAATCCCTTCTTTATCGATATCGCCCTGCGTATGGAATACAAGCGGCTTTACCATATGGCGGCATCGACGGGTTTCGGCCTGCCGACCGGTATTGAACTGGAAGGCGAGTCCGCCGGACTGTTGCCCGATGACGAGTGGAAGCGGCGGACGCGACGCGATGCCTGGCGTCCCGGTGACACGGCCAATGTCTCAATCGGCCAGGGATCCCTGCTAGTGACGCCGTTGCAGATGGCGATGTTCACCAGTGCACTGGCCAACGGCGGCACGATCTACCGGCCACGCCTGTTGCTGGCTAAACGCAGAGGTCGCGAGGATGGTGATTTTATCAAGCTCATGGCCTGGACTCCTGAACAGCTCGATATCGTTCGAGGTGGCATGCATGACGTTGTGCATGCGGAACAGGGTACTGGCAAGCGCGTCCGGCTGGACGGCGTGGAAATGGCGGGCAAAACGGGGACGGCCCAGTACGGCAACGGGCTCAAGCATGCCTGGATGATCCTGTTCGCGCCGTACGAGTCGCCCCGCTATGCCGTCGTCATGATGGTCGAGGATGCGGTTTCAGGCGGCATCACGGTGGCCCCGAGACTGCGCGAGCTGATGCAGATGCTGCTGGTGCACGATGGCACACTGGTGGCCCCGCCTTCCATACCGGCGGAAATGGACCTGGACGTGATCGAGGGGGAAGCCGATGCAGGATAAAGGCATAGTCGCGACCTTCAGTCTATTGCGCAAGTCGAACTGGCTGCTACACGCAGCCGTCGGATTTCTTTTGCTGCTGGGTGTGCTGTTTGTCTACAGCGCCTGCTATGTCGGCGACGAGGCCGAGATGCGTCCGCTCTACCTGCGGCAGTTGCGGTGGATCGCCGTCGGCCTGGCCTGCTATACCGGGTTTGCGCTGACAGACTACCGCCACCTCAAGAAGTTCGAGTGGGGTATATACGGCGGTGCTGTCTGCCTGCTGGTTCTGGTGCTGTTGTTCGGCACGACC
>CAZZBA010000296.1:0-5397 GCA_964652765.1 uncultured Victivallales bacterium | reverse complement strand
AACCCAAGTTACAGGCAGCTTATAAACAGCACACCCCTATAACTGACCCATTACTACATGAACGCGAGGATGCGGTCGGTGCGGTTGGCTTGGGCGCTTGTACGGGGTGGCACCCGTCCTGTGTGTGGGACTTACAACGCTGCGGACGGCGTGGAATCCGTCCCTCCAAAGACTGCGGACGGGGTGGAATCCGTTCCTCCAGGGGTCGGATGATTTTTGGTTTTCATGCATGGTCGTTCTGTATATAGTCGGGCGTTATGAAAATAATATGTGTGTTTGGCATGATGGCTGGCTTGCTTGCTGCAGGGTGTGCGCGGAAACAGGGTGGGGCGCTGGATGCCGTGGATTTCGAGATTCTGTTATCGCGGATGACGAATGTAAATTCGTTTGCGGAAGCTCCGCTTGGTTATTCGTTTATGGAAAGTTCTTATGACCGCAGCGGGGGTAATCAGGACTGGGCGGTCTGGACACAAGCCGAACCCAGCGGGCGCATCACCTTGCTGGATGTAGAAGGCCCCGGTTATATCTCGCGTATCTGGACTGCCGGAATGGATGTCAAAACCTGGCATGTGTTTATCGATGATGACGTTTCGCCACGTATCCAGTTGCCTTTTACTGGTGTTTTTGGCGACGCGTTCCCTTTTGTTGCCCCACTTGCAGGCGTTTCCAGTGGCGGGCGCTATAGTTTGTTACCCATCCCCTATAGCAAGCGCATTCGGATTGAGATTAAGCCCGACGCGCTGCGTGCCGATATCCGTAATTATTTCCAGATCAACTACACAAAACTACAGTTGCCGCCGGAGGCGGTCAGCAGCTTTCCTGCGGTACTGTCGGTTGCGCAGAGTAATCGGGTAGATGCGGTCAATGCCGCCTTGCGGTTGCAACCTGACGATCTGGCGAGTTTGGCGGACGAACTGCTTGCGGAGGCACCTTCGGTGACGATTGCTCCATCGGATTCGCATGTGTTCTGGGAGGATCAGGGAGAAGGCTTGCTGGAGCATTTCTGCATTCGTATCGATGCGCCGCCAGCGGAGATCATGAATGCGGAGCTGCTGCGCCGTCTGCGTCTGCGTTTTTCCTGGGATGGTGCCTCTTTCCCGAGTGTAGATGTCCCTCTTGGCGATTTTTTCTGTAACCCGCTTTATCTGCGAGGGTTTTCGGCGATGCCATTGGCCCAAAAGGATGCCGGTACGTTCGTCTGCCGCTTCCCGATGCCTTACAAGAAGGGGGCGCGGGCGGAATTGGTGAACCACGCCGGCATCCCGGTGGCGATCTCGGTTATGGCACAAGGTGACCGCGAGTCCCGCAAGGGGTTGACGCGGCGGTTCCATGCGAAGTGGAGCGCGAGCGCGACATCCGGTAAGCCTTTCGAAATGCAGAATTTCAAGGGCCGTGGGCATTATGTCGGTTGCCTGGTGACGGCGATCGGGCAGGATGGTTCGTGGAACATCCTCGAGGGTGATGAGTATGTGTTGCCGGATGCCGGAATCCAGCCCCCGCAGATGGGAACCGGGCTGGAGGATTATTTCAGTGGCGCTTATTACTACACCAGTCTTTTTGACCTGCCGCTGCACGGGTTGATCGAGAAGGGGGCGATGCGGACGGATCAGTATCGGTTTCATCTGCTGGATGCCGTGGCGTTTGAAAAGACCTTTGAAATGGGGTTTGAATTCGGCCACGGGAATCAGTCACGCGGGTACATGTCGGGCGTGGCATACTGGTACGCCGACAAGGCGGTGGATCAGCGCCTGGCGGCGGATCTCGATCCGCTGCTTGATCGACCGGTCGACCGGTTTGAACTGCATGGCATGATGACACCGCTCCTGTTGCTGGAGCGTCAGGAATTGTATGCCGATGCTGCCGCCCGAATGGATTTCTTCGCGACTCGTTACCGGCACCAGCCCTGGGCCGATCTCCTGCGGGTGCGGGCGGTCGGGTACCGGGAGCGGGTGGCTGGCTTTGCCCAGGTACGCAAGGAATATGAGGCGCTGACGGCGAGCAAGTTCCCTCAAGCAGCAGAGGCGGCTCGGAACATGCTCTGGCTGGCGGAATCGCCGGAGCATGCGTTGCTGGGGATTCATGCCCTTGGTAAGTATCAACTGCTGCAGGATGGCAAGCCTATTGCCGATGGCGAGGGCCGCAATGATTTGCGGGTATTACGTATGCCTTTTCCCGAAGTGGAGCATACTTGGGAGGTCATGCTGGAACCGACTCGACAGGGCAGTTTTTTTGCGATTTGCCTGCGGACACAGAAGGGGGATATTACCTCGGCAGGTGATTGGCAGGTGCTTGCGGTCTTGCCGCAGCCGGGACGGATGCCGCCAGAATCGTTTTCGGGGCAGGCGGCCTTGCCAAATATGACGATCTGGGCATTTGAACCGAATGCATACGTCAACATGCAGAGTCCGGCGATGGGCATCAACCTTTGGTCATTTTGGGACTCACGCCCCTTGATCCGTCAGGTGCGGCTGAAAAAGCCCTGGTCGGTTGCCGACGCCGAACGCCACCCATTTGAACAGCAGGAACGCAGTGCCGAGGAACTCCGAATGCATGCGGTGGATTAATGGCTTTGAAAGTGCTCGACCGGCACGGATGCATCGGGATGTATTTCCATCAAGCTTAACGACAATCAGGTTTTTTTGCGATGATCACAACAGATGTGCCAAGGGGGAAGTTCATGAACCGTAGCAGTTTGCCTTCAAGTTTGAGAAGTTGGGTCAGCAAACCGTTCATTAGTGATGGTAGTTCAACGTAACTGGCTACAGGTGTCTTTTCTGATCGTGTTACGCTATCAATCAAGCGATATCCGACAATTAACGGGAAGCTGAAGGTTATTGCATAAGTTCGTTTTCCCACAGAGAAACCAGCGCGATTAAGATCTCGATGCAATCGGCTTGCTGTATAACGCCGACAGTGGCCGAGTGCTTCATCATGACTGCTCCATAACCATTGATAAGCGGGAACCGATATTAGCAATCTACCACCGGGTTTAAGCACCCTGAACCATTCTGCAAGTGCGATCCGATCATCTTGAATATGCTCAAGTACATCAAGCGCGGCCGCAATATCAAAAGAATCGCCTTCGCATGGAAGGTAGCCACCGTTAAAATGATACGTGTCTGCATGGCCACGTTCCTTGCATAGCCGCACAGCTTCTAAGGATGGATCATAATTGGCAACACTGCCAAAACGCTCCAACGTTGGAATAAGTCCACCTGTCCCGCAACCGACGTTAAGGATATGGCTTCCAGGTGCAATCTTCATGTTCTTCATCAAATCCGAAATTATATGCTTTCGTCCGACGTGCCACCAGTATGAGTCTTCGTGCTTAGCCATCAGCTGAATTTCTTGGTTGTTCAAGGATAGACCTCATAATTCCTATTGTGTTTGTGATAACTCTTGTCAGTCGTTATGTGTTCATATATAAAGGCATCTTTAAGATTCGACAACATAATTTTAAGAATATGGATTCTATGATGACCATGCCGTTACGTAAATATTTCAAGATGGACAATGTTCTACTGGCTGTGTTGACCGGATTAGCAGCGTTTTTTCGATTTTACAAGCTGGGAGAAGCTTCCCTGCAAATTGATAACTTTCTGTTTTGGGATATACTGCATCGTGGCGTCTCGGCAAAGCAGATCTTCTTTGACTGGCTGGATCTTGTTGGGCTTACTGCTCAGTTATCGCCGCTACCTGCCGCCACTAAGCTTTTCTTTGATGTATTCCCTTTGCCGCTCACGTTCTTTACATTAATTTTACCTTTTGCGTTGATTGGAACCTTGACGGTGCCTGTTGCTTTCATGGCTGGACGAGAGTTTGGTGGGAAACGTGTTGGCCTTATGCTTGCCGCATTTGCAGCTTTTAATCCCTTGTGTGTTCAAATGTCTCGCGAGGCCTATTTCTACACGCCGGTTCTATTTGGTTCATTTCTTGCCCTGTGGGCAATCGGGCTTTCAGGACGGCTGCTAAACGGCAAAAATTTGCCACATCGTTTTTATATTATTCAGACGATGGCATTTCTGGTGCTGACCTGGACGTCGCCGAGCGCTTGGCCGTTTGCGTTCTTTTTTGCGCTGTACCACATGGCTGTCTTTGGTTGGCATGCACGTTATCGTCGCCTCGGGTACGCTCCGATTGCCATCATTGCGGTTGTTTACCTGATTATCGGCATTCCTCTTCTTTTGGCCCCATGGGGGCTGCATCAAATTCGTCAGTTCACGGCTGAAGGGCATGTGCGTGACTATTGGACGACCGTTTTCGCCATGTCCAGAGAAGACTCGCAGTGGTCTCTAATATGGCCTGTTTTCCGGTCGTACGCCTGGGGGATTACGCCAATGCGTCAGATCTTCTCCGGATTGATTGTTGCAGCAGGAGTCTGGGCATTTTGTTGTCGTTCTCGAGAGAAAGTGCAATATATTGCAATGAGTGCTATTTTCTTGTCTGTACTGTGCCTGAATATTATAGCTGTTCAGAAAAGTGTATGGTCCTTTGGTGTGCAACGAATTGTTCCTCTTGTACCAATTTACTTTCTAATTCTGGGAGACGGGTTACTTTTGCAATACAAGTATTTATCTAGACAGATAGCTCATATCATCACGGCAATCCTTCTTTTGGCAGCTGGTGGTTTTTGGACTCGAGCTTTGTTTTTAATTCCTGAACTAAACGGATTGCCTGTTCCTTATCTTGAGATCGCGAGGTGGGCTGACCAGAATCTACCGGCCGGCACACCCATTATCACGGAGCGCTATTTTACTGCCCTTCATGAGTTTCGTGTTCATGCTCCCGAAAAGGTTCAGTTTGTGGCCTTGGTGCCAAATCAAACGCCAAAGGAGTTTAATGCTTTCCGATCGCGAGACCAAATATTGAATTTCATTGATCGCTATCCTAACTGTGGCATTTACATTGACGAACATCTATGGGATCGTCCAGAAATTGGGCCTTTCAACGAGGTTCTGAAACACTTCTCACGGTCTCATACCTTTACTAACAATGCTGCAATAGAACTCACAAAACTTGGGTTATATTGTAGGGGGGGGCTTATGGGATTACCGACATCACTTTCCGGAGCTGGGTATGCCGCGAGGCAGTTCTATTTCAACTTACCTGAAGATATCGTTACCGAGGCGGATAACAACAACCTAGACATGCTGAGCCTTTTCGGCGAGGGGTGGCGGTATCTCAAGCCGTGGCAGCCGATGCAGGGGTGGCCGGAGCCGTTGATGCAGGCGCTTTGGATACAGGCGGGGATGTATGCGGAAGGCGGCAAGGCGGTGGCTTCGCTGGCGGATTTGCAGAAGCTGCCCCAGCAGCAGGCGATGCAGTATCTGAACCAGGGGCGGTGGGCGGATTACCGGATCCCCGGTGCGCGTTCTCCGTTGCGGCTGTTCAACCTGA
>CAZZBA010000295.1:0-5401 GCA_964652765.1 uncultured Victivallales bacterium | reverse complement strand
TTCAGCGCAAAGAAGGAATGAGCCCGCTCGAGGCGATTGTCACTGCCGGGCGTCTGCGCCTGCGCCCGGTTCTGCTGACGGCCGGAACCACCGTTCTTGGACTGATCCCCATGGCCATCGGCTGGAACATCGACTTCCACAGCTTCCCGTTTAAAATATCACAGGGAGGCGGAACCACTGCGTGGTGGGCGCCGATGGCGGTGGCGATGATTTTCGGATTATCGGTCTCAACCGTGCTGACGCTGGTCTATGTGCCGGTCATGTATGGGTTGGCCGTAAGCCTGGTCGAACGACTCAAGAAGCTGGTCGGGGTGAAAGCGTAGCCCTCTGGGCTAGGTGGCTACCGTGGCTCGCTGGTCGCTTGATCCGAGCTGCCAAGGGACATCACTAGCCCGCATCGGCTATTCCGCGATCACGAGCACAACGGCACCGGCAGCATCGCCTGCCACCTCACCCAGTGATGCCTTGACCGGTTGGCGTACACCCATCTCGCGATTTTCCGGCACCGCCTCTAGAAGCAGGTTCAGATAACCGGTCTTGATGGCGTAGTTGACGTTCTGTGGCATGTCCCCAGTCCACCGGAAAACCTCTGCTGCAGCGAGTTTGGAGGCAACGATACCCACCACTTCCCCCTGTGCGTTAATCAAGGGGCCTCCGCTGTTGCCCGACTGGACTGGAACACTGATCTGAAGTGTGCGAGGATCATCACCGTAACCGGTCAGCGAACTGACAATGCCATCGCTCAATTTTATTGATTTGCCCATGAGATCCGTATGGGGAAAACCCAATGTGAACACCGAATCACCCATCGCCGGGGCTTTTTGAGCCAACGGCAAACCAAGGGGCATATTCGCCAAGCCTGAAGGCTTTAACAGGGCAATGTCGTTCGCGCTGTCAGACTGGACGAGTTGCGCCTGTAACTGCCCGACCCCGGGCACGACTACCGACAACCGCTCGCGTCCCTGCACGACGTGGTAGCAGGTAACGATGTAACCGCCCTTACAGAACCATCCCGTGCCTGTGGACCCGCCACTGGCGGCACGGGCCTCGTCGGAAGGGGCGGCAGAGGCAACCGCAGGCTCAGGCATCGATGCCTCGACGATCGCCTTGGCCGCCTCTTCCTTTGATGCGGAAAACACCCTGAAGGTGTATGGAACCCCGTCCGGCGCGGTGATTGTAAGCCGGCCTACATTGTAGACGTCACCCTGCCACCTGTCGCCGTCAACCATTTTCGCCCCTATCCCGGTAACCCAGAACTGCGGTGGCATCGCGTAGGTGCTACAGTATCCTCTGGCAAGAATCGCGTCGTCGAACACTTTCAGTACAAGTAGCTGCACGCTGAGGGATTGTTTGTCGAGTGAATTGATCGCCAGGCCATACGCCTTTTCCTTTTCACGTTCCACCTGGTTCTTCTCGATAAGCGCTTTACGTTTCGCCATCCGGCTCTGCATGTCAGCTATCAACTCAGGGGCGGTACTGCCTCCCAGCAGTTTCCGGTAAACACCGCTTGCTTCCTCTGCTGAATAAGCAGTCCCCGCGCCGCGGCACTTGGAACAGGACGACTTTGTCTTACCACTTCCCTCGCAGGCTCCGCAATCCCCGCTGCCACGGCATACCGAACAGGTTTGCTTAGTCTTTGAAAGGCCGATCTCCCGGCTACCTTTTCCATCGCATGGGCCGCACTTCCCGCCGCCTTTACAGCGGCTACAGGTGTCGTACAGGTAGCCAACCCCTCCGCAACACGAGCAAGGCCCTGAAAGCGAGTCTGCAGAGACCAGCTTTACCCAATCGCTCTGGGGATGCTGCCTGAGAAGATAATCGGATGACTTTTTCCATTGCTCTGACTGCCCGGCCAGCAGCGTCCCGAGTGCATATACCGTGGTCAGTCGGGCCTGCTCCTGTGTGTTTTTTTCCGCCCCGATCACCTGCATCAGTTGTGCCAGGAGTTCCCGGTTGTCCGGCTGGCCAGACAGCTTTCGCAGCACCGTCTTGGAATCCAACGGAGAAGTCGAACCGGCCCCCGCGGTCTGACCCGATGCTACGTGGACAAGCTGAACCGTGGCGCACAGAACAAGCATAAACGCATAATATCTTCTCATGGAGTTCCCTTATGGCTCGGGTGGCCCGAACTCTTCGCGATCAGCACGGCCATTGATGGTGCGGACGGCAAAACCTTGGATTAACTTACTCAACGTAGTACGGTATATGCACGATCCGTTTTCAGGTCAAGGCGGAAAATCTCTTTTATAAAGTCACGGGCGTTGCATCTCCACACCACGGTCCGAACCCTATGCGGCCATCACACGTCGAAGGGGTGGATCAGCAGGCCGGAGCGCAGTTTCGGCTCGAACCAGGTGCTCTTGGGCGGCATCTCGCGGCCGGCATCGGCAATCTGCATCATCTGCTCGACCGTGACCGGTGCCATCGCGAATGCGACCGCCCCCTGTCCTGAGTTCACCATCTGCTCGAGCGCCCCGGTCCCCCGGATGCCGCCGACGAACGTGATGCGTTCGGATGTGCGCGGATCATCGATCCCCAGGACGGGGGCCAGCAGCCGCTGCTGCAGGAAGCTCACGTCCAGTTGATCGACAGGATCGCCCCCCCCGGGAACGGCCCAGGTCAGCCGGTACCAGCGGCCGCCCAGGTACATGCCCGCCTCGCCCCCCTTGGATGGCACTACCGGCTTGACGTCCTGACGCACGGTGAACACCTTGCCGACCAGCGCCAGGAAGTCGCTTTCGGAGAGTCCGTTGAGATCGTGGACGCAGCGGTTGTAGGGCAGTATCCTGAGCTGCGTGGCGGGAAAGAGTACGGCCAGGAAACGGTTGTACTCCTCATTGCCCCGGTGCGCCGGGTTTGCCGCCGCCAGTTCGGATGCCGCCCGTACCGCCGCCGCCGCGCGGTGGTGGCCGTCGGCGATATAGAACGCCGGCACCGGGTCAAAGGCCGCCGTGAAGGCAGCGCTGTCGGTAATCCGCCATACCGTGTGAGCCACGCCATCGGCGGCGACGATATCATAAAGCGGGGCCTGGCTCTCCACGCGGCGTACCAGCGCATCGATTGCGGCGTTGTCGCGGTAGGTCAGGAAAACCGGCCCCGTGTTCGCGCGCAGCGCCAGGACGTGGCGTGTGCGGTCGTCCTCCTTGTCGCGCCGGGTCTTCTCGTGCTTCACGATCCGGTTCTGGCGGTAATCCTCCGCATCGCAGCAGGCCACGACCCCGCGCTGGACATGCTCACCCAACCGCTGCCGGTACAGGAACAAGCCCGCTTCGGCGTCCTGCGCCAGCGTCCCGTCCGCCTTATAGCCCGCCAGGGCCTCGACGGCCTTGGCGTAGACCGCGTCGCTGTGCACATCGATCTCCGGCGGCATCGCGATCTCCGGACGGACAACGTGCAGGAAGCTGCGCGGTCGCCCCTTGGCCAGCGCGATGGCCTCCTCCCGGTTGACGGTGTCGTACGGCACGCAGGCCACTTCCTCCACATGTTTCGCGCAAGGCCGCAGGGCCTTGAATCCATAGATTCTCATTCTCTTCCTTTCAACGTTGCCAGCTCCGCCTCCAGCTCTGCAATGCGCGCCTGCAAGCGGTCGTTCTGGTCCAGCATATCCATCGTTCGTGCTTTCACCCGCGCTTCCAGTTCAGCGTGCGCGGCTTCCGACTCCTCTTCCGTCTTCTTGTGCTGGGTGATGTCGGCAACGGAAAAGACAACCCCGTTGGGGGAGCCGTCCGCCGCGCGACTGCACGTCGCCGAGATCTGGGCGAACAGGGATTCCCCGTCCGCATTCGTCAACCCGCACTCGACCATCCAGGTCTCCTCGTTGCCCAGCGCGCTCTCGATCAGGCTTCCCGCGACCTCCTCGCCACCCAGCACCTCGCGGATATCCACCCCGTCCAACTCCGGGGCCTCGCGCCCCAGCATCGTTTCCAGGGCGGGATTGAGATAGCTGATGGAGCCCGACAGATCGCAGATCGCGATCCCGCTGGCGCAGGTCTGTACCGCCGTGTGCTCCCTGCGCAGCAGTTCCTCGGTCTGGTGGCGCACACTCACGTCGCGGATAAAGAAGCAGAGCCTCACATTATCCATGCTGAGGCGGTTGACGGCGATCTCGGCCGGGAAGAAGGTGCCATCCTGCCGGCGGCAGAAGGCCTGGAGCAAGGCGAAACGCTCGTTGAGCAGCGTATCGGCGATGTTGCGCATCACCGTCTCGTCGGCACCGTCGATCACCTGGATCATGCTCAGCGAGCAGAGCTGCTCGCGCTCATAGCCGAAAAACTCGACTGCGCGGCCGTTGACCTCGATGATCTTGCCGGAAGGCGCCGTGATCACCGCCGCGTCATAGACGCTCTCCAGCAGCTCCTCGTAACGGGAATGCGTGTTCGCCGCCGCCACTGCCGCCTGGCGGCGGCGGGTGCTCAAGCCCGTCCGGGCCAGCAAGTCGTTGCTGACCAGCGGCGACATACCCTCGCCGACGGGCATCAGATCAATACGTACCGTCCGTGAAAACTTTTCATCTGGCATAGCGACCCTCCTGACACCCCTAGACTAGTCTTTTATTTTCCCCTTTGTCAACCCAGCTCGACAGGTTATAGTGCCGCCATGAGAAATCCGGTCGTCATCCGTGCCGCCATCGTGATCCTGTGGATCGCCTCCATGGGAGCCCTGCTTCGCTACGAGGCCTATCCGGAATGGTTCACGCGCACGATTCCCGGATACAAGGGGCTGATATCCGATACCCTGCTCGCCCGCGAGTCCTGGTCGCGGATCCTGATCGCCGGCGCCCCCGCCGGCTACAGCCATACCACGCTGGGCGTGAACGACGAGACGGCCGGGAACCTGATGGAAATCAGCAACCGCCTGCATCTGCGCATCCGCCTGGCTGGCGAGGAGTGCCGCATACTGGCGCAGACCGACATCGCCCTCGACCGCGATTTCCGCCTGGTCTCCTTCTCTACCTCGGTCTCCGCGGGCCCGCTCGCCGTCTCGGCCAAGGGCCGCCAGCTTCCGGACGGCCTGTTCGAGGTGACCCTGAACGTCGGCGGGGCCTCATCCGTGCGCACACTCGCGATCCCGCCCGACACCCTGCTCTATTCGCCCGGCCAGGAACTGGCGCTGCGCAACCTGCGCCCCGGCACCCGCCTGACCCTCAAGACGCTCAACCCCCTGACCCTGCAGTCCACCGCCGTCATGATCGAGGCGGAGGAGCGCGGGACCATCACGCTCGACGGCCAGACGGTGCCCGTCACCCGCCTGGTCACCTCGTGGCAGGGCATCTCGCTGCAAAGCTGGGTCAATGACGACGGGCTCGTTGTCCGTCAGGAAACCCCGCTGGGATGGATCATCGAGGCATGCACCCCGGAGGTGGCGCTGGCGTCGATATCCCCGGATTCCCCCCCGCCGGTGC
>CAZZBA010000294.1:0-5404 GCA_964652765.1 uncultured Victivallales bacterium | reverse complement strand
CTTCGCACATGAGAACCTGCAGTCTGCTATCAGCCGACAGACCCGCGTGCCTGAGAGCATCGATGTAACCCTGGAGCCGAACCTTTGCGGGTAACGTGTCGCCCGATATGAATGCAAGTTTTTTCATCCCGCGTTCGGAAAAATACTTCGCCGCTTTATAGCCACTTTGATAGTGATCGGAGCGCACGACATACTGGTCTGGAGTTGCCGCGAAGTTATCGAGATACACAACAGGGACCTTCTTCTCAAGCTCCTTGAGCATAGCCGCTATCTCTGGCTCGTAGGTGATGGCCACCACGCCATCAATGAAATAGTTCGGTAGCTGCTTGACTGGATCCGAGGGAAGCAACATCCCGACATTCTGTTCTGATAATGAAAAAGCGACCTGAGAGGTCAGGACGCTCGAGTATCCTCTAAAACGGTCGGTGAAATGGGGTTCCGTAATCACGGCCACTTCTCTTCTGCGAGCTGTGGCACGTGGCTTCAAGCCAATTTCATGCGCCAAACCCAGGATTTTCTCCCTTGTCTTGGGATTGACCCTGTCTTTGTTGTTTAGCACACGGCTGACGGTTCCCGCAGAAACACCGGCAAGCTCTGCCAAATCATATATCGTAGGACGCTTTTGCTTTTGACTCATGTGAGCAAGTAAAACAGATTGACTAATAAAGGCAACAAGTTTTACTGGCTAAGGCGCAGCATCCGTCTCTTCCCGCGAGCTCGTCGCGGAGGCTGGCTTGCCATACGAAGCCTTGGCGAAGCATGGAGCCAACGATCCGAATCGAACGGACGACCTGCTCATTACGAGTGACTGGAATGTCTTATAATCCTAGATAATTGTGAGTAGGTCTTTTTCATGTTGACATAGCAAACAAAGGGTTTAATCTATCCTCATGTTAATTGTTTTCAACCTTAAATCACGCTGAATCACGGCGCGAGGTTGAAAATAGGTTGAAAATATTCAACCGGCGGCAGTAAAAGGGGATGGTCATGAGTATAAAGATCAAGCTGACGAAACGGGTGATTGACGGTCTACCGTTGCCGGATACCGACCGGATCGAATACCAAGATACAGATGACCACTACCTCCGTCTAGTGATTTCCGCGCAGGGACGGTATACATGGCGGTACACGCGCAAGACCGCGACCAGGGGTGTCATCAAGTACACCATCGGCACCTATCCCGATACGACGCCGGACATGGCCAGGAGGGAGTCCCTCCGTCTGGGTGCCGAGTTCGATGCCGGCCGTGATCCGGTAGGGGCTAAAAAAGAGCGCAGAGCGGTCAAGGCGTGGTCGGAGCTGTTCGACTGGTACATGGAGAACCATGCCAAGCCTCACAAGCGTACATGGCCGTACGACGTGCAGATGGAGGAGCGTTACCTTAAGCCGTGGAGAAGCAAGCCCGTTACGACCATCACGGCGGACGTGGTAACCAAGTGGCATAAGCGGCTGGGGGCTGAGCATGGAGAGCATCAGGCGGACCGGTGCCTAGCCATGGTCAAGACTGTATTCTCCGAGACCATGAAAGCCGGAATATTCGCCGGCACGAATCCGGCGGCTAACGTCCGCAAGTTCCACGGATCGGCAGCATCCTACGGACGGACGCGGAATCTGGATGGCAGCGAGGTAGGCCGTCTGCTGAAAACCCTCCACGAGTACCACGATCAGGACACTACCGACCTGTTCATGGTGTTGCTGTTCACCGGTGCCCGTAAGAGTAATGTCATGGCTATGCGCTGGCCGGATATGAACCGCGATCCGCTGAAACCATCATGGACGGTACCAGGCGCGGAATCCAAGAACAAGGAGCCTATGGTCATCAGCATAGTCGAGCCGGTCATCAGTATCTTGAACCGCCGATGGGAAAACCGCCGATCCGACGAATGGGTATTCCCCGCAAAACAGAGCGGATCCAAGACTCCCCATGTTGCCGAGGTCAAACGGGCGTGGAAGTCGATATGCGAGACCGCCGGTCTCCAGGACGTGAGGATCCACGACCTACGCCGTACGCTGGGAAGCTGGCAGGCGTCGCTGGGAGCGTCGCTACAGGTCATAGGACGGTCATTAGGGCATAAGTCCATGCAGAGTACCGAGGTGTATGCGCGATTGAATATAGACCCCGTTCGTGAGTCGGTAGGCAGGGCGGCGGCGGCAATGCTGGAAAACTCGAAAGGCGGTGAGGTATGAGAAACAGCAACACCGACGAAACCAGACTGCGGACCCTTGGAGAAAAGCGGGCGATGCCGAAAGCAGAGCAGGATGAAATGATGTCCCTGCTTGAACATTCGGACTGTCCCACGGCGGCGGCATGGCGAATGCGTAACGAGCAAATCGAGGCCAACGTCAAGCGGACACAAGACCAGCTCTCGCGACAAGGAAAGATGACGCCTGAACGGAAGCGGTACCTAGCTCTTTCATCGAAGTATCTATGCGACATGACGGAGG
This sequence comes from uncultured Victivallales bacterium, assembly GCA_964652765.1. Lineage (GTDB taxonomy): Bacteria > Verrucomicrobiota > Kiritimatiellia > UBA8416 > UBA8416 > UBA8416. Next base: position 2,959 of record CAZZBA010000294.1, on the reverse strand, counting down.
CGGAGTTTGAAGAATTGCACCGACTAGATAAGAACTCCAATTGCCCGGAAGCGAAGCATTCACGCGAGCAGACAAGGGCGATGTTGGAAAGCGTTAATCGCCGTTGCAAGGAAAACAAAGAGAGGCTCAAAGCGGCGGGCCTTCCTACGTTTGCCGAAATGACCGATGATGAAAAGCGGATTAGCACTCTTTTCCGCACGACACCCGCCGAAGTCGAAGAGTATATTGTGACGATGCGCAACCACCGGCGCGGGTTGTCTGTGTTGCCAGAGCATGAACTGAAAGACATACGGACAGACGCAGACGAAGCACGGGCGCAAAAGAATCGGATGAGGGAAGCGCAAAAGATACGCACCGAGGAGCAGGCCGAACAGAAGCACGAACTTGATGAGTTCATCCGCAAGAAATACCGGAGCAAGAGTCAATCCCTTAAATCGGGCGAGATGCAGGTCAAGGAGGTTAATGCCGCCATTATTGATATGGTAAAGGCGCGATTCACCGACGATCACGGTCATGGACTTGTTATCAGTCAGAGCCGGATTGATAGGGCGATGGGTAAGAAAAAATAATTCATTGCATAACTGATTCACGCAAGAGACCGCCATTAAAACCGGCGGTCTTTTTGTTTTCAATAATCTCATGCCGTCCAGTACTGGGGCGGCATTAGTGGTCGTTACATTGCTTCTCGTCGGCGGGAATACTAACAACGATGGAGGCAATCAAAATGACAACAGCGGGATTGATGACACGTAACGAGGCGGCGGATTACTTAGGCGTAGCGTCCGGTACACTGGCAAACTGGCAGTGCTCAGGTTTCCGCCGTCTGCCATTCCTAAAATTGGGGCGGCATATCCGCTACCGCAAACAGGATCTTGACGGCTGGATTGAGGCCAGCGTCCAGAATCGTATTGAGGGCGCGGCATGATGACCGCTGCCACCTTCGAGTTCTGCGAACGATGCCAGCGGGAGACACCGACGATGCACCTGGTGTTGTCGTCAGGACATATTGGTCGTGTCTGCGCTGAGTGCCGGACGTGCCGGCGCGGTCATCCATACGCCAGCAAATCAGAAACCACAGCTAAAACCCGCAAGGGTAGACGGCGGGGGCGATATGGCAGCAGATGATAAATACCTGCAATTCCCCTTGTCGCTGCTGGGTTTGCCAGTCACCGGCAAAACAGAAACCGAGATCGGACGCGAGCGCATGAGTGCAATCCTTCATTACGCGATTGTCGAGCATGGCCGGAAAATGTCAGCGGACATGACCGTTGACGACCTTCGTGAATTCGCGGATGAAATAGAGGATGGCGACCTTCCAGTCGGACTCAGCAGGAACAAGCGTGAACACCTGGAATATGTTCACGGCGGTAAACGGCTGGGAGTGTGCAAGGGTAGCATCCCGCGAGCCTTCGAACTGCACAAACTATGCACCGAACATTCAAGGCAGCAGGCGGCGCGGCATGGCCGGGATGCAGTTTGCCGGATGCGGCATGATTTGGTTTTCAAGACTATGAATGGCGGTATGACCTGGAGGGACTTCTCTACGCTGGCGGCGGTCTACTCAGTCATCGGTGACAAGGACTTCCCCGTCCTAATCCGGCGCACTCTGATTCAAGCGCGGCAGGCCGGTTACAAGTCGCCAGCCGTGATGAAGACAGAGAATGCAAAGCCACTCACCCTTGACCAAATCCGCTACACCTTGGACAGCCTTGAAAACGCGGGTTGCTTTTGCAGGATTCAAGCATCTAGGAAGTGCGTCTACTTCACGCACAGGATGACAAGGAAGGCCGCTACCGAGGCACTCACGCGCAAGGCCATAGTAAAGGCGCGAACCGTCGCGAACAGGTCACTTGATCGGCAGTTTCAAAGCGAGCTTGCACTCATCAAAAAGTGGGAGAAATGAAAAAAAACAATCAGTCCCCAAAGAGTCCCCACACCATCCCCACGGAGTCCCCAAAGAGTCCCCACTATAATAAAAAGCATCCTGATAGAAAGCTACTGAACAGAAAGCAGAAAGATAGAAAGCAAACAACAAGGGCCGCTGGCGCGGCATGTTTGTTTTTCCCTTCGCAATCAATATCAATCCATCCTGATACCGAGGTGATGCAATGACCGGACGTGCATCACAACGTAAAGGTGCCAGCGGTGAAAGGGAGCTTGCCGAGATCCTCACAGACCTGCTGGGGGTGGAATGCCGGAAAGCATCAAGCCCGTATCTGCCTGGAATCATTGCACCAGACATCCATGTAGCTGGCGACATCCATATCGAAGTCAAGAGGCGTGAGGCATTCAGCATTCCGGCGGCATTGAGACAATCAAGGAACGATGCCATGCAAGGGCAAGTCCCGGTTGTCTGCCACCGACCGAACAAATGTCAATGGATGGTCACCGTACAACTTGACGACCTTCCAGCATTAGCGGCGGCGGTTGTCGCGATCACAACACAAAACAAGGCGGTGCATCATGGGTGAAGTATGGCAGGCGGCGCAAGTGTTCGTCATGGTTTGCGTGGTTGCGCACCTTGCGCTTGAAGTTGTCCGGACGTATCCGCGCAAGGGTGGCGGCACCGACGCGCGGAAGGGGCGTCCAGGGGCACACAGAGGGGCAGGGGTGGGGCTATCGGGTCCCGACGAGGGTAGCGCGGCATTAGATCAGTAAGCGACCCCTCGACAAACCACTGACACCGATTAGACGCAGAAAACCAAAAGGACAAAAATGAACGATAACGATATGCTTTCCACGATTTACGGCCAAGTTTCGGCACTATTCTACATTCCCCTGTTGCAACCCTCGGCACCCTGGCCGGGCTGGTGGGCGGCATATAAAGCCGAGGGACTGGGCTTTGGCGGTTCCCGGACAGACGCCGAAGCATTGCGCCGGCTGGTTGCGTCTGGCTACTTGACGACCAGCGGCGCAACACAAGGCAAGGCGTTCAAACTCACCCGGCAAGGCGTTGTCG
>CAZZBA010000293.1:0-5418 GCA_964652765.1 uncultured Victivallales bacterium | reverse complement strand
TGGACTTGTTTATTGTAGGCAGGCGCGGGTAAACTCGCTGGACGAGACGGATTACAGGGGGCTTGTCCATGAATATCGAAATCAAGATCTGCGGGTTGACCTCACTGGTGGATGCCGAGGTGGCATTGACCGCCGGCGCGGATTATCTGGGGTTCGTGTTGTACGAGCGCTCGCCCCGTGCCGTGTCCGTGGATTCGCTGGCAGAGATTGTGCACGGCTTGGGGCAGGGGGTTCGTGCGGTGGGGGTTTTTGTGAACTCGTCGCCGGAATTTGTGCGCGAAACCGCGCTGCGTTGCGGATTGGCGGCGGTGCAGATCCATGGGGACGAGTCGCCGGATGCGTTCCGCGCGATGCCAGTGCCGGTGTGGCGGTCTTTGTCCGTGAGCGGGGTCGGATGCAAGCCGGAGCCTGGTGCGTGGCCTGCTGCGCGATATGTCGCCGACGCGGCAGCCCCCGGCCTGTACGGCGGCAGCGGGACACTGGCGGACTGGGAGCAGGCCGCCGCCCTGGCCACGCGTGTGCCGCTGATGCTGGCCGGGGGACTGACTGCGGTGAACGTCGCTGCGGCGATCCGCCAGGTACGTCCGCTCGGGGTGGATGTGTCAAGCGGGGTCGAGGCGGAACCGGGACGAAAGTCGCACGCGGTGGTGCGCGCGTTCATTGCCGCCGCCCGGCAGGCTGCTGCTGATCTCGCGTAGTTACCAGACACGCAGGATGACAATCGTTTTGTCGCCGGAACGCACCAAGGCGGAAGCGGGGACGGGAGTGCGGCGAATGGTGCGGCCAGACGCGTCCTTATAGACGACTTCAACGGTGCCGAGTGTCGGCGGGCAGGGGACGCGCGCCACCTGCAGCCACTGCGGCAGGGTCTCCCACTGGCGTGTGTCCGGCATCTCGAGCGCGAAGAGCAGCAACCGCAGGACCTCGCCAAGCAGGGGGTTGTTGTCGGCCACGGCATCGGCGATCGACTCCTTGACCACGATACGGGTCACGGTCTTGGCCAACTTGATCGCGGCGAGGCGGCGCTCGGTGCTCGCGGCCAGGTTGCCGGTGGTCTCCAGCGTGTAGCTGCGTCCTAGGATTCTGCCGTCATGGATGATCTCGGCATAGGGGTTCAACCCCCAGTTGTTGTTGTGCATGGTGGGTGCCGCCGGATAGGGGGGCGTCCGCCCGATGGTGATCAGGCAGATCAGCTCGCTGCTGCCCGTGCCTGCGGTTATGCTGGAGGGCGGGGCGCTTGTCGGGGCGATGTTGCCGCTAGCGGGATCGATACGCAGCAGCGGGGTCAGCCTGTCGGCGTGCGCGTACTCGATACGGGACCCGTTGCTGTCGCGGATCAGTTCAAAGGCCAGTCCTGCAATGTAGCGCGTATAGGCATCATCGGGAAACCCGTTGAGGTTCTCGAAGCCGTCGGCGATGAGCCTGGCCTCGACGGCGGCCTCGCGCCACAGCCCGAGCGCGAAATAGCTTTTCGCGGTAAAGGTGTGCAGCAACGCCCGCTCATAGGGGCGTCCGGTATAGGTCTCGGTGCGGTCGTTGATAACCATGCTGGTGGTCTTCTCGCTGAGGCGGATATAGTCCAATTCCTGGATGAGGGCGTTCGCGTCGAGCCAGTCGCGTATGGCGGAGGCATGATCGCCGCCCGCGTGGTGGATCATACCGCGCTCCATCAGGGCCAGCACAAGGTCCTTTCCGGTTTTCTCCATGTCGTCGAGCGACGCGCCTGCTTCCGTCAGGTGCCCGGCGTAGAACTGGCTGCGCGCCTGGTCGATGCCGGACGTGGCGCAACCGGCTAGCGACAAGGCCAGCAGCCCGGACGCCAGCAGCCGCACGGTCATGTCGGCACGCGAGACCTGTCGACGGGCAGGAGTCTCGGTACCGCTCGGGACGTGGACTGATCCAGGCGTGGCGGGGAGTTGCATCACCATCCGAATACGGGTGTGCTCTTGCGGCGCAGCCGGTCGCGCTGCTTGCGCATGACGATCAGTCCGGTTTCAAGATCAGTGATCTCCAGCGTGAGCTGGTAGTAGACATCCTGTTGCTTGGAAGCCCTTACCTGTTTTCCGGTCTTCGCCCCGATTTCCGAGATCGAGCCGGTGAGCATATAGCGGGCACCAAGCTGTTTTCCAACCTGCACGCGGGACGCTTCGGTCGCGTTGGCAAGCTGGTAGCCCTGCTCCTTGATCAGGTCGTCGCGCCGGGCCGTGTTGACAAACTGCATCCGCCCGGAATCGAGCAGTTGCGTGGTCAGGGTGTCTTCCAGCGAGACCACGTCGAGGTGTGTGCTCGTGTTGTTGTTGATCCCCAGCGAGGCGACGATGGGGTTGGCGCTGTTCGTAGGCGGGAAGGGGTGTGCCAGGACATCGGCGGTGAGCTGCTCTGCCATCTCCAGCAGGTCGCGCTGGTCGAATTTCGCGGTCAGCGTCGAGGCGCTGCGTGGATCCTCGCTGGTGACCGACTGGCGGAAGGCGGAGCAACCGCTGGCGAGAAGCATGGCCGCGAGCATGGCCGTCTTGAAAGGGGTGGGCAGTGTCTTCATAGATGCGCGTCTCCTTGGATTGCAGGTTTATAACAGGACCGTAATCGATCAACCACGCCATCATAGCGCGTGCGCGATGCAGGATCAAGCGCGCAAAACACGCACGAAACGAGAAGAAACTTGCGCGGACGCGTCTGTCAGGGTAGTCTGGCGGGCATGAAAAATTTACGTATGGCTATTTTGATGGGATTGGCGGGGGTGGCGCTTGCCGAATCGCCTTCGGATTCCTGGTACCGGGGGGCGACGCGCTGTCCGGTTCTCGATTTGCGTAGCGATCCGGTCTATACTCTCGATCTCGGATTTGTCTCGCCTGCGGATGTGGAGAATGGCAAGGAGTTCTCGTTGATGGAATGGGACGTTCAAACCGACCTGCTCTATTTTCGCGAGGTGCTGCTGGGGGATCTGGATGTACGCCTACAGCTCCAGTCGGCCATCCCGCTCAGCGATGGCGGGTTGATGCTGCCGGATCAACTGCTGGTGGTTGCATTCGACAACCGCTGGACGTGGCGCTATGTCAATGACATGGCTTTCCAGTGGCGGTTTGAGCCGGGATTTTATTCGGCGCTGGATTCGCTGAGCCTTGACTCTCTTGCCATGCCGATGACGTTCACAGGCATCAAGACGCTTGATTCAAATCTTTCCGCCGTTGCCGGTATAGCCCTGCGACTGGAGTTCGAGCGCGTTTTCATGCCGGTGGCAGGGGTGGTCTGGCAGCCCTCGCCGATCTTCCGGCTGGAGGCCTTGTTGCCGGAAAGCCGTCTGGTTTATCATATGCTGCCAGCGTGGGCGGTGCATGCGCGCTGGGCTTGGGAGAGCATGACGTACCAGATGCCGGACGATCGCGATGATCGGAAGCGGGTGACCTTCGAATCCATCCTGATGGCGATAGGCCTGACGTATGAAATCAATCCGGAATTCCGGATCTCGGGCGAATTCGGGCTCGTGAACGGGCGCGAGATCGAATTCGGGCGCGGCGGAACAGCCGATGTGGATCCGGCGGCATACTTGCGGGTCGGGGTCGGCGGCGCGTTCTAGGCGTTGCGACGGCAGAGCGCGTGCAGTCCGGTCTTCAGGTCATCGATCCCGGTGCCGTCCATGGTGGATACAGGCAGCGGCGTGATTCCCGTTTCCTTGATGAACGCATCAAGGTTCACGGCGGCCTCCGGCAGATCCATCTTGTTCGCCACGACCAGGTGCGGTCGTTCGGGAAGCTCGGCATCATAAAGCGTGAGTTCGCTGATCAGGTTGCGATAATCGTCGATAGGATCACGTGTGTCGACGCCCGCCATGTCGAGCACCAGCAGCAGGAACCGCGAGCGCTCGATGTGCCGCAGGAACGCGTCTCCAAGGCCGATCCCTTCATGTGCACCTTTGATGATGCCGGGGATGTCTGCGATGCGCAGTTTGGTGTAGTCCTCGAAGAGTACCGTGCCGAGCACCGGATTGAGAGTGGTGAACGGGTAGGCGGCGACTTTCGGATGGGCATCGCTCAGGACCGTCAGCAAGGAGGATTTCCCGGCGTTCGGGAAGCCCACCAGGCCGATATCGGCCATGATCTTCAGTTCCAGCCGCAAGGTCAGTTCCTGCCCCGGTTCGCCGTCGGTGTGCTCGGTAGGAGCCTGGTGCGTCGAACTCTTGAAATGGACGTTGCCGATGCCACCGTTGCCGCCGCGGGCAATGATTATTTCCTGTCCGTGGGTGGTTATATCGCCAAGCAGCGTGTCGGTTTCCTTGTCCCAGATCTCGGTGCCGCAGGGGATCATGAAGAGCTTGTCCAACCCGTTGCGTCCGTGTTTCTGCTGGCCTGCGCCGTTACCGCCATGGCCAGCGCGCAGAAGCGGCGCGAAGTAAAGCGCGATCAGCGAGTCGGTGTCGTTATCGCCGCGCAGGATGATATGCCCGCCGCGTCCGCCATCGCCGCCATCGGGGCCTCCCCTCGCGACAGCCTTCTCGCGACGGAAGCTGCTGGAGCCGTTACCGCCGTTCCCGGCGGTAACGAAAACCGTGACATGATCAACGAACTTGCGTGTTTTCAACGGCGGGTACTTATGCGCTTACGGCGGCTTCGGTGGCAACGATAGTGACGACCTTGCTGTCCTTCTCGAAACGGACAGTGCCGTCCTTGAGGGCGAAAAGCGTATCATCCTTGCCGCGTTTGACATTCATCCCTGCCGCGAAACGCGTGCCGCGTTGGCGGACGAGAATGGAACCCGCCGTCACCACCTGGCCTGCATAGCGTTTGATGCCCAGCATCTTCGGGTTGCTGTCGCGCCCGTTCTTGGCGGAACCGCTGCTCTTCTTATGTGCCATGATTCGTCTCCTGGATGTCGGGGTTTGCCGGTTAGGCGATGCTTTCGATTGTCAGTACGGTCAAGGACTGGCGATGGCCGATCTTGCGGGTGTAGCCCTTGCGGCGCTTCTTCTTGAAGTTGAAGATCTTTTCGCCGCGGATCTGGTCCTTCACGCTGGCGACGACTTTCGCGGTTTCCACTGTGGGAGCGCCGATCGTCAGGTCCGTGCCATTCGACACCGCCAGAACCCGGTCGAGTTCCACCGATGCGCCGACTTCCGCGTCGAGCTTCTCGACGTTGAGGGTATCGCCTTGCTGAACCCGGTACTGTTTGCCGCCGGTTTCAATAACTGCATATGCTTCCATGATAATCTTCCTTTGCGGGCTTCCCGCTCCCTGCTGAACTGCTCCTGTGTCAAAAAACCGTTGAAATCTATGCAAAAGGGAGCGCAATGTCAAGACCTGTTTCCGCGAATCTGTTTTTCTGTTTTCTGTTGGTGTTTTCGTTTTCTTGACATTCCAGTGCCGTCTGGTAGCGTTGGCACGTTTGTGAATTTTTCGAATTGTGCTTTTAACAGGATGCATCCTG
>CAZZBA010000292.1:0-5423 GCA_964652765.1 uncultured Victivallales bacterium | reverse complement strand
CGCCCAAGTTGGGGAGCATTTCCTTGGACTGTTGGGCGTTGGATGTTGGTTGTTGGGCGTTAAAATGAATTGAAGTTATAGGTAAGCCGAAATCATGTCGGGTCTGGAGGGACGGGTTCCACCCCGTCCGCAGTGTTGTAAGCCGGTATGTATGGTTAATGGGGAAATAGATAATGAACCTGATTTACCGTGAGTTCGCCACGCGCCCTGAATTGGCGTCGGCGGCACTGGAGCTTCTGAAGGAGGCGTTCTGTGCCCCATCACCCATGCCGCGCGCGTTGATGCTGACCGGCGGGAGCACGCCCTTCGGCGTGTATGCCGCCCTGGCGGCGGCTGGTGTGCGGGCTGCGGACGGCGTGCACGTGTTCCTGAGCGACGACCGTCATGTACCGCTGGAATCGCCGGAGAGCAACTACGGGCGGTTGTGTCCGACGCTCGATGCGCTTGGGGTGCGCGAACGGTTGTTCGTCGACCCCGCCGTTCCGGTCGCCGTCGCGGCGGAACGCTATGACCGCGCGCTGTACGCCCTGCTCGGCGGCGGGATCGTGTTCCCGCTCGGCATTCTCGGCCTCGGCGCCGATGGTCATGTCGCGTCTCTTTTCTCAGCGGAACACCTGAAGGAAGCCGAGGGACACCGCGCGATCGCGGTCAGGCGTCCGGACGGCATGAACGGGGTCTCGGCGACCCCGTCGGTGCTCTGCGCGGCGCGACGGTTGGTCTTCTGGGTGGCGGGGCCGGACAAGCGCCAGGCGGTCGAGGCGCTGCGGCAAAGACCGTCCGATATTACGGCTGGATTAGTGCTGGACGCGGCCCCGGAAGTTGAATTATGGTATACATGTACATGATTAACAAGATTAAGGAGGAGCAGTCATGACGGATTCCAAGAAGTGCAAAGCGTGTTGTGGGCATGAAGGGCATCTGTGTGTGCTAGTCAGCGAAGGCAAGCTGGATGAGGTGCGGCAACTGGTGAAGAACCCGAAGTTCATCTGCTTCAACTGCGGGCGTGTGGCGGATGTGAAGCATAACCTTTGCAACCCGATGCCGCTTAGCTGAGTATCAGGAAAGAGAAACTTAGCGTACGCAAGTGCAGGGATATGTTCAGCCACAAAAAGGCACAAAAAGAACAAAAGTAATGCTGTATTCTACTTTTGTGTATTTTGTGCTTTTTGTGGCTATCGAGCAGGTTGGCATATGTTGATAGTTTCCGTGATTTCTGTATGTTCCGTAGTAATAATTGAAGTTATCAGGCTGAGAGGGAGCGCGATCATGCGAGGAATTTTCGTTTCACTGGCGGTTGTGATCAGTTCTGCCGTGGTGATGGCGGATGGAAGTGGCGACGCTGTGCTCGACGGCTTCATCCGCGAGTCGCTGGAACGCAATCCGGGGATTCGCGCCATGACGCACCGCGTGGCGGCGTCGCAGGAGGCGGTGCGCCAGGCGCGTTCGGCCTGGCTGCCGCGGCTTGGTGCCTCGGCTTCCTACATGCTTACCGACAACGCGCCGCAGGCGTTCATGATGAAACTCAACCAGCGGCAGTTGGATATGAGCGACCCCGGTTTTGATTTCAATGTGCCGGACGACACGGAGAATATCCGTCTGAGCCTGGGCCTCAAATACCGCCTGTACGACGGCGCGCGCGGGGCTCGGATCGGCGGTGCCGGCATCGGCGGTCAGATCGCTGCCGCGCAGGAGCAGTCCGTGCGCAACACGCTGGTGCACGAGGTCACGCGCGGCTATTACCAGGTATTGGAAGCGCAGGCCTTTGTCGCCGTGCAGACTGCCGCGCTGGCCAGCCTGGAGGAAAGCCTGCGGGTGGCTGGCGAGCGGTTCGCGTCCGGCAGTGCGGTCAGGACCGATGTCCTGAACCTGGAGGTGCAGACCGCCCAGGCGCGCGAGAACCTGATACGGGCCCGCAACGGTGTGCGGCTGGCGATTGCCGCGCTCAATACCGCGATCGGCTACGAGGCCGTCGGCGAGGCGGGATTGCCGACGCCCGTGCTCCAGCCCGTCGCGCCTGCCCTTGTTGCGGCAGACGCCGAACTGGCACGGCCGGAAATGCGCATTGGCGAGCTCCAGACCCAGGCGGCCGTCTGGGGGCTCAAGGCCGCACGCCGGGAACGCGACCCCGTGCTGAACGCGTTCGGCAGTAGCGACTGGGACAGCGAGGATCTGAGCGACAACGAGCGCAGTTATACCGCCGGGGTGGCGCTGGAGTGGGAATGGTTCTCCGGTTTCGAGAAAGGCGCCAAGGTCGAGGAGGCGCGGCAGTTGGTGCAGGCCGCCGAGTCCGGACGGGACCAGGTGCGTCGTGAGCTGGCCTTCGACCTGCGGCAGGCGACTCTGGCGCTGGAGGAGGCTTGGGCACGGCTGCAGGTGACCTCTCAGGCGGTCGGCAGCGCGGAAGAGGCCCTGCGGATCACGCGGGCGCAATACACGGAAGGGGCCGCCGAGATCTCGGTGCTGCTGGTCGCGGAGCTGGGCCTGACCGAGACCCGCATGCGCGACACGGCGGCGATTTACGACTACCAGATAGCAAGATCAAACCTCGACCGGGCAATGGGCCGGCTGGCGACACGGTATTGAAAAGCAGAAAGGCACCAAATGAGGAATAAGAGTAAGATGGCAGGTCTGGCGAAAATCGCCGGTGGTGTGTTGGGCTTGGTGGTGATCGTGGTGTGGACTGCCGGGCTGTTGCGCTCGAAGCAGGCCCCGGGCAAGCTGGAGGCCGAGGTCGGCCAGCCGCTGCCAGCGGGGGCTGTCGTGCATGCGGTTGAAGCCGCGACCGCGCCGACGCGCGTGTCGCTGCCGGGCACGGTAAGCTCCGAGCGCATGATCAACCTCAGCGCGAGGCTGCCCGCCTATGTCGAGGATGTGCGTGTGAGCGCCGGATCGCCCGTGCGCGAAGGCGATCTGCTGATCGCGCTCGACCAGCGCGAGCTGGTAAAACAGCTCGAGGCGGCAGAGGCGCAACTGGCACTGGCCGAAACAGGATACCAGCGGGCGAAACGGCTGCTGGAAACCAACGCCACCACGCAGCAGGCGTTCGAGGCAGCGGAGTCCGGCTACAAGTCCGCCTCGGCGGCGGTGGACCAGGTCAAGGTGATGCTGACCTACACGCGCATCACCGCCCCGCTCAATGGCGTGGTCACCGATCGCTTCGTCGAGGCGGGCGACCTCGCCAGTCCGGGGCAGGTGCTGGTCTCTGTGTATGATCCTTCGCGCCTGCGTCTGGAAGTGCCGGTTCCGGCGCGGCTGATCAGTCATTTCCCGGTGGGATGCGAGGTCCAGGTCAAGCTCGATCTGGGCGATGCCCTTGTCAAGGGGACCGTGACCGAGGTGGTCAGCGCGTTCGACCCGGTGACGCGCACACGCCGGATCAAGGTGCACCTCGATGGGGTGGCGGACGCCGCCGTGCTGCCCGGGATGTACGGGCAGGTGCTGCTGGATGTCGAGCCGCATGCGACTGTGCTGCTGCCGATGGAATCGGTGATGCGTATCGGCCAGCTCGAGTCGGTGCAGGTGGTGCGCGACGGCCGCGTTTTCCGTCGGTTGGTACGCACGGGCCCGCGCCATGACGGGCAGGTCGAGATCCTTTCCGGCCTTGCGGCAGGCGAGCAGGTGGTCTTGCCGGCAGTCCAGCAAAAGTAGGACAGGCACCCCTGCCTGTCCATCCGAGCATAAGGAATTGTGATATGAGCAACGAGAAACAGTCTTTCTTTGTCGGTGTCGTCGCAGGGTTCCTGCGGGGCAATATGCCGATCCTGGTGATGATCGCCAGCCTGATTGCCGGGACGCTGGCGTTGACGGTCACCCCGCGCGAGGAGGATCCGCAGATTGTCGTGCCGCTGGCCGATGTGATGATCAGCTATCCCGGCGGCAGTGCCGAGCAGGTCGAGCGGCTGGTCTCGTCGCGCCTGGAACGCATGCTCTACCAGATTGATGGCGTGGAGTATGTCTATTCCGTCTCGCAGCCGGGTATGGCGGTGGTGACCGTGCGCTTCTATGTCGGCGAGGACCGCGAGGACAGCCTGCTCAAGCTCTACAACAAGATCAGCCAGAACATGGACCGGGTCACGCCCGGCGTGACGGGCTGGGTGGTCAAGCCGATCGAGATCGACGATGTACCGATCGTCAATGCCGTGCTTTACAGCGAGACGGTCGATTCGCACGGGCTTTACCGCATCGCCGAGGAGGTGGTGGGTAAACTCCAGCGGATCCCCGACAGTGCCCGCATCACGATCCACGGCGGTGAACCGCGTGTGGTGACCGTGTACCTGGACGCCGACCGGTTGAGCGGGTACGGGCTTTCGGTACAGGCCGTGGCCGGGGCCCTGCAGGGGGCGAATGCCCAGATGGCCAGCGGTTCGTTCGAGCGCGCCGACCGCGTCTACGAGGTGGAAGCAGGCCCGTTCCTGCAATCGGTCGATGACGTTCGCGGGCTGATGGTGGGCCTGTTCGAGGACCGTCCGGTCTACCTGCGGGATGTCGCCGATATCCAGGACGGCGGCCGCGAGGGCACGGCCTGCAGCCGGTTCTCCACAGGGCCGGCCGCCGACGGCCCGGCGGTGCGGGGTGCGCAAGCGGTGACGGTAGCGGTCTCCAAGCGTCGCGGCAGCAACGCGGTGCGCGTGACCCGCGATGTGCACGATGTGCTCGACGGGCTGAAGGGCAGCCTGATTCCCGATCATGTCGAGGTCAGCATCACCCGCGACTACGGCGAGACCGCCAACGACAAGGTCAATGAGCTTGTCAGCAGCCTTATCCTGGCGGTCCTGACCGTGATCGGGCTGCTGGCGCTGAGCATGAGCTGGCGCGAGGGGCTGATCGTGGCTATGGCGGTGCCGATCACCTATTCGCTGACACTGCTTTGCAACTACATGCTCGGCTACACGATCAACCGGGTAACGCTCTTCGCGCTGATCCTGGCACTGGGCCTGCTGGTCGACGACCCGATTGCCGGCGTGGAGAATATCGAACGCCATTTCAGGGCGGCGGTTTTGCCGAAGAAGGATGCCGCCGTGGCGGCCATGCGTGAGATCATGGCCCCGATTCTGCTCTCGTCCCTGGCGATCATGATCGCCTTCGCGCCGATGTTCTTCATCACCGGCATGATGGGTCCGTACATGAAGCCGATGGCCATCAATGTGCCTGTTGCCGTGCTGATGTCCACCGTCGTGTCTCTGATCATCACGCCCTGGATGGCCGTCAAGCTGCTGAAGTACGGCGGCGGGAAGAACGCGGGCGGAGAAAAACGCAATATCCCCCAGACGCGGTTCTACCATGTCTACAAGTGGCTGGTGGTGCCGTTCATCGATTCGCGCCGTCGCAGTGTGGTGCTGCTGTGGGTCGTGGCCGCGTTGTTCGGCGGGTAGTTGGCGCTGACCTTTACCGGGCTGGTCCCGCTCAAGATGCTGCCGTTCGAC
>CAZZBA010000291.1:0-5448 GCA_964652765.1 uncultured Victivallales bacterium | reverse complement strand
GGCCCGCAGCGTCTCCAGTTCGCCGGGGAAGCTGAGATACTGCTCGTCACCGTCGCAGACCAGCACCAGGATGTCACGGTACCAGTTGAGCATCGCGCAGAGGATCCCGTGCCGCCACTCGCGATACCGGGCACCGATCCGAGCCTCGAGGGTCTCCTTGTCGATATCCTCGTCGCTGTCGTCGCGGGCCTCGCGCTTCTCCTCCTTCTCGATCCCGGTCTTGCGCGCCTTCATGAACGAGGCCAGCCGGTCGGCTCGGCCGAATGCCGTGGCGAGGCCGTCCACCCCGCCCCCGCCAGCAAGGATCTCCACCAGCTCGCGCTGGTCCTCGGGCGAGGCTGCCATCCCGCTGGCATCGTCGATGGACAGGTGCTGGCAACGGGAGTTGATCGTCGGCAGCAGGCGCTGCGGGCTGTCGGTCAGCAGGAAGAATACCGTCCTGGCTGGCGGCTCCTCAAGCGTCTTGAGAAAGGCATTCGCGGCGGAATTGTTCAGGCAATCCGCCGCCACAATTACACCGGCCTTCCAGCCGCCCTCGAAAGAGGTCCGCTGGATCTCCGGCAGGAAGTCCTCGCGCATCTGCTCCATCCCGATCACCCGCGACTTCTTCTGCGGCTCAAGCCAGTGCACATCCGGATGCGTGCCCTTCTCCACGGTGGTGCAGCGCCTGCAATGGCCGCAGGGGGGATTGTTCTCGCGGCACAGCAGCCGCGACATAACCCGCTTGACGAAAACCTCGCCTGCCCCGCGTGGCGGTGCCGCCACGACATAGGCCTGAGCCAGTCGCCCGGCGGCGATGCTGTGGGCCATGAATGCATAGGCATGATCCGGTGTCATGACAACGCCTCCTTCACGATGGTCCAGATGGCCTCGTGTACCGCCGCGACGCTGCCGGTGGCATCGATCCGGCGGAAACGCTCCGGCCAGCGGCGCGCCATCTCGCGGAACCCGGCCACCACCCGCCGGTGGAATTCCTGCGATTCCCGCTCCATCCGGTCAAGTGCCGTCGCACCTCCGTTGCGTGCCTTTAGACGCCGGAAGCCGTGCTCGGCGTCGAGATCGAGCAGCAGCGTGATATCCGGCCAGGTCCCGCCCAGAGCGAAGGTGTGCAATTGCAGCAGTTCCTCGATATCGAAACCGCGCCCGTATCCCTGATAGGCCGTCGTCGAATCGGCAAAACGGTCGCACAGCACGATCGCCCCCCGCTCCAGGGCCGGACGGATCACGCGGTGGACGAGCTGCGCCCGGCTGGCCTCGAAAAGCAGCGTCTCGGCGGCGGCGCAGATGTCGGACCCGGCAGTATCGTGCTGCAGGATGCCGCGGATCGCCTCACCGGCGGGCGTCCCGCCCGGCTCGCGCGTGGTCACGACCTCCGCGTGCCCGCTGGCACGCAGACGCTCCGCCAGCATGGCGATCTGGGTGGACTTTCCACACCCTTCCGGCCCCTCGAATGTAATGAAAAACCCTCGCATCAGAAATTCCTCGGTCAGATCGCCTTCAGTTTCTGCCCCTCTGGCGTGTCGCGAACCTCCCAGCCCGCCGCCTTCAGCGCATCGCGCAGGCGGTCCGACTCCGCCCACTGGCGTGCCGCCCTTGCGGCTACCCGTGCCTCGGCCATCGCCGCCACATCCGGCGGCAACGCCGTCGCCGGGCGAACCAGCACCCCCAGAACGGTATCAAAACGCGCCAGCAGCGCAAGCACGGCCTCCGCGCTCCAGTCCAGCCGTCCGGCATCCAGGTCCTTGTTCCCGTCATGCACCATCTCGAAGATCCCGGCCAGCGCCTCGGAGATGTTCAGGTCGTCATCCAGCGAGGCCTTGAATACCGTCTCCGCCTGCACCGCCCATTCCGGCAGTCCCCTGCCGGTGGTCCTGCTCTCGCGCAACCGGTCCTGGAAGGCGTCCAGCCGTGCCAGCGAGGCGCGCGCGGCCTCGACCGCCTCGAAGGTGAAATTCAGCGATTGGCGGTAATGCGCCGCCAGCAGGACGTACCGAACCTCGCGCCCGGCATAGCCGCGCTCGATCACCTGGCGCAGCGTGTGGAAATTCCCCAGCGATTTCGACATCTTCTTGCCATCGACGATCAGGTGGGCCGAATGCATCCAGGTCTTCACGAACGGTTTGCCGGTCGCCCCCTCGCTCTGGGCGATCTCGTCGTCATGGTGCGGGAAGATGTTGTCCACGCCGCCGGTATGGATGTCGAAACTCTCGCCCAGGTAGCGCATGCTCATCGCCGAGCACTCCACGTGCCAGCCCGGACGCCCGCGCCCCCAGGGCGACTCCCACCAGACATCGCCGTCATCGGCATCCCACGCCTTCCAGAGCGCGAAATCGGCCACGTTCTCCTTCTCGTACTCATCCTGCGCCACCCGCGCCCCGGCGCGCATCCCGGCCATGTCGATATGCCCGAGCCGCCCGTACCCCGGAAACCGCGCGATGCTGAAGTAGACCGAGCCATCCTCCGACTTGTAGGCCAGCCCCCGCTCCATCAGACGCTCGATCAGCACGATCACTTCCGCGATGTGGTCCGTCGCCGCCGGGTAATGCTCCGCCGGCTCGATATTCAGTGCCTTCAGGTCCTCGAAGAACATCGCCTTGTAGGGGGCGGTATAGGCATCCAGCGAGATCCCCGCCGCCATGGCACCGCGGATGGTCTTGTCGTCCACATCGGTCAGGTTCATCACCTGCGTGACCCGGAACCCGCCATACTTCAGGTAGCGCCGCAGCAGGTCCTCGAACACATACGTGCGGAAATTGCCGATATGGGCGGCGTTATAGACCGTCGGCCCGCAGGTATAGAGGCGGATATGCCCCTGCTCCAGCGGAACGATCTCCTCCAGTTGACGAGACAGCGTGTTGAAAACCTTCATAACAAGGAATCTCCCGAAAAAGTCCAGAAAGATGGCGATTGATGGGCAGTATGACACAACCCCCGCCGCGAAAAAAGGCGATTCTCACATCCGGGGAACTTTTGCGAGGGAAGGGTTCGTTGCGCGAATAATCGCCGCTTGACAGCAAGGATGCAGAATCTGACAATCCCACAAGTGGGAACCGTCTGCCGAAAGGAGGTCACCGGAAACATAAACAAGCGTTGAAAACCGTCACTGTTGTTGCAAATGTTCAACCCGCCTTCCCCGGACTGGGAAAAGCAAATACAAGGAGGCTGTCATGGAGAATAAAGGTACAATCGGTCTGTTGTTTGATCTGTCGTTCAGCGAGTTCGTCACGACCCGCATGATCAAGATCCTGTTTATCCTGGGTGTGGTCGGTGCCGCCATCGGCTCGCTGATGTTCATCGTGGCGGGATTCTCCGACGGATTCTTCAAGGGACTGCTTTTCCTCATCCTCTCCCCCCTTGTTTTCCTGCTCTGGACACTCGGTGCCCGGATCTGGTGCGAGCTGATCATCGTGGCCTTCCGAATCGCCGAGAACACCAGCCGCATGGTGGAAAAGGGGAAGACGGAGGTATGACTGAAGACTGCTTACAACTCTGGATATTCTACCACGGAATACACAGAATACACGGAACTGATACTCGGCTTTAATTGACAACAAAGAGCGCACCGATCACAAGAAAACTGAATCCGTGCGTTCACTACCCAGTGTTGTAAGCCCTTTTGTGTCTTTTGTGCATTCTGTGGCTATATCCCCGATATTGAAAGCTTTCCGTGTATTCTGTTTATTCCGTGGTTAAAACCAGAGTATCAGCAGTCTTCAGTCTTCGGTCTTCAGCCTACAGACTGGCTTGCACATCTGTTTAATTTAAATGTTCGCCTTGCTTGGCGGATTGTTCTAGGCTCACCGGAACATTCCAACCCTAAGCAAGGAGAACCCCGGATGCCCGCAGAGCAGGAGCTTACCCAGGTCGAGCGCGACAAGCTCGAGATCAATCCTGATTTCGATTTTTGCGCGATCGGTAAACGCGATCTCGACGCCCTGACGCCGAACGAGATCGCCATGTTCAAATGGTCCGGCGTCTACCACCAGCTCCAGCGCGGCTACTTCATGATCCGCTTGCGCATCCCAGGCGGGCTGCTCAACAGCGCCCAGCTTGCCCGTGCCGGCGAGCTGGCCACGGCCTACGGGCAGGACAACCTCTGCATCACCACGCGCCAGACGCTGCAGTACCACTGGATCCGCCTGGCCGATATCCACAAGATCATCGACGGCATGAAGGCCCTCGGCATCATCACCCGCAATGCCTGCGGCGACGTCTGCCGCAATGTCGTGAGCTGCTCGATGCAGGGCGTCTGCCCGCACGAGATCGCCGATACCGGCGCCGTGGTCATGGCGCTGGCCGATGACCCGGTGATGCGCGACCAGCAGCGCAACCTGCCGCGCAAGCACAAGATCAGCGTCAGCGGCTGCGCCTCCTCGTGCGGCCAGGCGCTGATGAACTGCCAGGGCTGGTACCCGGTCAGGCGCACCGGTCCGGACGGCACCGCCGAGACCGGCTGGGTGCTGACGGCGGGCGGCGGGCTCGGCGCCCTCCCCCATATGGGCAAGCTGATCTTCTCCTGGGTACCGGCGGACCTGGTCGTGCCGGTCGCCCGAGCGGTGGTCGAAAGCCACAACCGCTACGGCAACCGGCGTGTGCGCAAGTACGCACGCCTCAAGATCGTCGTCGCCGAGATGGGTGTCGAGACCTATCGCCAACGCCTGCTCGAGATAATGCGCGAGAGCAGCGTCACCGGGCTGGACCGGTTAGAGGCCGCCGACGCCCCCCCTGCCATCGCGCCCATCCCCTATGCAGGTGAAGCGGTCATCCCGCAGCGTGGCGACCAGGATCTTTGCACCGTGCGCGTCATCATCCCGCGCTCGGAGATCAGCGGCGGCGACGCCGTCCGCTTTGCCGGCTGGGCCGCCGAGTTCGGCAGCGGCACGGTCGCCCTCAGCAACCGCCAGAACCTGGAAATACGCGATGTACCCAGGTCGCGGGTCGCAGCCCTGCAAGCCCGCCTGCACGAGGCTGGCTGGCGCACCGAGGGCTTCGAGCTGCTGCCCGACATCGTCGCATGCGTCGGCACCACACTCTGTAACCTGGCCGTGTCCGACACCCCTGCCGTCTACCGGCACCTGACCGAGGCGTTCGCAACCGATACGGAACTGACTGCCGCCGTCGGACCCCTGCGGATCAACATGAACGGCTGCCCGAATTCCTGTGCGCAGCACTGGATCGCGGACATCGGCCTGCGCGGGCGTCGCTTCCGCAACGATCAGGACAGTAGCGGGAAAGACAGCCAGAAAGGCAGCGAGGAAGGGTTCGCCCTCTTCGCCGGCGGACGCCTCGACGCAGCCGGCCATGTCGGCGAGCATGTGATCGACATCGCCTCGACCGATGCCGTGCCGGCGGTGCGCGGCCTGCTGGCGCTCTACCTGGAGGAACGCCGCGACGGCGAAACCTTCGGCGACTACGCCCGCCGCCTGGGAGGCAGCCAGCTCGGCCAGA
>CAZZBA010000290.1:0-5474 GCA_964652765.1 uncultured Victivallales bacterium | reverse complement strand
CCCTGTCAAGAGGTTCAATGAAGTTATCGACAAGACGGATACGGATCGTCTAAGCTTGCCCGCATGATTGCAGTCATGATACTACTGGTGCTGGCGGTGATCGGTACGGCGGTCGGCGTGCTGTATGGGTTCTTCCGTCGCTTGCGACACATCGAGGAGGAACTCTGGGGCGCGAAACGGGCCGAAGCGGCGGAAACCGCCGAGGCCGAGGTGGCGGAAACCAAAGGGGAAGCGTGATGCCCGGCGCGCATGTGAGGACACGCCTTGCCCAGATCGAAGTCAGCCCGGGGCGTCCCCGCGCCAATACCGGCACCATCCTCGCGCACATCCGCGAGGCGGTCGCCGATGGCATCGAACTGCTGGTCTTTCCGGAAATGGCCGTGCCGGGCTACCTGATCGGGGACCGCTGGGAACAGCAGGCATTCCTGCGCCAGTGCGAGACCTGCGGCGAAGAGATCCGCCTGGCCTCGGAGGCCCTGACGGTCGTGTTCGGCAATGTCGCCATCGACTGGACAAAACAGAACGAGGACGGACGCCCCCGCAAATACAACGCCCTGTTCATTGCCGACCATGGACGATTCAAAGGCCCCGACGACTCCCCCTACCCCTTCTGCATCAAGGCGCTGCTGCCCAATTACCGGCAATTCGACGACAGCCGCCATTTCCACGACCTGCGCAAGCTGGCGTTCGAGCAGGGTGGCGACATCGACCGCTTTTTCACGCCGGTTCGCACCTCCAGCGCGGTTCTCGGCTGCGTTCTCTGCGAGGACGCCTGGAACCTCGACTACGCGCTCTCCCCGCTGGAACGGCTGGCCCGCCATGGCGATATCGAGCTGTTCATCAACGCCAGCGCCTCGCCGTTCACCTTCAACAAGAACCACAAGCGCAACCGCGTATTCGCGGCGCATGCCCGCCACCTGCACCGCCCGCTGCTGTCTGTCAACCACCCTGGCATCCAGGACAACGGCAAGACCGTGTTCACCTTCGACGGTGCCTCCTGCGTCTACGATGCGCTCGGCAATGCCGTCCGCTGCGACCCCCCGTTCGAGGCGCGGACGCTGACGCTCGATATCCCGCGCACCCCGGATTCCGCGTTCGCACCCCTCGCGACGCCGCGAGAGGACGGCATCGCGGAGCTGGCCACCGCGCTGCGCTACGGACTCGCCCGCTTCCTGTCCCGCTGCGGCATCCGCCGCGTGGTCGTCGGGGCTTCCGGCGGGATCGACTCCGCCGTGGTGGCCGCGCTGCTGCGGCTGGTGCTGCCGCCCGAGGACGTGCTGCTGGTCAACATGCCCGGGCGCTACAACTCGCAGACCACGCGCAGCCTGGCGGCCGACCTCGCCCGCAACCTCGGCGTTCCCTATGCCTCCGTCGCGATCGAGGACAGCATCGCGCTGACCCGCGCCCAGATCGACGGTCTGGCCCTCGCCATCCCCGGCGGGCGGACGACCGGCACGCTGCGGCTCAGCGAGTTCATGCTCGAGAACGTGCAGGCGCGCGACCGCTCCTCGCGCATCCTGGCCGCGCTGGCGGCCGCCTTCGGCGGGGCATTCTCCTGCAACGCCAACAAGTCCGAGCTAACGGTCGGCTACTCCACGCTTTACGGCGACCTCGGCGGTTTCCTGGCACCGATCGCCGACCTCTGGAAGGGCGAGGTCTACGCGCTTGCCCGCTACCTGAACGAAACCGTCTACGGGCGGGAGGTCATTCCCGACGGATCCCTCCGGATCGTCCCCTCCGCCGAACTCAGCAGCGCGCAGGATGTCGATCAGGGACTTGGCGACCCGCTTGTCTACCCCTACCACGACCGCCTCTTCGCAAGCTGGGTCGAATGGTGGAACCGGGCCACACCGGAGGAGATCCTCGGCTGGTACGCCAGCGGCGAGCTGGAGACGCGGCTCGGACTTGACAACCCTGTGCAGGCGGTTTTCCCCGATGCCGACGCCTTCATTGCCGATCTGGAACGCTGGTGGAACCTTTACCAGGGCATGGGACTGGCCAAGCGCATCCAAGCCCCGCCCGTGCTCGCGCTCAAGCGCCGTGCATTCGGCTTCGACCACCGCGAGGCCCAGCTTGGCGCGGACTACACCGACACCTACCTGGCCTTGAAATCCAAGCTGCTGAAGGCTTGACCCTGCCCCCGCAGGGGAGTAGCATTCGCGCTTTATTGTGGGTGGGGCAACATCGGCAGACACGGATGGCATTCATGCAACGATCCGATAAGCATACCTGGCACAAGGACTGGACGGCACTGCTGCGCAACGCGCTGCTCTCGGTCGCGATCCTGATCAGTGGACTGCTGCTCCAGCGGTATCTCCAACAGGAAGACGGCCAGCGCAATGCCCGGCGCCATAGCCAGGAAATGGCGCGAATGCTGCAGGAGCAGATCATCGCCACCCCGTCCGGTGGAGCCGTGCACAGTCTCGGCATAACCAACAAACGCCTGAAGGCTGTCATCAGCGGCACGCTATCCGTCGATAACACCGATCTCTTGATTTCACTCGAGCAACTCAAATCACGCCTCAGCGCTGATCTGGTCTATGCCATGGACGCCAATGGCGACGTGCTGATCTCCACAACCTACGACGAGGGCAAAACGCTAACCGGCAAAAACTACGCATTCCGCCCCTATTTTCAAAAAGCCCTCGCAGGCGAGACCGCTGTCTACCCCGCCCTGGGCGCGACGACCTTCCTGCGCGGCCTGTATTATTCCTCCCCCGTGTATGCTGAAGATCCCCCCGGAACGGACCCCGACGCGATAATCGGGGTCGTCGTCATCAAGATGCCCTTTGACGCGATCGATGACATGCTGGCCAGTGCGTCCGATCTGATTTCGCTCGTCAGTCCACAAGGGGTTATTCTCAGCAGTTCAAACCATGACTGGCTTTTCAACACCATCCCCGGACTGGACAACACCCCTACCAATGCGGCCGCGGACGGATTGCACCCGGAATACGAGTCGGACTTCTTCAAATCACGGACAGGGCAGATCCCGCTGCTGATCAATGATACCCCCCAGCCGTGGCAAGGAACCAACTTCCTTGTCCAGACCTTTCCGCTCAGCCTGGAAGATCCAGACGGAACGTGGACATTGCTGGTCCTCCATGACACCGCCGCATGGTATCCACCCGAGCAGATGGCCCTGACCGCCCTGCTGCTGCTCGCGCTCTGCCTGGCGGTGGCCATCGCCATGTACGCACGCAGGCATCGCCAACTCGCCATAGCCGCCGAACTGGATACCGCCGAGGAAGCCGCGCAGACCTACAAGTCCATCTTCAACGCCACCACCGATGCGCTGTTCGTCCACCATGGCGGAACCGGCAAGATCCTGGACGCCAATGACAGTGCCAAGAAGCTTTACGGCTACAGGGACTCTGATATCGCGACTCTCTCGCCCGGCGGCGAATACCCCTACCCGCCGGACGCCGCCGAACCGGCCCTGAAGGCGGCCATGGAAAACCGCAAGCAGATCATCACCTTCCATTCCAGCGGCAGGAACAGGGGCGCATTCTGGGCCCAGGCCTCGTTCAGTGCCTACACCATCCACGGCTCCGTCCATATCCTCGCCTGTGTCCATGACATCACCGAACAGCGTGCCACCCATAGCGCACTGACCGCCACGAAGGAAATGCTGGAGCAGGAGGTCCAGACGCGCACCGTACAACTCCTGCAGGCGGAGAAAATGGTGGCCATCGGGAAGTTCGCGGGGCGCGTCACGCATGACGTCACCAACGCCATGACCCGTATCATCGGCTATGCCGACATGATCCGCCACCGGACGGGGGACAAGGACGTGCTTGCTGACGCGCTCGAGGAGATCGAGGCTGCCGCACGCGAGATGTGCGCCTTCTCGACCGACCTGCTGGCCTTCTCGCATCCCACCCCGCTCAAGCGCGAGAACATGAACCTGGTACGCACGGTGGATTCATTCCAGCATTTCATCCGCGGATCCGCCCCCGCCAATGTCCAGATCCAGTTCCTGCTGCCGCAGGAACGCCTGATGGCCTCCATTTCGCCCAGCCATATCGAGCAGGCGCTCGCGCAGCTTGCCATCAACAGCTTCGAGTCCATGCCGGAAGGGGGCACGCTGACCGTATCGCTGCGCCGGGGCGAGCCTGACGCCCGCCCGGTACCGAACACCCCCGTTGTGCACACCAACCCGGAACGGCTGGCCCTGATCGAGGTGATCGATACTGGAAAGGGAATTTCCCCCGAGAACCTGCCACATGTCTTCGACCCCTTCTTCACAACCAAGAATGACGGACGGCGCCGCGGGATGGGCTTGACCACCGTCTACCTGATCGCCAGCAGCCACAACGGCTGGGTGAATGTGATCCCGCACACCGGAAAACCCGGCAGCACAGTCCAGATCTGGCTCCCGCTTCTGGATTCCCGATGAGCACTTGCGATGTCATGATTATCGGGGGCGGTGCCGCTGGCCTGTTCGCGGCGGCGGTGCTGGCGGAAAGCGTACCCTCCCTGCGGGTGCTCGTCCTCGAAAAGGGAGCGAGGCCACTGGCAAAGGTCCGCGTCTCCGGCGGGGGCCGCTGCAACCTGACACATCAATGCACGGACATCCGCTCCTTTACGCAGAACTACCCGCGCGGGGGACGCGAGCTGATCGGGGCGTTCCACCGTTTCGGCCCGGCGGAAACCATGGCCTGGTTCGAGGCGCACGGCGTGCCACTGGTAACGCTGGAGGATGGCTGCGTCTTTCCGCGTTCCGACACATCGCTGGATGTCATCAGCGCCCTGATGAACACTGCCCGACGCGGCCAGACCGAAATCCGGACGTCGGCAGAGGTCTCGCATATCCGGTTTCTTGACGGGGGTGTCGAGGTGACGGTCGGGAAGCACGGCCACGAGACCGGCCGCTGCCTGCTTGTCGCCACTGGCGGCGGGGCTTTCATCGAGGGGCTGGACCACACGATCGAGCCATGCGTGCCATCGCTGTTCTCGTTCAACACGCCCGATCGCGATTTCACCGCACTGGCCGGGATTGTCGTCCAGGCGGTGCAGCTCGGCGGCCCTGGCGGCATCAAGGCGGAGGGGGAACTGCTGATCACGCACACCGGAGTCAGCGGACCGTCCGTGCTGCGGCTATCCTCCTTCGGTGCACGCGGGCTGGCGGAAACCGGCTACCGCTTCGACATGCGGATCAACTGGCAACCTGGAAAACGCGAGGAGCAGGTGTGCGAAAACCTCGCGGCGCACAAGCAAACCGCCCCGCGCCAGCAGACCGGGACCTGGTCGCCGCTAGGGCTTCCCGCCCGGCTCTGGAAGCTGCTGCTCCAGCGTGCCGGGGTGAATGAGACATGCGAATGGGGAGCCTGTCCGCTGACGGCGATCCGGCGGATCGCCGCCCAGGCGACCGCCTTCCCGCTGCCCATCTCGGGCAAGAACCGGCATCGCGAGGAATTTGTCACCTGCGGCGGCATCCGGCTAAAGGAAGTCGATTTCAGGACCATGCAAAG
>CAZZBA010000289.1:0-5499 GCA_964652765.1 uncultured Victivallales bacterium | reverse complement strand
TCCTGCTCCAGATCCTGGAGGAGGGCCGGCTGACCGACAGCTTCGGCCGGGTGGTCGATTTCAGGAACACGATCGTGATCATGACCTCGAACCTGGGGGCGGACTTCGGCAAGACCGACAGCGGCCTGGGCTTCCGGGAGCAGTCGGCCAAGTCCGATTACAACACCATGCGCGACCGGATGCTGGCCGAGGCGAAGAAGGCGTTCAAGCCCGAGTTCCTGAACCGGATCGACGAGCTGATCGTGTTCCGGGAGCTGACCCAGGAGAATGTGGAGCAGATCCTGGAGCTGGAACTGGACAAGGTGCGGCAACGCCTGGCGGGTCGCGGCTGGCAGTTGCACCTGCTGAAGGACGCCAAGGCATTCCTGATGACCAAGGGGTTCAACCGCCAGATGGGCGCTCGGCCGCTGCGCCGCGCGATCTCGCGCTATCTTGAGGATCCGCTGGCAGAGGCGATCCTGCGCGGCGAGATCAAGGGAGCCGGCGTGATCAACGTCTCCGAGAAGGAGGGCGCGCTGAAATTCGCGCGCCGTGTAAAGGCAGCAAAGGAACCGGCGGCGTAGTGGTTAGCCACAAAAGGCACAAAAAGCACAAACGCGAATGTTTATCTGCCTAATCGGTAACTTAAGAAGATTAAGGCGAAAGATTAGGGCAAAAGATTAAGGTTTCGTTTGATCAGTCCCTAATCTTTCCACCTAATCTTTCGCCCTAATCTATTGATCAAGAGCGTGGATGAATTGGAAAAACAGTGAAGCACAGCACCGATATCCTGGGTGAGTATGCCGATTACCTGAGCGACGAATCCCGCCGCACGGGCTGTGCGGATTCGATTGTGTTCGCGGAGTGCGAAGCCGATATCGTGGAGGTCCTGCGGCAGGCGGCGGAGGAGGGGACGCCGGTCACGGTCCAGAGCGGTTTGACCGGGATTACCGGCGGCGCGACGCCCGATGGCGGCAGCATTCTCAATGTCAGCCGCATGTCCCGTGTCCTTGGGATGCGCTATGACCCGGCGGCGGATCGCTACTTCGTGCGGGTGCAGCCGGGATTCACGCTCAAGGCGCTGCACGAGGCCCTCGTTCACGGCGGTGACTTCGATACGGCGGGCTGGAACGCGGAGTCGCTTGATGCGCTGGCGCGCTATCGTCAGGGCGGCCCTCACGTCTTTCCTCCGGATCTGACCGAGGCAGGGGCTTGCCTGGCCGGTGTGGTGGCTAATAATGGTTCCGGTGCCCGCACTTTCCGCTATGGCCCCGCACGCCCGCATGTGTCCGCCCTGCGCGTGGTGCTGCCGGGAGGCGAGGTCCTGGCGCTACGCCGCGGCGAGCGTTACGCAAATGGACGTGAATTCCTCTTTGAATCCGAAGCAGGCCGCCTATACAGCGGACGTCTGCCGGATTACCATATGCCCGCGGTCAAGAACGCGGCTGGTATCTACGCTGCCGATGATATGGACCTGATCGATTTGTTCATCGGTTCCGAGGGTGTGCTGGGTGTTTTTGCCGAACTCGAACTGGTGCTGACCCCGCTGCCAGCCGTCGCCTGGGGGATGACGGCCTTCCTGCCATCCGAGGAGGCGGCTCTGGTGCTGGTGGAGCGGGTGCGCGATGACCGGCAGGGGCATGTGGCCGCGATCGAGTTCTTCAGTGCGGAGTCGCTGGACCTGCTGCGCGGGCAGCGGGCCGGCAATCCGGCGTTTGCCGCGCTACCGGAGCTGAAGCCGCATTGGCATACCGCTGTCTATATCGAGTTGCACGGCGATACCGAAGCAGCGGTCGAACAGGCCCTGGCGGAGGTCTGCGAGGCCCTGGCCGATGGTGGCGGGAATGCCGATGACACCTGGCTCGCCACCAGTTGGCGCGAGATCGAGACGTTCAAGGGCGTGCGCCATGCGGTGCCCGAGGCGGTGAACCTGCGGATCGGCGAACGCAAGCGGCAGTATCCGGAGCTGACCAAGCTGGGGACCGATCTGGCGGTACCGGATGCCTGCCTGCGCACGGTGATGCGGATGTACCATGACGATCTGCGCGTGGCGGGGCTCGAATATGTGATCTTCGGTCATATTGGCAACAACCACTTGCATGTCAACATCCTGCCGGCGACTCCCGACGACTACCTGCGCGGCAAGGCTGTTTATCTGGAATGGGCGCGCCGCGTGGTCGCCATGGGCGGGACGGTCTCGGCCGAGCACGGCATCGGCAAGCTCAAGACGGCGATGCTGGAGATCATGTACGGCCCGGAAGCGATCGGGCAGATGCGCGCCGTCAAACGCGTGTTCGATCCGCGGATGCTGCTAAACCGCAACACGCTTTTCCCTTATTCCGCAGGTTAGGAGGGGACAATGCCGGAACTGCCGGAAGTGGAAACCGTGGTCAGGGGATTGCTTGAAGCGGACGTGTGCGGGCACCGTATCCGCCGTGTGCGCGTGTCCTGGGAGCGGACGCTCTCCGGGCTCGCGACGGATGCCTTTGCCGCTGGTGTCCGTGACCGTCGGATCGAGGCGATCAAGCGGCGTGCCAAGTATATCGTGATGCGGCTGGAACCGTCCTGCTGGCTGCTGATTCATCTGCGCATGACCGGCAGCCTCAGTGTCAAGCAGGCCACCGAGCTGCGCGATGCCGCCGAGCGGGTGGCCCTGATCCTGGACGATGGTCGCGAGATCCGCTTCCGCGATACCCGCAAGTTCGGGCGCTGGATGCTGACCGATGATCCGGATGCGGTGCTGGGGCGGCTGGGGCCGGAACCGCTTGAGGATGCATTCACGGTGCCGGTTCTCCGGACAGCCTTGCAGACGCATAACCGCATGCTCAAGCCCCTGCTACTAGACCAGCACATATTAGCCGGACTCGGCAACATCTATGTCGACGAGGCGCTCTGGGATGCACGGCTGCATCCCTGCCGCCTGTCGGGTACGCTTACGGCGGCCGAGTGCCGTCGCCTGCATGGGGCGATCCGCCGCGTGCTGCAGCGCGGAGTGGACGGGATGGGCACGACCCTCGGGGATGGCATGACGAATTTCTACAGCGTGGCCGGACGGCGTGGACGCAACCAGGACGCGCTCAACGTCTTCCGCCGCCACGGCGAAGCCTGCCCCCGCTGCAAGGACACCGTCGAGCGGATAGTGGTCGCCCAGCGCAGCACCCACCTCTGCCCCCGCTGCCAGAAACCATAGGAAAAGACGGGGTTCCGCCCCGTGCCCCTGGGGACGGGCATGTCCGCTGTGCCATGCGCAAAAACTGATCGCGTCGTCCCAGCGGGTGTTCAAAGTGAAGGACGGCGAGACTCGCCCCCCAAAAGACAACCTGGATCCAGGATCAATTTGATACGTGCCAGCGGCACATCAACCTCAGCGCGCAAAACTACCGTCGGGACCTCTTGGCTCACCCACAACACCATACGCCCTTTGCGCATAAACAGTCCATTGAAGGATGCCTCGGGCTCCAGTCGCAGCGCACGAACTTTCCGGTCATCACCAATTTCAACTCTTTCATCCTTCACAGCCCGGACAATCAAATCGTAAGTTTTTTCGTCCGCCATGACACGATACTCGGTTTGACTTCCTTTCGCCAATAGTGTGCCGCGGATGAAATACATAAACGAAAGTAAATCCCGTATTTTAGGTTCAATTGCAAATTCGGTATCCTTGTTCTTTCTGAAATTATGCTGACGGGCAACCCCCGCGGCAAAATCAAACTGCGTCACCTCATGCATGCGTTGCTTCCCCTCGCGACTGTTTTTCGTAAACTGCACGGGAAGAAGTGTTTCCGGATCAATCAATGTTTCAAGGAAACTGTTGACCGGATAAACCTTCTGAATCACAGCATTTGATTTGGCTCGGACACGAATGGCGATTAGTCGCCGACCATCGATCTCTGTCCACTCCGTGACCGCCTCGGATGAGCCGACCGACAGCACCCCCCACACAATCCGGTAATGCAGGGTTTCACCGATAGGAAACGGAACGGAAGGCAGCGGCGCATTCGTCGTTTCCACCGCCCTGCTGAGGGCGGTTCCGGACGCAAGGAAAACCGCAGCCAAACACGCACACCGCCTGATGGATACAGATCGAGCCCAGCCCCTCCTGATCAGGAACAACGACTCAAAGCCCACTAATAATGCCAGATTATTCCTAGCGCCCATCCTGTCCTTCCGAAATAGGGGAACCCCGGTGTTCGTTTCCGGAAAATCACCCCGTCCCTATGCCACCGGTACGGGATGATCCGCCAGCTCGCGGGCGATTACCTCTTTGGCCAGTTCGCGGTAGGCGATCGCGCCGGTGCAGTGCGGGTCGTACTGGCTGACCGGGCGTCCGAAGCTGGGGGCCTCGCTGAGACGGATGTTGCGCGGGATGACCGTCTTGTAGACCTTTTCGCCGAAATGGCTCTTGACCTCAGCCACGACATCGGGCGAGAGGCGCGTGCGCGCATCGTACATCGTCATCACGATCCCCTGGATGTCGATCGTCGGGTTGGCGCGGCCCTCGCGGAGCTGCTTGATGATATGGGCGATCACGCTCAATCCCTCCAGCGCGTAGTATTCGCACTGGATCGGCAGCAGCAGGCTGTTGGCCGCCGTCAGGGCGTTCATGGTCAGCACCCCGAGCGAGGGCGGGCAGTCGATGATGATGAAATCGTAGCCGCCGCCGCGCACGAGCGGCGCGATGGCCATGTTCAGCCCGTGCAGGTATCCGTCCATGCGGGCGACATCGATCTCGGCCCCCGCCAGGTCCAGTTCCGAGGGGATGATATCGACGTTCTCGGCGACGGTCTTCTGGACGAGCCCGTGGACGGAGCGCTCGCGCAGCAGCACGCGGTAGAGGCTGGTGCCGGTCTGGCGGGGCAGGCCGAGGCCGCTGGTGGAGTTGGCCTGCGGGTCAAGGTCGATCACCAGGACCCGTTTCCCAAGCTCACCGAGGCAGGCGGCCAGGTTGATGACGGTCGTGGTCTTGCCGACACCGCCTTTCTGGTTCGCGACCGCTATTATGCGTGTTGCCATGATGCTGTCTCCTGAGGAAAATGGCTCAATCCTTGGCGTGTGCCTTGACGAGGGCGAAGAAGCGGTCCTCGTATTCGTGGAAAAGCCCCATGGTGTTGAGCCGCGCACCGAGCGCCTTGATCTGCGAGGGGTCGCGGTTGGCGGCCTTGAAGGCGGCATCGATGTCGTTGCGCACGCCGCGCGGCACACCGCGCTCCTGCTCGAAGAGCTTGCGGTTCTGCATCTCGCGGATGTTGAACAGCGCGGAAGACTGGATTACTTCCCAGAACAGCCGCACCAGGCAGACATCCCAGGGATCATCCACGCCGACGACTACCGCGCTCATAGGGTCATTGGCGGCGGCAACGGCCTTTTTTACCCGCTCGACAACGGGTTCCAGCGCGTCGGTGACGAGATTCTCGCGGTAGGACTCCTGCTTGAGGCGGTAGCCGTATTGCAGCACGCGGATATCCTGCTCGTGCTCGCGCAGCCATTCGACGTATTGGCGCGCCTGCTCGCCGAAGCCCT
>CAZZBA010000288.1:289-5513 GCA_964652765.1 uncultured Victivallales bacterium | reverse complement strand
TAGGGACCTATCTGAGGAGCATCGATCCCTACCATCATCCGCTCACCTGCCACACGGGTCACGGACGGAAACTTGCCTATGGTGACGTTCCGGTGATCGATTTCGATATGGTCGGCGGGAACCACGACGAACGTGTTGCCGTGGAGCCGAAAACCGTGGCGATCGTCTCCTCGGCCTACGCGACCAAGCCGCCCATGCCCGTGCTGGTCGGCGAAACTTGTTATGAGGGGCATATGCAGCAGGGGTTCGGGGATGTGCAGCGGCGGATCTTCTGGCAGAGCATCCTGAGCGGCGCGGCCGGCCATACCTACGGCTCGGCCGGGATCTGGCATGCCGGCGTGGAGGGCGACCACGGCAACTGGGGCGCTTGGGGCCGTCAGCCCTACGACTGGACCACCTGGAAGGAAGGGATGAACTATCCCGGTGCCACCCAGCTCGGACTGGCCAGGAAACTGCTCGAACAATATCCTTGGGCACGTTTTGAGCCGCATCCGGAATGGGCGCCACCGGGCTGCTATGCCGCCGGCATCCCGGGCGAAGTACGTTTCATTTACCTGCCGCGGCGCAATATCTACAACTGGGACGGCCCTGAAGTGAAGGATCTTGAACCTGATGTTGAATGGCATGTGTATTACTGGGACCCAGCGACCGGCCGCAAGTTCGAACAGGGGAATGTCAAGGGCGTGCCGACGTTCAAGAAGAATGTGCCATCCCCGCAGGACTGGGTGCTCGTGCTTGAGCGTGCCAGCACGTTATAAACCCTTAAGGAGCAGAACAGAGATATGAGTGAGCGTATGATCAGCAGAATCGGCTGGTTTGCATCAGCGATGGGAATCTGCATGTTCTTTTCGTTTGTGGATCAGATCAGGCTCAATCTTCAAGGCCAGCCCGGATCTGTGATTCTTCCCTTGGCGACCATGATTAACTGTACGGCATGGACGGTCTATGGCAGCCTTAAGGCGACAAAGGATTGGCCACTGATATGCTCGAACGGATTGGGTGTGCTGTTCGCTGTCATTACGGCCGTAACCGCGGTCCTGGCCTCCTTGGGAGAAATGGTATGAAGAAGGTTCATCTGAACCCTGAGGGTATTGATCTCTGTGCGAAAAAGGTAGTGAATATGATCAGAGAGGTGTCGCATGACGAATAAGGACAGGCTGCAGACTCTGCTGGATGGCGGGATTCCGGTTGAAAGCTACAAGATCATGCTCGATGAATACCAACGGTTGTGCGGGCAGGAATTGGGGGTAAAATGATTTGCGACAAGCGGCGCGGGCTCTACGTTGCCCGAACAGAACAGTTTATCAGGCGCGTGGCGGATCGGATTGTCGGTGTCGCCCTGCCGCTCGATGCGGTTTGCGGGCATTCGGTTGCGCCGGTTGCGTTTGCGGATCGCTTGTCGCTGGAGTATCGCCCCGTCAAGGAGGGAGAAACATGGGGCGCGGCCTGGGAGAGTGCCTGGTTCCAGCTCAAGGGGCTGGTTCCTGAGGGGTGGGCAGGACAAAAGGTGGTGGCGCAACTCGATTTCAATGGCGAAGCCATGGTCTTTGGCGTCGACGGACTTCCCTTGCAGGGGCTGACCCATGGCAGCATCTTCGACAAGGGGTACGCCCGTGATATCTTTCCACTCGTTGACCGTGCCGAGGGCGGTGAGGCGGTCTCCCTCTGGGTCGAGGCTGCCGCCTTCAGTCGTTTCGGCATCAACCGCGATCAGGACCCGGCCCGCAACTGCCCATCCCGGCATGGCCGCTACAGCGGAACGGTGAACAGGATCCGCCTGGCCACCTTTGACGTGGAGCTGTATCACCTCTGGCTTGACCTCGTGGTGCTCTTTGATCTCTATCGGGCATTGCCGGAGGCGAGCACCCGGGCGGTGCGGATCTTGAGCGGGCTGAGCAAGGCCGTCGAACGGTTTGCCGATGATGCCAGCAACGCGGCGGCGTGCCGTGCGGTGTTACGTCCCCTGCTGGAGCAAAAGGCCCATGCCTCCGCGGTTACGGCGATTGCGGTCGGGCATGCCCACATCGATACGGCCTGGCTGTGGCCGGTGCGTGAGAGCATTCGCAAGAGTGCCCGCACGTTTGCCAACCAGCTCGGGCTCATCGAGCAGTATCCCGGCTACATTTTCGGAGCCTCGCAGCCCGCGCATTATGCCATGGTCAAACAGCATTACCCGGCGCTCTATGCCAAAATCAAGACGGCGGTCGAGTCCGGAGCCTGGGAGCCGCAGGGCGCGATGTGGGTGGAGGCCGATTGCAACCTCACCGGCGGGGAATCGCTCGTGCGCCAGGTGATCCACGGCAAGCAGTTCTTCATGGATGAATTCGGTTGCGACGTCAGGAATCTCTGGCTGCCGGATGTATTCGGCTATTCCGCCTGCCTGCCCCAGATCATGAAACGGGCAGGGGTGGACTTCTTCCTGACCCAGAAGCTGTGCTGGTCGCAGTTTAATACCTTTCCCCACACCACGTTCAACTGGCGCGGCATTGATGGCTCCACGGTGCTGACCCATTTCCCGCCGGAGAACGACAACAATTACAATGCCAAGCTGATGCCGGGAGCCATGCGATCCGGCGAGGAGAAGTTCAAGGAGAAGGACGTTCTGGACGAGATGCTGGTGCTTTTCGGGGTTGGTGACGGCGGGGGTGGGCCCAAAGCCGAATTGATCGAGCGCGGCTTGCGCCAGCACGATCTCGAGGGAACGCCCCGCATCCGGTTTGGTCGCGCCGATGCCTTCTTTGACCGCCTGGCCCGGCATGCCGCTGAACTGCCGGTCTGGAACGGGGAACTGTATCTGGAACTGCACCGGGGGACCCTGACAACCCAGGCCCGGACCAAACGGGGCAACCGGCTGCTGGAGCGGAAATTACGCGAAACCGAGTATGTGCTGGCCTGCGGCGCTCTTGCCGACTATCCGCGCGAGGCCTTGGATGGCATCTGGAAGACGCTGCTGCTGAACCAGTTTCACGACATTATCCCGGGCTCTGCCATTCATGCGGTCTACGAGGTCGCCGAGCGCGAGTATGCCGAAGGACTGGCCGCCTGCGCGCGGTTGCAGAGCGCGGCGGCGGCCCGCCTGTTCGAGCCGGACGCGCAGTGCCTGGTGCTGGTCAATACGCTGAATATCCCGTTCACCCGGTCGATTGCGCTGCCCGCGGGCTGGGAAGGAGCGGCCGCGCTGCCTGTGCAGGCCGAGGCGGATGGCACGGTCCAGGCGCGGGTGACGCTACCGCCGCAGGGCCTGTTGACCCTGGAGCGCAGCAGCCAGGCGCCGGAGACCGAGGTGCTGACGTCGCGCGTGCTCGAGAATGCGCGGGTGCGTTATGTCTTCTCCGAGCATGCAGAAGTGGTGGCGGCCTACGACAAGGAAGCCGGCAAGGACATTCTGGCCGATGTGGGCAACGCGTTGACCCTTTATGAAGACCGCCCCGTCAATCACGATGCCTGGGATATCGACATATTCTACGAGGATCAGGCGCTGGAGACGGCACGCGGGACACAATGGTCGTCGCTCGGCAGGGGAGACGTGCGGCAGGGACTTTGCTTCCATCTGCGGATCGGGGACTCGACGATTATCCAGAAGGTGTATCTCGACAACCACAGCAAGCGTCTCGACTTTGTGACCGAGGTCGACTGGCAGGAGCGCCACCGCATGTTGCGGGTGGCCTTTCCCACCACCATCCAGGCCGATCAGGCCAGCTTCGATATCCAGTATGGCTATGTCCGCAGGAATACCCACCGGAACGTAAGCTGGGACATGGCGCGCTTCGAGGTGGTGGCGCACAAATATGCCGATTTGTCTGACAATGACTACGGCGTGGCGCTGCTGAACGACTGCAAATATGGCTACAAGGTGCTTGAGAACGTGCTTGACCTGAACCTCCTGCGGGCTCCGACCCATCCCGATCCTGACGCTGATCTTGGCAGCCATACATTCACCTATAGCCTGTTGCCGCATCTGGGGACGCTGATCGCGTCCGATGTCATGGCCGAGGCCACGCAGTGCAATCAACCGCCGGCTGTCTTTGATGGTTACCGGCAGGGCGGTGCATCCGTGCCGGTGAGGGTCGCCGGCGACGGTGTGGCACTGGAAGTCCTCAAGAAGGCGGAGAAGACCGAAAACCGTGTCCTCCGTCTGGTCGAATGCCGCGGATGCGCGGCAACCGCCCGGATTACGCTGCGGGATGAGGCCGCCCGGCTGATCGAGACCGACCTTCTCGAGTGGCGTGATCTGGCGGAACCGCTCGGCGGCACGGTGGAAATCCCCATGAAACCCTTTGAAATACGCACATTCAGGGAGATTTAGAGGGCAAGTCTACAGCAACGTGGAATGTGACGAGACGACGAAAGCCCCGTTCGGCCAGGTGGATTGCCTGATTGAGGGCGTGAAGAAGAAACGCGACAAACAAAGAAGGAAATATTGAAATGAAGAGAACGAAAATGGAAGTCCGCGCCACTGGCGGCACCGTCGGTCGGGCCAGCCTCCCTGACCTCGGCCGCCTGCCAGACCGGATTCGTGTTGTTTCGGAAACGGGGAGCGCGGACGCGGTGGCCCCGACCGGCAACGCCGATGCTGAATTGCGGTTCACTCTGACAGATACCGGCTTGGAGCTTGCAGTCCGGCCGCTCCGCCCGCTGTGCTGGGTGCAGTTGCGCTGGAACCATTCGTTGCCCGGCGACCTGCGCATCCTCGGCGATGCTTGGGAGCGAAGCTATGGCGACCTCGAGTGGCGCGGGTACGCGGCGCAACGCGCCCTGCCGTGGTACTGGGCCGGGTTCGACGGCAAGACCTGCGCCGCGTATGGCGTGGCGACCGGCGCCGGGGCCATGTGCTGCTGGCAGGTCGACCCCGAGGGAGTCACCCTGCTGCTGGAGTTGCGCGCCGGCGGCAGCGGAGTGGTGCCGACCGGCCGCGAGATCCACGCTGCCCGCATCGTCAGCTACCATGGAACAGCCGATGAAACGCCGTTGGCCGTGGTGTCCGAACTTTGCGCCCGGATGTGCCCGCGGCCGCGGTTGCCGGCCGAGCCGGTTTATGGCAGCAACAACTGGTACTCGGCCTGGGGCACATTCACCGCCGACGAGGTGGCCCGCGATGCCGCGCTCACCGCGGAACTTTCCCCAGCCGGCCCAGTGCGGCCGTGGATGGTGGTGGATGACGGTTGGCAGGAGAAGGACGGCCGTTGGGAGCGCGGAAACGAACGCACTGGGGATCCGGCAACTT
>CAZZBA010000288.1:0-279 GCA_964652765.1 uncultured Victivallales bacterium | reverse complement strand
GCGCGGCGGGCTGCCGCCCCGGCCTCTGGGTCCGCCCCCTCCAGGCGCCGGCCGACGTGCCGGCGAACCGGCTGCTGCCGGCCGCCCGCTGCGAGCCGGCCCCGATGTGGGGCACTGTTCCCGCGTGGGACCCGACCATCCCTGAGAACCTGGAGACCATCCGGGCCACCATCCGTCGTCTGCGCGGCTGGGGGTTCGAGATGATCAAGCATGACTTCAGCCACTACGACCTGCTCGGCTACTGGGGCTTCCAGACCGGCTACACCACGGCGTCCGGCG
>CAZZBA010000287.1:0-5519 GCA_964652765.1 uncultured Victivallales bacterium | reverse complement strand
TCCACGCCGTCCGCTGTGCTTAGGCTCGGGATGGTTAGCCACAAAAGGCACAAAACTTACATCCGCCTTCGCCAAAGGCTACGGTGGACAAGACGCGGGGATTGTTAAGCAGATCAAGTCGCTTTACTTATGCTCCGCAGCCGGGGTGAAACCCAGCACCGTCAACCGAAGTCTTCAGTCTGCAGTCTGTAGTCTTCAGTCTGCCTCCCCCCAGAGACGCTCCCGCCCCGCCGATTATGCAGGGCACACTCAGCGCGGGCATCGTTCAATCTGTATTGAATCATATGAATTCTTGATGATGATTGCAATCGAAAATCAGACCTCGGACTTATGACATTAGGCTATGGACTTCTATGCCGCCGACTATCCAGTAGGTGTGCATCTCCGAGCCTCTGACCTCCGCCCTCACCTCACCGTGCGCCTGCAAGTGTCTTCGTGCCCGCACTTTCCTCGTATATCCGGCTGTATTCCCGTGCCATCCGCTCAACCGAGAACCGATCCAAGACACGCTCCCGTGCGGCACGGCCCATGGCGGACCGAAGTCCCGTGTCTGCCACCAATCGGCCAAGTGCGGCAGCAAATCCCTGCGGGTCCCGCGGCGCGGTTATAACCCCCGTTTTTCCATCCTCCACCACTTCCCGATTTCCACCTGCATCCGTCACCACGGCGGCGACCCCGCACGAACTCGCTTCAAGCAACGAAATTGACAGTCCTTCGGTATCGGATGACAGACAGAAAATATCCATTTCATGAAGCCATGGCCGCACATCGGAAACGATCCCTGTAATCTGACAAACATCCACTATTTCAAGCCGACGAATCATTTCCTCAAGATGTACACGCTCAGGTCCATCCCCGACAATAAGGAGCCGACACTCGAGGGCCGAGGGTAGACGCTTTCGTAGCAGCGCGAAGGCGTCGATCAGCATCGGGACGTTCTTCTCCTTCGAAAGCCGCCCCACGGTTCCGATGGTGATCGCGCCCTGCAAACCCGAATTTGCGATTGCACAGCCTTCCACGTAGAGCCTCGGACGGAACTGCCCAGTATCCAGGCCATTCGGGACAACCACGATTTTCGATTCCGGAACCGCACCGCTTTTCGCCACAACCGAGCCTGCATCCTGCGATACGACCGCCACGGCCGACGTCCACCGCGTCAGAAGCCGGCGCAATTTCAAGGTCCGGGGCGTATCATAGAAGCCCTGCCCATGCAAGGTAAGAACGACCGGAATGCGCAAGAACACCCCGGCCAATACCGCATACAAGTGAGCAACATGGTTGTGCGCATGTATACAATCAACCTTGTGTTGCCGCAAAAACCGCACCAGCGACAACACGACACGGAGATCGACCACCCATGGCCTAGGCCGCCGATACCCGCAGGCGCGTGCCGCCACGACCGAAGATTCATACAGCGCGCCCTCCGCATCCGTGCAGAACAACAAGCTATTCAGCACGGGGACATCTTCAGAGCCTGGCGTCTGCCCCATCGCGGCAAGAAGATTACAGAGAACGCGCTCCATCCCGCCCATTTCAAGACTGGTCACGATATGGCAGACATTCATCATCAACGAGATCCCGCGGCCGTTTCAAGAATCATATCTTTCAAATGCTCGTGGGGGATATTATCCATCCAAAGGCGTGCCCAGATCTCAAATGCCAGAATCGTCCACAACGCATCGGCATGATTGGCCCGTCCTTCTACATGCCCGGCCACCATCGCACGCACGACATCCATATTCCACACCCCTCGGGCGTCCGCCCGTTCGTCATGCAACCATGGAAGCAACGCGCCCAGTCCGCGCGCGTTGCGCAGCCATGCCCCGACAGGCAGACTGAAACCGGTCTTGGGTCGCTCCAGAATCGCATCCGGGATGACTCCTTGCGCAATCCGTCGTAAGACAGCCTTCCCACGCCCACCATCAAAGAGCTGCTCCACCGGGATTTTCAAGACCAATTCCACCAGCGCGTGGTCGAGGAACGGGACCCGTGATTCCACGCCACTAGCCATACTCATCCGGTCCTGACGCTGCAAGACAGAGACCAGGTATGTCCTTAAATCAATATCAAGTACTGCCGCCAACGGATTCCGCATGTTGCACTCCAGCCCGTAGCGGTACGTCACCGCCTGGCCTGGAGCACTCAACCATGCCGAAACCTCGCTTTCCGTGTTCCACCGGGACGCGACACTCGCCATGCATCGTGGTGTCTGCCCGAGGAGCGGCACCATGGCACCCAACCGGTCCGGGGCCAGCCTCCGGGCCATCTCCCCGATCCACCGGAATTGCGCGATTTTCCCCAACCCCGCCAACCGCCATAACCGGCGGTGCCATGAATAGCCGCCAAACAGCTCATCCGCCCCTTCCCCTGTCAATAAGACCGTGACATAGCGGCGGGCCTCACGGCAAAGCTTGTACATGGGCAGACTATTGGCATGATTGAGGGGTTCATCATGCAAATAGGTGCAAAAGGCGAGATCACTCAGGAAATCGCGTTCCGTGTAAGGCACGGCATGATGGATGGTCCCTAAATGTTTTCCAACCTCCGCCGCCCAGACGGACTCATCCTTCTCATAGCCCGCGAATCCGACGGAGAATGTATGCATCGGTTCGCTGACCATCTCCACGGCGATAGCGGTCACGAGACTGGAGTCAAGGCCTCCACTTAACTGGGATCCCAACGGCACGTCACTCACCAGATGAGACTGTATGCTTGCTTTCAATTGGTTGCCGATGGCAACGTCGCATACTGATGCGCCTCTCGTCTGCCGAAGGCCCGGCTGCCAGTAAGCATGGCTGCTCACCGATAGCGTATCAAGACACACGGTCACATAGTGTCCGGGCAAGACCTCCCGCACATCTCGAAACAATGAGTGCGTACCCGAGACAAACCGATATTGGCAGTACTCCTGAAGATGTTCCCTTGCCATTTCGGCACAAGCGGTAAACTCACCGCCAAGGGCATATAGAGCCTTGATCTCGGAAGCGAACACGAGCATCGTGTCCGTCGCCCGAAAGTAAAGCGGTTTGATTCCCAACCGATCACGGCAGAGAATCAACTGGCGACGATTCCGGTCCACGAAGGCGAATGCAAACATGCCCGATAAGCGCGAAATGCCAGCAACGCCATCCTCCTCCAGAAGATGCAGGATAACCTCGCAATCGGACTGCGAGATAAACTCATGCCCGCTACCCAACAAGTCTTTGCGCAACGCGAGATAATTGTAGATTTCGCCATTTGCGGCTAAATGGCTGTTCCCCGCATTGCCGGTGAACGGCTGCCGGGCATGACTTGACAAGTCAATAATGGAAAGACGCCGATGCCCAATGGCCCAGTCCGGACCGGCAACCATACTTTCATCATCTGGCCCCCGGTGCGCCAGGGAATCACACATCGTCTTGACACACCGCGCCGCCATCGAACCAGGAACACCAACAATGCCACAAATCCCGCACATTTCTAAGCCTCGACCACAATCGGGGTCTTCCCCGTCGCTGTTTTCCGCAACCGTTCCACCCGTTCAAAGGCGATTTGCATGCAATCCCCCAACCGAGCCCTTAGCAGAAGTTCGATCGCCCCCGTCTTTTCCGCCCACCGCACATCGCCCGTCACCAGATTCATGCTCATGACTCCCGGTGCCGCCTGGACAACCTGGTAACCGTCGACCCACGGAAACTCCTTCATCAAATGGGGTATAAACAGAGCCGTCAGCTTTTCGCCATCCGCCCGCACAATGACTTCCTGCAGACGCCCCTCGACGGATTGCAGCAGCGGAAATGGAAGACCGCAGGGACAGACTGAAGACTGAAGACTGAAGACTGAAGACTGGAGACCGTAGTCCCCTGCCCCCATTACACCGATATCGCCTATCGCGTAGCGTATAAACGGCGTGGCGGTGTTGTGCAGGTCGGTCACCACAATGCGCCCCGGCTCACCCGGCTGGCAGAGATCGCCCTTCTCGTCAACAACCTCGACGTAAAGATTATCCGACGAAAGATGGTATCCGCCATGCGCCCGGCACTCCATCCCGATCAGCATGAACTCGCGGCTGCCATATGACATGAACACCTCGTCCGCCAAATGCTGCTCGATCAGCTCCCGCATCCCCGGACGCAGTCCTTCGGCAGCCGTCACCGCCGTCCTCGCTCGCCACGTCAGCTGTGCTGGGTGCCGCTGCACATATCGCGCCAGTTCAATCAGGTTCCCTGAATAACCGACCAGCGAAACCGGCTTGAAACGGTTTATCTGGCGGCAGCAGTCCGCCTTCCGGGCATCGTCGAAGTGGAAACTGTCAAAATACTTCCGATTCTGCAGCCAATGGTGGACGCCTTCTTTAACACGTTGCTTCCATCCCTGCTTATGTATGGCGGTTCCCCAGACATAAAAGCTGCGCCGGCCTTCTTCGGCCTGCGCCCAGGAGTATCCACGGTCTGACACGGCCGTGCGCCACTCGTAGCTCTCGCGAGAAATGAAGAAGCGGAAAGGCTGACCGGTCGACCCGCCGGTGGTGTGCCGAATGACAGGAGATGCAAAAAAATTGTCCGGGGCTGCCAAGATTTCAGTCAAGTCGCTTTTCGACAGCACCGGGGGATGCCCGCCACTTGCAGCAACTTTAGCGGCGTACAAAGGGAAGGAACGAAGCGCTTCGGCAAAACGAGTCTGAAACAGCTCGCTGGCCCTGCATCCGAGCGATGTAGACGAAGTCGTCCGGGCGGCACTCACCACCTCATTTCGAATGCGCAACCGATCATACCCACGCAATTGCCCATAACCATCACGAAGAATAGGCCAGAGCATTATACTATATCCTGCATGTTCATATTACGTTTCCCGAACCGCCCCCGGAGTATGATCACTTCGACGAATATATGTGCCGGACAGCGTTGCGAAACCACAGCGGCGAATAACGTGCTGCATGGCCGTATTATCCTCGGATGTGTCGATATACAGACGATGCACGCCGGAAGCCGCAAGACGACGGATCACATGCTTAAGCGCATTTGTCGCCAGTCCCTTGCCACGAGCAGCAGGATCTGTCCAGACAGGACCAATGATAGCACTGTCTTTTTCCACACGGTAGTGTTTACAGAATCCGAACGCCACCCATCCGTAATGCTGTAGACGATTATCGGTCACGACGGCATATAATGCACGGTTTCCGAGACGCAGCTTGAGGTGACTTTTCAATAGACCACTGTAGCCAAACGCCAGGCCCAGCGCCAACTTCAGCGGAGATAAGTCGCGGGGATGCCGGCAGAAGAAGAACCCCGCAGAAGGGAAGTCTGCAGTGCCCAACGGTCCATCGCTCAAGTCTCGGCAGTAAACGAACTGTTTCATTTAATCGCCCAGTATCCAACTGACCCGATGCGGCATAAACAGGAACTTGCGCTTGAATCGCTTCAGTGTCTCCGATGCGCCAAAGTAACTCCCATACCCGTAGAACCTGACCGACGGGTAGTGTTCGCGCAGATACTCCGCCATGCCATCCAGCAACAAGGGCACCACACCATTCGAATGGT
>CAZZBA010000286.1:0-5525 GCA_964652765.1 uncultured Victivallales bacterium | reverse complement strand
GCTCGATCATGCGCACCTCGCGGGCCAGCTCCTCGCGCGGCAGGCGGTAGGCGGGAATCGCCTGCACCAGCATGCCGCCGGGACGCGACTCGCGCTCGAACACCACCGGCTTGTAACCCAGGCGCGCCAGGAAGTAGGCACAGGAAAGCCCGGCCGGGCCACCGCCGATGATCGCGACCTTGCGCGCAGCGTTCGCCTCATTCTCGCGGCACTCTGGCTTCTGCACGGTCACCTCCTGGTCCACCATGAAGCGCTTGATGCCGCGGATCGAGACGCTGTCGTCCAGCGACGCGCGGCGGCAGCGGTCCTCGCAGGTATGGAAGCAGACCCGCGCGCAGATCGCCGCGAACGGGTTGCGCTCGCGGTGCAGCCGCAGGGCCTCCGCATAGCGCTGTTCGCCGACCAGCGACACGAACCCGGGAATATCCACCCCGGCCGGACAGGCGCTCTGGCAAGGGGCTCTTACCAGCCCCGCGCAGACGCCCGCCTCGCAATGGTGGTCGCGGATGTGCGCGACGTACTCGTGACGGAAATGCCGCAGCGTCGAGAGCACCGGATTCGGTGCCGTCTGTCCGAGACCGCACAGCGAGGCATCCTTGATGAAGGTGCCCAGGTCGATCAGGGTATCGATGTCATCCATCCTGCCCTGGCCGCTGCAGATCCGGTCCAGGATCTCAAGCATGCGCTTGGTGCCCACTCGGCAGGGCGAACACTTGCCGCAGGACTCCTCCTGCACGAATTCCATGAAGAAGCGCGCGACGTCCACCATGCAGGTGTCCTCGTTCATCACGATCAGCCCGCCGCTGCC
The DNA here is from genome assembly GCA_964652765.1 of uncultured Victivallales bacterium. Taxonomy (GTDB): domain Bacteria; phylum Verrucomicrobiota; class Kiritimatiellia; order UBA8416; family UBA8416; genus UBA8416. The sequence continues at coordinate 4,717 of CAZZBA010000286.1, read as the reverse complement.
CATGATCGCGCCCAGCTCGGCCAGCGACTCGTAGTCAAGCGGCACGTTCAGGTGCTGCTTCGGGATGCAGCCGCCCGAGGGGCCGCCGATCTGCGCCGCCTTGTAGGCCTTGTTGTCGATGATGCCGCCGCCGATGTCGTAGATCAGCTCGCCGAGCGAGGTGCCCACCGGCACTTCCACCAGGCCCGTGTTGCGCACCGCCCCCGCCAGCGCGAAAGCCTTGGTGCCCTTGCTCTTGGCGGTGCCGTAGGAGGCATACCACTCGCCGCCCTTGAGGATGATCGCCGGAACGTTGGCATAGGTCTCGACGTTGTTGAGCACCGTCGGCTTGCCCCACAACCCCTTCTGCGCCGGGAACGGCGGCCGCGGACGCGGCTCGCCGCGCTTGCCCTCGATCGAGGCGATCAGCGCGGTTTCCTCGCCGCAGACGAACGCCCCCGATCCCATGCGGATCTCAAGGTCGAACGAGAACGTCGTGCCGAGGATATGCTTGCCGAGAAGGCCGTGCGCCTTGGCCGCGTCGATCGCCTTCTGCAGGCGCTCGACCGCCAGCGGGTACTCCGCCCGCACGTAGACGTACCCTTGCTCGGACCCCACCGCAAAGGCCGCGACCGCCATGCCCTCGACGACACTGTGCGGATCGCCTTCCAGCACGCTGCGGTCCATGTACGCGCCCGGATCGCCCTCGTCGGCATTGCAGAGCACGTATTTGGTGCCCCCCTCGGCCTTGGCCGTGAAGCTCCACTTCATCCAGGTCGGGAAGCCCTCGCCGCCGCGGCCGCGCAGCCCGGAGGCCTTCATCTGGCCGATCACCCCCGCCGAATCCATTGTCAGGACCTTGGCCAGCGCCTGGTACCCGTCGCGGGCGATGTAATCCTCGATCTTTTCCGGATCGATCTCTCCGCAATTGCGCAGCACGATCTTGGTCTGACGGCGGAAGAACTCGATATCCTGGCGGCAGGGATAGGGAACCTTGCCGTCCGTGCTCTTCACGATCAGGCGGTCGACCACCTTGCCCGACTTGAGATGCCCGACAATATCCGCGGCATCCGCGGGCTTGACGCCCTGGTAGAAGGTCTGGTCGCGCCCCACCAGCATGACCGGGCCCAGCACGCAAGGGCCCATGCAGCCGGTGCCGACCAGCGAGACCGCGTCCGACATCCCCTGCGCCTTCAGTTCCGCCTCCAGCGCCGCCTTGACCTTCTCGGCCCCCGACGCCAGGCAGCTCCCGCCAAAGCAGATCATCAGCGGCTCGCGTTCCTTCGCATCGGCCTTACGCTGCACGTTCAACTCGTCGCGCCACGCACACAACGCCTCCGTCGTCTTGATTTTCCTGGTATTCATGCTGCCGCTCCTTCGCTGACCGCCGTTTCCGTCGCCGCGTAACGCGCCAGCAGTTCACCGACCTTCGCCGGTTTCACGCGCTGATGCACATCATCGTCCACCATGATAACCGGTGCCAGCCCGCAGGCGCCGAAACAGCGGCCCACGTCCAGAGAGAACTGGCGATCCTCGGTCGTCTCGCCGACCTCGATTGCCAAGGCATGCTTGATGGCCTTGAGCACTTCCTTGCCGCCGCGCACGTAGCAGGCCGTGCCCAGGCAGACGCGGACCAGGTGCCGCCCGCGCGGCACCGTGGAGAAATAGGAATAGAAACTGACGACGCCAGCCACTTCGCTATAGGGTTTGCCGAACGCCTCGCTGATCCGTTCCATCGCGATCTTCGGCAGATAACCGAACAACCGCTGGCAAACCTGCAGTGCCGGGATCAGCCCGCCGGGCTTGTCCGTGTATTCCGGCAACATCGTCTCGAACTCCGCCATCAACTGCGCCTCATCGGGCTCGGCACACTGGCCGCAGCATCCGCATTGGGTCTCCGTCATGGTCGTTTCCTCCTATGATTGCGGACGGGGTGGAACCCGTCCCTCCAAGAACTTACACCGCCGCGGACGGGATGGAATCCACCTTCGCCTCAAGGCTACGGCGGACAGGCCCGTCCCACCAGATATGGGAATTACAGAGAGCTGCCGATGTAGTGCTCGAGCTGCCGGATCATCATTTCCTTCTCGGTGCTCAGTGCCTTGACCACATCACCGATCGAGATCATCCCCGCCAGCTTGCCGGCGTCGTCGAGCACCGGCAAGTGCCGGATGCGTTTCTGCGTGATCAGGTCCATGCATTCGGTCAGCGTGGTGTTCTTGGCTACCGTGAACAGTTTGCGCTTGGGCGTCATGACCTCGCGAACCTCGACCTTCTTGGCGCTCTTGCCCTCGAGGACAACCTTGCGGAAGACATCACGTTCGGAGCAGAGGCCGGAAAGCGAACCGGTCTTGGTCAGCACCACGACACAACCGATATTGTTCTCGGCCATCTCCTTGACGGCCTCGTACACCGACTGCGTCCCCTCGACGCCGATCACAGCGTTTCCCTTGCGATCCAGCAGTTCCCATACCTGTGCGCCCATATCGCCTCCTTTTATGTGATGTTGTCCTCACCAGAAAACGGAACCCGCCGACAAGGTCAGGTGGCAATACCCCGACGCGAATCGACGGTACCACAGCAATGGACGGCATGCTAACGGCACGGCAACACACCGTCAACGGCGATAAAATTACACATTGTAAAAACAGCAACGCGCTTGACAGGATGCCTGCGATACGGTTCAATCACCAATGTTGCGCAACATTAATAACATTTATCGAGGAGTTTTCCGTATGCAGCTTCCAAAGTTCACGATGGGGATCGGCGATCGCTTTGCCCGGGAGGGGCTTGCCCAACTGGCGGCATTCCAGCAGGCACTGGCGCGAGGGACCGAGGTCCACCCGGTCTGGAACAAGTCCAACCGCGAGCACCTGACCGTCGACACCCAGCCGGAGAGTGTGCGCGCGGAAGCAGACGCGGCCGTCAAGGCCGCCGGCTGGAACCGTCCCTATTTCGTGGACGCCGACCACATCAATCTCGGCACGGTCGACCGCTATGTCGACAGTGCCGACTTCTTCACGATCGATGTCGGCGACGCCATCGGAGGCACCTGCATCAACGGCGAAGTGGCCGCCTTCACTGAGCGGCACCGTGACAGTCTCATGGCGCTCAACCTCTCTAGCCTGGGGCTTGATGCCACGCTTCCCCCCGACGCCGTGGCCTCGATCGCCTGCAAATATCTACCGGCAGTACGCCAGGCTGGCGCGACCTACCGGCGCATCGTCGAGCAGCGAGGCAACTCGGACTTCGTAACCGAGGTCTCCATGGACGAGACAGACACCCCGCAATCACCCCAGGAGATTTTCCTGATCCTGGCCGCGCTGGCTGACGAACAGGTCCCGCTGCAGACCATCGCCCCGAAGTTCAGCGGGCGCTTCAACAAGGGCGTTGACTACGTGGGCAGCCTCAAACGCTTCGCCATCGAGTTCGAGGCGGACGTGCTGGCGGTAGCCGCCGCCGTGCGCGCATTCGGACTGCCTGCCAACCTGAAGCTCAGCATCCATTCGGGCAGTGACAAGTTCGCGATCTACGACGGCGTCGCGGCGATCCTCAAGCGGCATGATGCCGGCGTACACGTCAAGACCGCCGGCACGACGTGGCTGGCGGAAGTCGAAGGGTTGATCGAGGCCGGTGGCGACGGACTCGCCATGGCGAAAACCCTGTACGCCGAGGCGCTTGATCATATCGACGAGCTCTGTGCTCCGTACGCGACCGTACTGGATGTCCAGCGCGAGGCCCTGCCCGCCGCGGCCACCGTCGAGGCCTGGGACGCCCCGTCGTTCCGGGACGCTCTGTTGCACGATAGCGCCTGCCCCCGCTACAACCCCAACCTGCGCCAGCTCATGCATGTCGCCTACAAGCTGGCCGCTAAAAAGGGCGGTTCGTGGTTTTATCTGCTGGAAGCACACCGCGGAATCGTCAGCCGCCGCGTCACCGCCAATATCGACCGCCATATCCGGCTGATCTTCGGTTAATCTCCACCAAGGCTTGCATCCTCGCTGGCAAGATGCTAGCTTCGGGGGAAATTCACGGTTTACGCAACGAGCGAGGAGTCTTATGAAAGTCCCTGTCTACGATATCATCATCAAGGACCGTGTCCGCACCGATATCGGCGACCTCCAGCCGCTGATGGACAGCCTGCAGAACCACGGGCAGCTCAACCCGGTTACGCTAACCCGCGAGAACGAGCTGATTGCCGGTCATCGGCGTACGCTGGCCGCGCGCGAGCTGGGCTGGAAATACATCGAGGCCCATATTATCGACCAGAGTTCCGAGGCCGAGAAACTTCAGCTGGAACTGGAGGAGAACGTTCATCGCAAGGATTTCTCGCCCGAGGAACTGCTCGCCGGCTACCGCCGCCTGGAAAAGCTGCTGCGGCCTTCGATCGGCACGCGCATCGGCAGGGCGATCAGCGGTTTCTTCCGTATTATTTTCCCCTGGGGACGCAAACGCAAGGCCTCTGCGGCGAAGGGGGCGCTCTCGCAGAAGGCGGACATCGACTCCGCGTCTGAAATCGGCAGCTACGGCGTGTAGTATCGTTGACGTTACAGTCAAGCCGGCACCCGGGGGCGCCGGGTGAGAATGAAATGGTAACTTTTTGGGGATGAGACAAAAGTAGGACGGGTACCTTGCCCGTTCATCCGAGCAAAGGTCCTTTGGCAGCCGGGCGACTTATGCTCGGCGGTCGGGCAAGGTGCCACGACCTACTCTGTATGGGTTAAGAACAAGAATGAGG
>CAZZBA010000285.1:0-5528 GCA_964652765.1 uncultured Victivallales bacterium | reverse complement strand
CTTGACGTCCGCGATCGACGCGCTGACCGTCCTGATGACTGCCGGTGGACGCGACGGGCTGCCATCAACCGTTCTCCAGTCACTCAGTGTGCTGGTGCTGCAGCAGGCCAACCGGATGCTGACCCACATGCTGGCCGAGATCCAGGAAAACCAGGTGTTCCAGGTGCTGCTCGGCTGCAACCTGCGCGGTGGCTGGGATGCCCCCCAGACGGTGCGCATACCCTACTGGTCGGAAAGCGATCCGGCGAGTCCGGGACCGTTCGACTACATGCGGTTCCTGGCGATTCCGGACGCCGACATCCATTTTCCCGACCCGGAGGCGCGCGAAGCATACGGCTATGCGCCCAATGGCGGCCTGCCGACACGCGACTTCCTTGACTACTCCCTGCCGGGGGTGCTGAACATCCCGCGGGATGCCGATGGTGTCGTGCGCCGTGCGCCGCTGGTCATGGGGATTGAAGACCGGGCGGCAACCAACGCGCCGCCCCGCCGCTGCTTTGTGCCCACCTTCGCCCTGCTTTCCGTGCTCCTGCACCACGGGGTGGACCAGTTCCCGTTGCCGCCCGGCACACTGAAGGTTGAATTCGGCAAGGCCGTCACCATGCGTCTGCGTGATCGCGAGGTACGCATTCCGATCGATGCACGTGGCCAGATGCGCCTGAACTACCGCTGGGGGTTTAATGATTTTGCCGCGCTGAGCTTCAGTGAAACCGCTCCTGCCTATGAGGAGTCCACGCCGGAATCACTCCTGGCGCAGGCACGTCGGGTCGCCCCGCCGATCCAGGGTCGCCTGGCCGTTGTCGGTGTCACCACCACCGGCGTCGACGTCGGTCCCACGCCCGTGCATCCGAATATCCCTCTGGTGTATGCCCAGCTCACCGCCATGAATACCATCCTGAACCGGGCCTTCCTGCAAACCCTTGGTCCCCGCCAGACCGCTTGGCTGATGGGCCTGTGTATGGCTGTCTTTATCGGGCTGGCGCTGGCGGTGCGTACCGTGCGGGTCGCCGGGGCGCTGCTGCTTGCCATGCTGGGGTACTGGATCGCCACCTATGGCGCGATCCATTATGATCTGGCCATCCTTCCCGTGGTGCCACCGACCGTCTTCTTCCTGGTCGGTTCTTTCGGCCTTCTGACCTTCCGTTACCTCACCGAAGCGCGCGAACGCCGCAAGATCCGCGGCATGTTCTCGACCATGGTTTCCGACCGTGTGCTCGAATGGCTTGAGGACCATCCCGAGAGCTTTTCCCTCGCTGGCCATAACACCCCGGCCACGGTGATGTTCTCCGACATCGCCGACTTCACTACACTCAGCGAGCACCTGGAACCCGAACGCCTGGTCCGGCTGCTCAACCTGTACCTCACTCCGGTGACCGATGTGATCCTGGCCGATCGTGGCTATCTCGACAAATACGTCGGCGACAGCGTCATGGCTGTCTGGGGTGCTCCTTACTACGATGACCAGCATGCCTACCGGGCCTGCCGGTCCGCGCTGGCGCAGCAGCACCTGCTGGATCGCCTGAATGATCGGATCGAAGCCGAATTCGGTGTGCGTCTGCGGGTACGCATGGGCATCAACTCCGGCGAGGTCACGGCTGGCAACATGGGTTCCGAGCGCAAATTCCAGTACACGGTCATGGGTGATGCCGTCAACCTCGCCTCGCGGCTGGAGCCGATCAACCGCGATGTCGACAGCCGGATCCTGATCGGCGAGGGTACGCAGGCGCTGATCGGGGATCGGCTGGTCACCCGTCAACTGGGACCGTTCATCGTGTCCGGGCGCGAGCAGGGGGTCATGGTCTACGAGCTGGTTGGCGAGCCCGATGCGGTCACGCCTGAAACCATCTCGAAATGCCGTGCCTACGAGGCGGCGCTGGCCGATTTCTGCAGCCGCGACTGGGACGGTGCCGAATCGCGACTCGCCGCCATCCTGGCCGCTGGCGATGATGGCCCCTCGCGCTGGCTGCTCGCCCGAGTTCAATCCATGCGTGCCAGTCCGCCTCCACCAGAGTGGTGCGGCGAGTACTGGCGCACGGAAAAACATTGAGACAGTGAGTGGTGGTGCGCGCCGTAGGTTGTAGCCGCGATCGGTGATCGCGGACGCCGAGCCTCAGTCTTCGGTCTTCAGTCTGGACCCCCTCCAAAACCCCTAATGGAAACCCTTAGGAAATAATTGTTGACATTCCGGTTTCGCCTGTGCGATACTACAAGCAGAGTAAGAAAGAAGTTCAGGAGAGCGGGTCGTGAATCGGGGTTTGGCGAGTGTGATAATGGAGCGCGGATTACGGTTCGAAAGGTGTTTAATAAATGAAACACGAAAGACGAGGTGACGCGATGAGAGCAATCAAGACGATGGTCATGCTGCTGGGATTGACAAGTTGGGCGATTTCGGTCAGCAGTCAGGCTGCTGCGGTTCCTCTACCGTTCTCGGATGGGTTTGAAGGCAGTGCAAATGGAAATTGGGTGTTTGGCACCCCGACGGGCGTGATCACCAATGACGCCAGGGTTGGCGATGGACTGTACAGCGGGGATAAAGCGACCCTTCCGATCGCCTCAGGCAATGAAAAGCTTTGGTTCAGTTGTTACACAAAAATGAAACCGTTCAATGTTACGGACCCGGCTAACAAACCTGACATTAGCACCAATGTTGCTGTTTTTTTCATGGACACCACCGGACAGATTCATGCATCTAGCAACACCACCTATGTGGTCGTCAAGCAGGGATTGAACACCAACGCCTGGCACGGATTTTCAGCGCAGCTTGACTACGACAACGACACTTGGAACCTTTATTACAGGGACGCAGCCGCTTCAACCAATGACCCGTATGAATTGCTGAACACCAATAGTCCGCTGGCCTTCAAAAACGGGGCTGGAGGCGTTCAGGCAACGGCGGTTGAGATCGCAGGCGAGACCTACTTAGATGAGGTTCTGGCTGAAGTCAATGTGCAGCCCGTCGTCGCCGGCCAGCCGCCCCCGGACTTTGTGGACGAGGTTCCGTTGATCCTGCCGGGCGATGCATCCGGTCTGTCGCTTGAGCACCTTGGAACGACTGTGGATTTGCTAAGTCCCGCCGGTGAGATTTTGGGCCAACTGTTTGCAGCAGGCGATACCTTGACATTCTGGAACGGTACCACTCTTGTAACAGTAGAATGGAACGGGTCCGAGTGGGAAGGTAACTTCACGCTCACGCCGACCACGGGTTTCTTCATTGGTCGGACGAATTCGGCAACTGCAACGTCGGGGACTGTTGCTTATTCGTCTACGTACTCACACACGAACGTGGGTGCAACTGCGATCAGCACAGGGTGGAATCTTCTGGTCATCCCTCACACGGCAACGGCAAAGACACTGCGCCAGTCCAGAATCCCGGGTGGAGCGGGGGATATGATCTTCCTGAGAAGTACGACGGGATGGACGATCGCTTGGCATACCGGATCGAATTGGACACCGGACATCACGTTGCCGGCCGGTCGCACGTTCTGGCTGCAACGGCGCGGCGCGGGTGCGAGTTGGCCTTCACATCAGTTGTAACTTGGTGGTAACGAAATACAACGTCAAGAGAGAGGTGAATCAATGAAAAAGTCAATATATAGTACGCGATCTGGGAACAAGTTGCTGGCCAGCGTTGCGCTGATGGTGGCTACAACGGTAGTATGGGCGGTGGATACGCCGTCGGCTGACGGCTATGCTGTTTCGGGCAGCCCGAGCGGGGTGACCGTATCAAGCGCGGGCACCGCCGTTACGATTTCCTTTGAGGCCCAGGCGATGCCCGCGTCATACGCATTACGGGGCGATCTGCTTGTCGGAGGAGCGAATCCATCGAGTGTTTTTAATGGCGATCTGGCAGGTAGCGGTTATTCCGGCATCCGGTTCAAGATCACCGGATCCGGTGCTCGTCCGGCGGAAGCGAATGTACGGATGCGAATTATTGACCAGGACGATCCCCTGAAGTATCACGATTGGTACTACGCGGGGGTGGTTGTGTCGAGCAAGCCTGGCGAGTGGACCATAACGGACATTCCGCTGGAGCGCTCAGCGGGCTGGACGACGGCTCGCGCCTACAAGCTGACGCTTGCCAAGTTGGAGACACTCTGGACCGACGATCTGTCAAAGGTGTCGGCGATGAACGTGCGTATCCAGGCGGGTGGTTCTGTTGCGCAGTCATACAGCATAAGCGACTTCCGTCTGATGGGAGCAGGTGCGATATCCGAGGCGGCGAATCTCACGCCGCTACAGCATTACTTTGGAGTCGACAGTCTGGAAGGAATTGAGAGCGCGGAACTAGCGGCGCTAATGGCCCGCGACACGGATGGTGACGGCATGAGCGACTATCGCGAAATCCTCGCCGGATTTGACCCGCACAGTGCGGCTTCGGTCTTTGCCGCGAACATGACGGTAGCTGCCGGACGCAACACAATCTCGTGGCAGGGCGTACTCGGCAAGACCTACGCGATCTGGCGTTCGAACGATCTGCAGGCAGGGTTCCTGCCGCTGATCGATAGAATCCCATGTACGGCAACTGGGCTGATGACACGCGATGATAACAATCCGGCGACGGACAAGCCGAATTTCTACAAAGTGGTAAGCTACTAAATACCGCCACAAGGCAAAGGAGAAAAAAATGAAGAAGATAATGAACTATGTGGCGGCGGCAGTGGCGTCTGTCCTGTTAGCTGGCAACGCTCACTCGGCCATCATCCTAGTGGATTCGCAGGATGGGAGTGGTGGAAGTCCGTATACCGGGTGGGACGACAGCGCTTTTGGCGGTTTTGGGCTGCCGGCGAGTCCAACCATTAACGATGGCGGCGGTAGCGGTGTCCCGATAGCTGGCCAACAGGCGATCACAATTCAGGGGGATACATCCGATTTTGCTGTGCGGGGTATTCTTTTGTCCACGCCTGCATTTGCTGGCCCCACGGTCAATTATGGTGGCAGTGGTTCGGACGTAAATGCCCTGACATTTGACTTTTACGCCGATGGTACGGTCCCTTCACTGTTGGGTTTTTATTTCCAGTCTGTAGGCGGTTCCCACTGGTTTTACAATATTGCTTCGGTTGGTGCGGCCAACACATGGAACACATACGAGGTGGGTGTGGCGAGCTCTGGTTGGTTGGGGTACGACAACATCGACTGGACTGGCGCACCGGGAGAAACCATTGATGCAGCTTGGGCGAATATCGCGGAGGTCGGCATGTATTTTTGGTTCAATCCAAACCAAGCGGGTCAAGATTATGCGCTTGCTGATTACGGTGTGGGGATGACGGTGCCGGAGCCGGAGACGTATGTGGTGCTGGGAATGGCGCTGCTGTCGGTGGCGTTCATCTTCCGCAAACGTATCACCGATTCGCTGGCCGAGGCCCGCGCGATGATGCAGATGTAACGATCCTGTTAAGTTTACGAAAAGCCCCGCCTGTAGCCAGGCGGGGCTTTTTTTGTGGTTCATCTTCCCTTTGTCGATTCCATGCGCCCGGCTCGCGAGGACGCTCGCCCCCCATCCGGCAAACCGCGCTGGTCCCCGCATCTGG
>CAZZBA010000284.1:0-5566 GCA_964652765.1 uncultured Victivallales bacterium | reverse complement strand
ATCCACGAGTACTTCCCCACGCGGTATTTCAAGTACGTGCTCGTGATCGGGCTCCTTGTCGCCGTCGTCAAGCTGCTGGTCTATTTCATCCGCGTTGTCGCGTTCCCGAAGGCGCAATGGTTGACCAGGCAGTATCGCGAGGCTTACGAGCGGTTCCTTTGTCCGGTCTGCGAGTATCCGATCCGCACAGGACCGCGCAAGTTCCTATTCTGGACCCGGCGGACGGTCAACAAGATCGTGCTTCCGAGTGATGCATCAGCAGAAACCCCTTACTCATGCCCGGCATGCGGGACCACCTTGTTCGAGGCGTGTCCGGGCTGCCACGGTATCCGGCACGCCTTGCTTCCTCACTGCGAGCATTGCAATGCCGAGAAGGAGATCGCGGACGGGTCCGGCAAGCCGAGCTGAGGGGACGCGCAGTACGCAGCACCTTGATCGCGTCGGTATTTTGACTGCATATTCAAAGAAGGTTCATAGGAATTGTCGTTATGCACGAACGCAACATCACCTTGCAGGATAATCCGGCATTGCGCCGGACCCGCACCGTCGTTCTCAGCCAAGGCGAGCCGGAGGCCAAGCGCGAGGAGATCCGTGCCTACTTCCATGCCACGTTCGACATCGATGAGGCGCTGCTGGAGACCTTGCGCTATGAGGAGGCCTTCATCCGCCGCGCCGATCCGCTGCGACACCCGCTCATCTTTTATTTCGGCCATACCGCCGTCTTCTACATCAATAAACTGATTGTCGGAAAACTGCTGTCCACGCGCATCAATCCGGCCTTCGAGTCGATGTTCGCGATCGGCGTGGATGAAATGTCGTGGGATGACCTCACGGAGTCGCATTACGACTGGCCGGCGGTCGCGGCTGTACAGGACTACCGCAACCAGGTGCGCGAATGCGTCGATGCACTGATCGACTCGCTACCGCTAAAGCTGCCGATCACCTGGAATGATCCCTTCTGGGTGATCATGATGGGTATTGAGCACGCCCGCATCCATCTGGAGACCTCCTCGGTCCTGATTCGCCAGCTTCCCTTGGAACTGCTGCGGCCGCATCCGCTCTGGGCGCCCTGCAAGGAAAGCGGCGAACCGCCTGCCAACAGTCTGGTGCCGGTGCCGGGCCGCACGTTCAAATGGGGCAAGGACAAGACCCACCCGCTATACGGCTGGGATAACGAATTCGGAATGCAACAGGCGGAGGTGCCCGATTTCAACGCCTCGCGCCTGCTGGTCAGCAATCGCGAGTTCCTGGCATTCATCGAGGACGGTGGCTACCAGGCCGACCGGTGGTGGACCGAGGAGGGGCGCGCCTGGCGCGATTACGGCCAGATCCGGCATCCGCGCTTCTGGATTCGAACCAACGGCAGCTACAAGCAGCGCAACATGCTTGAAACCGTGCCCATGCCCTGGGATTGGCCAGTCGAGGTCAACCAACTGGAAGCCAAGGCGTTCTGCAACTGGAAGGCGGCGGCCTCCGGCAAGCCGATCCGGCTGCCGACGGAGGACGAATGGCTGGTGCTGCGCGATCACTGCCTGTCGACCGACCAACCCTACTGGGAAAAGGCTCCCGGCAATATCAATCTCGAGGGAACCGCCTCATCCTGCCCGGTTACCCGCTTCGCCTTTGGCGACTTCTACGATGTGATCGGCAATACCTGGCAATGGACCGAGACACCGATCAGCGGCTTCCGGGGGTTCGAGGTGCACCCCTGCTACGACGACTTCTCGACGCCCACTTTCGATGGCAAGCACAACCTGATCAAGGGGGGATCCTGGATCTCGACCGGTAACGAGGCCACGCGCGATTGCCGTTATGCCTTCCGCCGCCATTTCTACCAGCATGCAGGCCTGCGCTATGTCGAGTCGGCCCGGCCTGTGCAGGTGGCCGTGGATGTCTACGAGACCGACGAGCAGCTCTGCCAGTACTGCGAGTTCCATTACGGCGATCCGGTCTTCGACGTGCCGAACTATCCGCGTGCCTGTGCGGCCCGTTGCCTGGAGCTGATGGCCGGGCGTCCCCGACGGCGGGCGCTGGATATCGGTTGTTCAACCGGACGGTCGACGTTTGAGCTGGCCCGCGGCTTTGAAGATGTCACCGGATTGGACTTCTCGGCGAACTTTATCCGCATGGCGATCACCATGCAGGAACAGGGGGCTATTCGCTACACGCGTCGCGACGAGGGCGATCTGATGACCTACTGCGAGCGCACCTGCCGGGAACTAGGGCTGGAGGATGTCGCCGCCAAGGTTGCTTTTTTCCAGGCGGATGCCTGCAATCTCAAGGACATTTACTGTGGATATGACCTCGTTTTCGCCGGCAACCTGATGGACCGCTTGTACAGTCCACGCAAATTCCTGGACACGATCCATGAGCGCATCAATCCCGGCGGGCTGTTGGTCCTGACGTCGCCCTACACCTGGCTGGAGCAGTTCACCGGACGCGATGAATGGCTAGGCGGCATCCGGCGCGATGGCGAACCCTACTCGACCCTGGAAGCGCTGCACGACTGCCTCTCCCTCCACTTCAAGCCCGTCGGTGCACCGGAGGATATCCCGTTTGTCATCCGCGAGACTCGGCGCAAATTCCAGCACACCGTTGCCGAGCTGACCGCCTGGGAACGCCGCTAAAACGAATGTGGTAACTATTTGGAGAGAGAGTGTGGGTGCGTGAGTATGTGGGTTTGTGAGTAGGAATTCCCCACACACTCACCCCCCCACATACTCACAAACATTCTTGAAGTTATAAACAAGCAAGAAAGAGAATAAAGAGCAATGGATGAAGCAACCTCAGCGGCGACAGAATTGGACTTTGGCGCCCTGATCCAACCCGTCCCGACCAGGGCGGTCTTCCGCGACGCCGCATTCAACATCTGGTGCGGTTCGGCGATCAAAGGCGATGACGGTCAGTTCCACCTCTTCTATTCGCGCTGGCCGCGGGAATTCGGTCACCAGGGGTGGGTGACGCACTCCGAAGTCGCCCACGCTGTTGCCGCCGATCTCCTTGGTCCCTATCGCCACGCCGATGTGACGCTGCCGATGCGCGGCCGGGAATTCTGGGACGGACTCTGCACGCACAACCCGACCGTGATTCGCGCAAACGGCAAATACTACCTCTATTACATGGGCAACACGGGTGACGGTCTCGTGCAGAAGCCGCTGAACTGGACGCACCGCAACAACCAACGCATCGGCGTCGCCGTCGCAGACAAGCCCGAAGGTCCGTGGCTCCGCTTCGACAACCCCGTGCTCGACATCAGCCCCGACGTCAACGCGCCCGATGCACTGATGGTGAGTAACCCCTCGGTGTGTCAACGGCCCGATGGCACATTTCTAATGGTCTACAAGGGCGTTGCCAGGAAGAACGCGATGCCTTTCGGCGGGCCTGTCGTGCACCTTGCCGCGACGGCCGACGCTGCGACAGGTCCGTTCATGAAATTCCCGCAGCTGCTTTTCACGCGGCCCGGCGAGCACTTCGCCTCGGAGGATCCGTTCATCTGGCGCGGGGCCGACCGCTACTGGGCAGTGGTCAAGGACAACCACGGCATCTTCACCGGCAAAGGCCGCTCGCTGGCGCTGTTCGAGTCTGCCGATGGCCTCGATTGGAGACTTGCGCGCCATCCGCTGGTGGCGACACTGGAAATCGCCTGGGCTGACGGTCGCCGGCAGACGCTCGACGCATTGGAGCGCCCGCAGGTCTACCTCGAAAACGGCAACCCACTCGCGCTCTTCTGCGCCGCTGCCGACGACGCCAGCCGTGACCATTCCTTCAACATACAGATTCCGCTTGCAGAGAGCCACAATGAGCCAATCGCCGATTAGCCCCGGCAGGTAATATCTGTCCGCCAATAGGGTTCGCGACGCGTTATGCAAGGGGGGAAAAAGGCAGCGGCGAGCCGGGACGCAGATCCCGCAGGAAGGCCTCGCACGGCATGCACAGGATGCCGTCGATCAGCAGTTGCTCGTTGCCTCGGTAGAGCAGGCCTGTCTGCGCCTGAGGGTAATCCTCCTTGAATGCCCGCAGAGCCCGCACATCCGCGCGGTATACGGTTTTTGCATTTTTTACCTCCAACGCGCAGAGCGTGTCCTCACCATAGACAACGAAATCAACCTCCGCTCCTGACTTCGTGCGCCAGTAGTAGAGCTTGATGTCGGGACAATTGCCGTAGGCGATCCAGGCCCTCAGATGCTGGGCGACGAGCCCTTCCAGGGCGGCCCCTGCCATTTCTTCCGGTGCGTCAAGCGGTCCGCGGGGACGAACCGATCGGAATACGCCCGCATCAAAGAAGTAGAATTTCGGATGCTGTGCAAGGTTGCGTTTGGCGCGACGGGCGAAGACGGGCAGCCGGAAGGCAAGCAGCAGATCCTCCAGCACATCCACGTAGCCTTGAGCCGTATTCCGGTTGACCTGGCATTCCCTCGCCACCCCGGTGATGTTCAGGATGGAGGAGTGCGAGAAGGATATCGCCTCCAGGAACCGGGCGAAATCGCCTACATCCCGCACCATCGCCTCGGCCTTTACTTCCTGTTCCAGATAGAGCCCGAGATAGGCACCCAGTGCTGCGCGCCGATCAGCGGAGGAATGGATAACCGGCACAAGTCCGATATTCAGTGCAACATCCAGATTGAAATCGTCCCCCAGTTCGGCAGCCATGAACGGATGCATGGTGGTAAGCGCGGCACGCCCTGCCAATAGATCGACGCCGGTTCGCTTAAGTTTGCGTGCGCTTGATCCGGTCAGGATGAAGGTGTGCTGAGGATGGTCCTCCATGATCTGGTGAACGACATCAAGCAACTCGGGGATTTTCTGTACCTCGTCCAACACGATGCAAGCTGGAGTCGCTTGAGCCAGGACCAGTTCGCGCAACCGTTCAGGCCGGGCTGCATAAAGGCGGTAGTTCTCGCGGTCAAGCAGGTCAATGCGGATAGCCTTTGCGTCGTGTTGTTTGAGCCATGTTGACTTTCCCGTGCCGCGAGGTCCAAACAGGAAATAGCTACCCATAGGCGGCTGGTAAAAACGCGTTACGGTTGTCATATATGCTTCCTTTTTTACATTTGCGACTAAATAAATACAGCATTATTTTATAGAAGTCAAGTTGTGCTTTTCCTAGAATCACCTTGCGCGCCACCCCGAACCGGTCTAGTTTTAAACCAGAGCAACATCTCCAATCGAGGATACAAAAGGCGCCGCGTGGTGGAGTATTTGCGAATCAAGCCGTTTAATTGAGGTTCAATAGGAGAAGAGATCATGGGCTATTTGAAAAGATGTTTGGCAAGAAAAAGCCGCGATTCTCGGAACGGATCTGGCTGACAACGCAAGGAAAGATCAACGATCTTCTGGGCCATATTCGAAGTAATGCCCAGCAAGGGCGTAATTCTGTTGTCGTCACCCATTTCCAGGACTCCCACCAGGCGCTACTTGAGATTCTAGCCAAAGACGGGTTGAATTGCCATGTCATCAAGAATTTGTCGCAGTTTCCACGCGGTATGCCTGATGTATTTAACCAAAAGGGACAAATCCTGGTGTTGATGTCTGAGGCGATTCCATCCTTTGTGGCGAGAGCAATCCC
>CAZZBA010000283.1:0-5585 GCA_964652765.1 uncultured Victivallales bacterium | reverse complement strand
GCTTGGCATAGGCATCCGGCGAGGTGGCCAGCGCCACGGCGAACGACGGCAGCGGGAACGGGTAGACCTCGCGCGCCGCGTCCCAGGCGTCGCTGAGCTTCTGGAGGTCGATCCGCGCATCGTCGCACTGCCCTTCCGTGCGGTACATCAGCATGCTCATATAGCGGGCCAGCGCGGAATTATGGAAGCGGGTTCCCGCCGGCTGGAATGACTTCGACGTGCCGGAGGATTCCGTCGTCTTGTTGTACTCCGTCGCCATCCTGGCGTACTTGTCCTCGAGCAGGTTGAGCTTGTCGTTGATGCGGCGCACCTCGACAAACGCGGGATCGAAGGCGCCCTGCTGCAGGAAGTTGATCGCCTTGAAGACGTTGAGGTAGATGTTCTCGTAGTCCTCGCCGGGATACTCCAGCGCGTTGTCGTTGAGCATGATCGAGGTCGCCGCCTTGCTGACGCTGCGCGTGTAGGCCTCCTCGATGGCCTGCTCGGCCTGCGTGAGCAACTCGTTGCTCTCCGCCCAGCGTGCGCTGTAATGGCAGAGCATCCCCGCATCCAGGTAGTAGAGGATGCGGTCCTTCTCCTTGTAGGCCGTTGTCTTGGCGGTCTGGATCTGCTCCAGAGCAATGGCGAAATCGTGCCCGGCAAGCCGGTTCTCGATCCCGAGCAGATGCTGCTTGCTGGTGCGCGTGCTTGCGCAGCCGGTCGCCAGAACCGCCAGCGCCGCCGCCGTCAAGCCTGTACAGAAGCACCGCATTCAACCTCCCGGCTCGCGTCCGTGACTGGCAGGCGGTCTCAAAGACGGGCGCGCGCCTGCTTCACGACTTTCTTGATCTTCTTCGACCCGATCCAGACCTTCTCGTTGTTCTCGACGTGGATCAGTTCCATATCGATCTGGTAGAACTTGACCTGCTGGCCGTCGACTGCGTCGATCAGGGTCTTGATTCCGCCCTTGAGCATGTAGTCGGCACCGGTTTCCGCCGCGAGCCGCTTGGCACTCTCCTCGGTGGCGAACGACTGCTGGTCCAGGCGCTCGTCGCGGACCTCGCTGCGCTCGGTACTGCTGGCGACAAAACGGACCGCGCCGCTGTTGATCAGCTCTCGCTCGATATCCTTCACGAACGTGCCCATCTCGATATGCTCGGAACTGAGATTGCGCACCGTGCCCACGATCACGACTGGCTTGCGCCCGGCCGACGCCGTGAATTCGGAAAGCCATGGACGGCGCAACACATCGCTGAGCATCTCCTCCGCCACCAGGCGCGAGTCCGTGTCGTTCCAGCGCCCGCTCAGGTCGCGGACCTCGTCAACCGCGACACGCTGCACCGTCGGCGTGCCCGTGCAACCCGCAAGCACCATCAAGCCCAGTACCGCCACCACCCGAACCGTCCTCGCCGTACGCATCCTGCCTCCTCCTGGTTACCTGGCTGTCAACACCATGGGACACCAACTGACTAACTGAATATCGAACACTATCACGTGCAAATCAAGGCTATAATTTGAGCGCTTTACCCGCCGTGCACCAGCGGTCCGGAAGGTTCCGGAATTGTGCTTGAATCGGGGCGTCGATGGTGCTAGGTTACGCGCATCGTTTCCGGGGGGGTATAGCTCAGTTTGGTAGAGCGTCGCGTTCGCAATGCGAAGGTCAGGGGTTCGACCCCCCTTACCTCCACCATTTTCCGCCGACAGGCGGAAAATGCCACGCCGTAGCCGCACAGCGGCGAAGGCGGGCCGTTATTCAGTTTCGTCTTCCGCACGAAGGCCGCAGGTGGTTCCATAATTGCAAGGAGCATCGCATGGACGCAAAAGTTCTCGTCACCGGTGGCAGCGGCTTTCTCGGTATCAACCTGATCCGACACCTGCTGGGAAAGGGCATTACCCGCATCATCTCGCTGGACCTGGTGGAGTTCGACTATCCGGAGCGCGACCGTATCGAGGCGGTGATCGGGGATATCCGCGACAAGGCCGCCGTGGCGCGCTGCATGCAGGGTGTGACCTGGGTCATCCATACCGCGGCGGCCCTGCCGTTGTATTCCGAGACGGAGATCATGACCACCGATGTGGACGGCACACGCAACCTGCTCGAGGCCGCGGCGGTGGCCGGCACGGTGGAACGGTTCGTGCATATCTCGTCCACTGCTGTCTACGGGATTCCCGACCATCACCCGCTGCTGGAGGATGACAAGCTCGATGGGGTCGGCCCCTACGGCATCGCCAAGATCGAGGCCGAGAAGGTCTGCCTGGCGCATCGCGACAAGGGCATGTGCGTGCCGATCATCCGCCCGAAGTCGTTTGTCGGCCCCGAGCGTCTCGGCGTATTCGCGCTCTTCTACGACTGGGCAAGGGACGGCCGGAACTTCCCGATGATCGGCAACGGGCGCAACCGCTACCAGCTCCTGGATGTCGAGGATCTATGCGGGGCGATCTGGCTGACGCTCACGCTCGGCAAGGCGCTCGTCAATGACACGTTCAACATCGGGGCCAGGGACTTCACGACCATGCGCGAGGATTACCAGGCCGTCCTGGACCGCGCCGGTCACGGCAAGCGGATCGTCGGCACCCCCGCCACCCCGATCATCTGGACGCTGCGCCTGCTGGAGTTCTTCAAGCTCTCGCCGCTCTACAAGTGGGTGTACGAGACGGCCTGCGAGGACTCTTTCGTGAGCATCGAGAAGGCACAGCGGGTGCTCGGATACGCGCCACGCTATTCCAACAAGGACGCGCTGGTGCGCAACTACGACTGGTACCAGGCGCATCTGGCTGACTTCGAGAACCGCAGCGGCATCTCGCACCGCGTGCCGTGGAAGCAAGGCATCCTGCGCTTCTTCAAACTGCTCTTCTAGTCCCGCCCCCGGGTACGCCCGGACGATGCATGTTGAAACGCTTCTTGGCTGTCTTCGGTGCTGTCCTGTGAGGAGATTAGGGCGAAAGATTAAGGCAAAAGATTAGGGGGGCATTCGGCAACCTTTATCTTTCGCCCTAATCTTTCGCCTTAATCTGACTTCAAGCAATTGAAGTTACAACTTAGTTACCCCGACCGATCCAGGCGATGAATTCGCGGGTGCGCGGGGCCGGATTACCGGCATGGATCAGCACGATGACCGGCTCGCGGCTGGATACGGCTTGGCTGACCTCGAACCCAGCCTTCGAATAGTCCACATAGGCGTTGCCGCCATTGGCGGGTAGATAGCCCTTCAGCCGGTAGATATCCGCCTCCACTTCCTGCAACCGTTGCCAAAGTTCTTCGGCAACGATCCCCTTCGACGGGGTCAGCGTCACGGTGGCATAGAGCGGATCGCGGCAGAGGGCCAGCGCGGCATCCGTCACGACTGGCTGCGAGGCGGTTGCCGCGAACAGCTCGACGTCCGCCTCGCCGCGGACGCAGGACCGGATTTCAATACCGGGGTTGATGGAACGCAACGCCTCAGCGGTGGCCCGGATCGCCTCCCCGGCATAGAGGTCGGTCTTGTTGATAAGGGCCAGGTCCGAGGCCTCGATCTGTGCGGTGATGTTCGGCAGCGTCCGGCGCAGCTTGTGGAAGCTGCCGGGATCCACCACGCTGATGATCCTGGCCAGGCGGTACTGCGCATCGAGCCGGGTCTCGCGCAGCATCGAGGCCATCACCTTCGGATTCGCCATGCCGCTGGCCTCGATGACCAGTCCTTCGGGTGTGCCGAAGCGCGCCGGGATCGCCTGTAGTTGCGAGATAAACTGCGTCACGAGACACTTGCAGAAGATACTGCCACCAGGCACGGACACAACATCCGGATTCGATTCCGAGACGATCGCGCCATCGATATCGCACGGGGAGAACTCGTTGACCAGGTAGACCAGGCGCCGCTGGAAATGGCGTCGGGTGATCGCCTTCAGGAACGTGGTCTTGCCAGCCCCCAGGAACCCTGTGACCAGGCAGATCGGGATCAGGTTGTGCAACTGATACACCCTAACTTGCAAGGTTGGAAATATTCTTGGCGATCGCGCGGGCCTCGATGGCCTTGACCAGGGTCTTCATGTCCGGGATGATCGAGGCGAAGGCGATCTCGCCATCGATGCAGATCGTCGGCAGGTTGCTCACCCCAAGTTTCTTCATCATCCCCAGCCCGGCCCTGGCCTTGATCTTGTGCTCGTTGATGTAGACCTTGACGAACGCCTTGGCGGCGGCCTTCTCCACCGCCTCCATCATGTACTGGCAAGGTGCGCAGGAGGTGGAGTCAAGCGTGATCACATCCACGATGACCTCCTTGAAGCGGTTGTAGCGCGGCACCTCGATGTCATCATAGGCATCCTCCGCCCCGGCGGTGGTTTCGCGGGCGACGCGGCGGGCGTATTCATCGTGCACCACCTCGGCCACGGCGGCCAGGTTGGCAGGCGGCGTGTGGTAGGGCAGGTCGCAGCCGGGCGCCAGTACAAACCCCTTGCCGCCGCCGGCATCCATGATCTCGACCGCCTCGCGCTGCGCGTCCAGCTCGCTGCCCAGCAGCAGTACCGACGTCAGCTTGATGTTGCCGCCGAACGATTTGCCCGTTGCCTCGCAAAGCTGCCGCAAGTGCGGGATCGAGATCTGCTCGTCCACGCAGATGTTGTCGGCGCGGGTCTGGCACATGACCTCCAGGTTGCGGGTCACATCGCCGCAGACGAAGATCGAGGACAGGCCGTTGTTCGCCCGGATCCAGTCGAACAGCTTGTTCATGGCCGGTGTCACAAAGGCCTCGAAATGCTCCGGCGAGATCTGGCTGGTCATCGGGTCGACCACACCGATCACGCTGGCCCCGTGCTGAAGGTAGAGCCGGGCCATCTTGATCGCGATATCGGCACAATAGTCCGTCAGTTCCTGCACCTTGCCGGGTTCGTCGAACATATCCAGGAAGATATTGTTGCCTCGCAGATGCAGTGCCAGCGTGAACGGGCCGCACAGCAGTCCATAGAGCGCGACCTCCTCGCCGATCTGCTCGTCGAGCGTCTCGAGCGCGGACATGATGACCGGCAGACGTCCCTTGGTGGCATCGAGCGCGGGCAGCCTGGACAGGTCGAACTTGTCTTCCAGCGGATGCGTGACCACCGAGGGCGGCACCTCGTCGGCCCAGTGCAACTGGCAGCCGAGAATCTCCGCTTCGACCTGGAGATCGAACGTCACCGGCAACCCGTCGGGCCGGTACAGTTCCTTCGCCTTCCTGAGACCTTCAACCATCAGGGACGACGACTTCAGGTACTCGGTGGCTGTCTTGCCAATCAGCTTGCCGCCATGGCAGCCGACAAACGGCAACCAGGCCGGACGCGGTGTGGCGGCAACCTTGACCGCATTCAAGATCAGTTCCTTCCCTGTCATGATACATCTCCCTCTGTTGTATTACCCTGGTTCCAGGCGTTAGCCAGCCACCCCACGTTAGCATGAATCAGGATACCGGCAGCAGACGGTTAAATCATAGAACTAATCCGCATAGTTATAGCACAAACATGCGCGGTTGCCCCGGGGGTCGGGTGAAAAAATTAGAGCGGGGTCACCGACCCCGGCTACAAGCATTTACCTGCCGTCTTGCGGATGGGGAGTTGTAGCTGGCCTCGGTGAGGCCGGTACGGAGCAAAAGGTTTGT